>VFZW01000127.1 GCA_016871055.1 Acidobacteriota bacterium
AACGGAGCCCCGACCCCCTTCACATGGAAGGCCTCCGCAGACGTTATCCTCGACAAGGTGCGCCGTTGTAAAGAATTATCCAAGACAGGAGACTAGCGTTACTCTGGAAGGAGTGACACTGCAGACTTTACTCGGACTCGACGTCGCCGGATTACGCGAGCGGCTCGGTCCCGGTGTGCCGGCCTACCGCGCCCGGCAGCTTTACGGCGAGATGTACCGGCGGAATGTCGCCGCGCTCGATGAATCCACGGCGCTGCCGAAAGAACTGCGCCAGCAGTATCAACTCGGTCACCTCGATGTCGAGCAGCGATTTGACTCGGTTGACGGAACGACTCGCTATTTACTCAAGCTACCCAGCGATGGGCGCACCGTCGAAACCGTCGTCATGCCTGCCGACGATCGCCACACGATCTGCGTTTCCTCGCAGGTCGGGTGCCCAGTGAATTGCCAGTTTTGCCTGACCGCGCTGATGGGCCTCGAACGGAATCTCACCGCTGGCGAAATCGTCGGCCAGGTCCTGCACGTCTGCCGTGCACACTCCCTCGATCCGCGCACGCAACACTGCAACATCGTCATGATGGGCATGGGCGAGCCGCTGCTTAATCTCGACAATGTTCTGAAGGCCACCTCGATTCTCTGCGACGATAACGGCGTCGGATTCCCGCAGAGGCGCCTGACCGTTTCGACCTCCGGGATCATTCCGAAGATTCCTGAACTCGGCGCCGCCGAGGTACGGCCAACGCTGGCGATTTCGCTCAACGCATCGACCGAAGAGCAACGCCGCGAGCTGATGCCGATTACGCGAAAGTATCACCTCGCCGATCTGCTTGAGGTGTGCAAAGCGTACCCGCTGCGCCGGTGGGAGTATTTGATGTTCGAGTACGTTCTGCTCAAGGACGTCAATGACACCGATGCCGATGCCCGCCGCGTTGTGCGGCTGTTGGCGAATCTCAAGGCGAAGGTGAATCTCATCGCGCTCAACCCCGGCCCCGGTATTCCGTACGGGACGCCTACGCCCGAACGGGTAGACAGCTTTCAGAAGATCGTGATGAAGTCGATCCCCTGCTACCTTCGGCGGCCGCGCGGACTGGACATTTACGCCGCGTGCGGGCAGCTGAAGAAGATGCAGACGCAGGATCTCGTCACTTTGCAATAGGCCGCGGCGTGGCGTCGCCTTCGCGCGTCAAACCCATCACCCACTTCGCCGCTTCGAGCCACATCTTCCGCACCTGCTTGTTCTCCCACACCTCGCTGCGATGGCCCAGCGTGGATACGAACACACGGCCTTTGCCGTAGTCGCGCACCCAGGAAATCGCGAAGTCGCCGTCGGTGCGATGCACGCCGTTCTTCTTCAGATCGACGCTGTCGGTGCCCAGACGCATCAACACGCGCACGCGGTCGCGCGAATAGTTTTTCAACTGATAGATCTCGTCGAACAGGAAGAAGTCCGGAGGAAAGTGCGCCGTCGCCGGGTGCTTCGGGTCTTCGGTGATTACCTTCGCGTTCACTTGATTCCATGGATGCAAATCGAAGTAGCCGCCGACCAGTTCGCCATACTCCGGCCATTGATACAACGTGTCGACGCCGCTGTGCGACGCCATAAAGCCCTTGCCGTCCTTGCGGACGAAATCGAGCAGGGCCTGCTTTTGTTCTTCATCGAGATCGAGTTCGCCCGATGTGTAGAAAAACACCGCGTCGAAGTAGTCGAGGTTCTTCGCGTTGCCGGTCAGTTTCTTCTTGGTGATGAGTTGGGTGTCGGTCTTGATGTAGGTGTCCCAGAGGCCAGTCTCTTTGCCGATCATCCAGATTGTCGCCAGTCCATCGGAAGTCGAGTCGTGATGAAATCCCTTCGACTGGCCGATCGCGAGAATCTTCTTCCGCGCTGGCTGTTGCGCGCAGAGGACGGAGATGGAGAGCAGCAATGTGGCGAATCGCATAGCGCCGCCAGTGTATCAGTCCGGCTGCACCCTCGTCACGCGGCGCAGCGTATACAACTCGGTCGAGGTCCTCCCGTTGGCCAGTTTTTTCCAATCGTCGTTTACGTGGACGACTTTGCCGGTGATGTGATTCGACCGCTCGCTTGCGAGGAATGCCGCCAGCGCGACCTGCCTCTCCGGTGCGATGCCGCCGGTGACGCGAATCTTCTGCGCGTCCTCGACTTCTTTCGCGCCGGCGCGTTCGCCGGCTGCAAGAATTTCGTCGGTCATAGCCGTGTAGGCGCCTCCCGGCGCCAAACAGTTGGCCTGCACGTTGCTGGCGGCGACTTCCGCCGCGAGCGTTTCGATGAAGCGGACGAGCGCCGTTTTGCTTGCGGCGTATGCCGAAAACGCTGGCCGCGGCGTTAACGAACCGCCGCCGCTGAGCGCGATGATCTTGCCCGATCGCCGCTTGATCATATCCGGAAGTACGGCGCGGCACGCATGCATCGCCCCGAACAAGTTCGTTTCCACTGTTTCGGTCCACGCTTTGACCGGCACCTCGTGAATAGCTCCGATCGGCCCCTGCATTCCCGCGGCGCAGATCAGAGCGTCGATCGATCCCCAATGCACCTTCATGCGTTCGACCGCGCCGGTCACCTGATCGGCATCTCGCACATCGGCGCGCAAACGCAGCGCCACGCCGCCCGCCTGTTCAATCTCGAGCTGGGCTAAATCGATCTCGGCCTTGCTGCGCGCCAGCAGTCCGATTCGCGCGCCCCGCGCCGCCAAGCCCATTGCCAAGCGTTTACCTATACCCCGGCCCCCTCCTGTAATCAGGATGTTCTTCCCGGCCAGTTGTTGTTGTTCCAAACTTCTATTTTAGCTGGCCTTGGCGACTACAAGTTTTCCCGCCGCGATCGTCTCGTCCGGGTGCAGAATAACCTCGTCGCCCTCGCGCAGTCCATCGACGATCTCCGAGGCCAGCGCACTGCGATGACCCACCTTCACTTTGCGCAACTGCGCCTGTCCGCCTTCTATAACGTACACCGCGAACCCATCGCCGCTGCGGAACAGCGCGTTCGATGCGATCTGCACAACGCGATCGCTCTCCCACAACACAAAAGCCGCTTCCACGCGATAACCGTCGCCCAGCGCCTTCCAGTCGTTCTCGGGCGAAGCGATGTCGGACACTACACGTACACGCTGCTCCTCAACGCCGAGCGCCGAGACCTTGGTGAAACCGCCCGGTTCGATCACGCGTACGCGCGCCTCCAAGGTCTTCTCGCCGCCCCATCGCGTGAGCAACACCCGCGTACCCGGCGTGATTCTTACCGCATCGGCCGAGAGCAGTTCGACGACAATCTCCAACGCGTTCGCATTGCCGATTTCGATGAGCGGCTCGCCCATCGCAACGGCTCCCTCGCTGTCGCGCAGAACCCGAATCACGCGCCCACCGGCAGGCGCCGCGATCGCTATGACGGCGCCGTTCGCCGCCTCCGCCGGACCGCTCAACGCCTCTCGCGCCACAACGATCTCGGCGCGGACCGCGTCGCGCGACGAACGCGCTTCACTCACCGCTTTCTCGGCCGCCGCCACCGCCGTTTCGGCGCGTCGAAACTGCGTCAACGTTTGATCGAGCCGCGACGACGGGATGTCGCCCGACTTCTCGAGTCCTTCGTCCCGGGCGCGCTCGCGCCTCCAATGATCCAGATCGACACGCGTGATTTTCACTTGTTCTTCCAGAGTGTGGATCCGCGCTTCGCTCGCAACGCCGGCGGCCTCGGCCGCTTTGACGCGCGCCGTCGACTGCCGCTCCGTACGCGCATCCAGCGCGACAACATGCGGCGGTTCAATGCGCCCCACAACAGCGCCCGAGCCGATCGCATCTCCAGCCTTCCCCGGCAGTCTGCGCAAGTAACCGGAAACCGGCGCCGAAATGACATAGCGCGAACGCAGCCTCGTCTTGCCTTCTTCCTCGATCGTCACGCGCAACGGCTTTGCCGCCACGCGCGCCGTCTCCACTGGCACCGGTTGCGGACGCAGTCCGAGCGTGATTCCCGCCGCGAGAATCGCTCCTAACCCGATCACCCAGATCCAGCGTTTCAAGTTCTTATTCTCTCCCGTTTACTCACGCGCTTTCAGGACCTCGACCAGATCGAGGTGGCGAATTTTTCTTCCGACCGACAGCGCCGACAGCAGCGTTGCTACGACAATGGCCAGCGCCGCGAATGCGTACGTCGGCGGCTCGACGATTATCGGCACGCGAAACAACTCCGTTTGCGCCGTCGACGCCATTATGCCCGCTAGCGCGCGGCCGAAAACCAGCCCGATCGGAATCGCTGCGAAGATCAACACGGCCAGTTCACCCAGCAAAATGTAGGTCACCTCGCCGCGCGTGTAGCCAAGCACACGCAAGCTTGCCAGCTCGCGGCTGCGCTCGCTCAGCGCCACTCGCACCGTGTTGTAGACAACGCCGATTGCGATCGTCGAAGCCAGCAGCGTGTTGAAGAAAGCGAAGGTCAACATCTGCGCGGCGAGTGTTTCGTAGAAGCTGGCCAGCGCGCGCGCGCGCGTTCCTGTTCCCGCTACGGCCGGGATTTTCTTCAGCAAGGTGTAGAGATGATCGACCGACGCGGGATCGGCGGCCAGATACGCGCCCGTCGCGCTATCGCCTTCGCGCAGGAATCGGTTCAACGAATCGCGCCGCATGTAGGCGGTTACGCCGATGAACTCCGAGACCAGACCGGTCACGGGTATCTCGCGGATCTCACGCGAGCCGTCGAGCAGTTCGACCGTCATGACGTCGCCACTCCGCACGCCCAGCATCGTGGCAAGATGATCGGTCAGCACGATGCCCTCCGCGGGAAGCTCAACCGGATCCAGATTCGTGTCAAGCAACCGCCGTAGCACGCCACTTGGTTCGATGCCCTGTATCGCCGCGCGGTAGGTTCGATGTTCGTAGCGTAAGCGGGCCGGTACGCTTCGCACCGGTTCGGCGTACGAGACGCCGGGCAGACTTGTCAGCGAATACAGCGCGCGCCGCGAGACCGGTCCGAAAAATGTGACTGAAATGTCTTCGATCTGCGCGCGCCGCAACTGTGCGAAGACCATGTAGTCGACGGCGTCGCCCCAGAAACCACCCAGGATCAGAATCGACGTCGACATTGCCACGCCCGCGATCGAGAGCAGCGATTTCACGGGCCTCCGCTCAATATTGCGAAAGATCATCCGCGTCGGCTGCGACAGCCAGCGCCCTGGTCCGAATCGCTCGAAGAGGCTGACGCGGTAGGACGCGGGCGGCGCCGGCTGCATTGCCACCGCGGGTGATTCCGCCGCGGCGCGAAAGACCGCGAACAGGGTTCCCGTCGTGCCCGCGATGACACCGAACGCGATCGATGCCAACACGATTTCCGCGCGCACCTCGTAGTGCAGATAGGGGAACTTGTATACGTCCATGTAGAGCGCCGATAGCCCGCCACCCAGCCACCGGCCGCCCGCGATTCCCAACGCAACGCCGATGACGACGATCACCATTGTGAGCTTTACGAAGTGAATCGCAAGACTCGCCGTTGTGTATCCGAACGCTTTCAAAATCGCGATTTGCCCGCGCTGCGTGGCAAGCAACCGGCCAATTACGACGTTGAGCAGAAACGCCGCCACAGAGAGAAAGATCGCCGGAAACATCGTCGACATCATCGTCAACTGTTTGAACTCTTCGCTCAGATAGCGATGGGAAACCTGGTCCTTGCGGCCGTAGGCGCCGAGCCCGCCATACGGCTTCAAGATCGCGTCGAGTTGCTGCACGGCGTCTTCCACACGCGCGTCGCGGTCGAGGCTGGCGACGACTTCGTTGAACGCGCCCGTCATGTTGTAGGCGCCTTCCAACGCATCGCGATTCATCCACAGCACGCAATACGATTTGAAGTCGGGAACGATGGATCCCGGTGCAAGCTGATAGATGAACTCCGGCGTCGAAACGATCCCGGTTACCGTGAGCTTTCGTTTGCGTCCGTTGATTGTCGCTTCCATTGCGAAGCCGGGTTGCAGTTTGTGCGCACCGGCGAAGCCATCGCTGACCGCTGCTTCGTTGTCGCGCCCGGCGCCCGGCAGGCGGCCCGCGCGAACGCGCAGTTGATTAAATTGCGGCGCGAGTTTCGGCAACGAGACGATCTGGCCCGACACCGGTTGGTCGAAGCCGTCCAGATACATGCTGGCTTGGGCGATCACGCGCGACTCGACCTCGACAACGCCCGGAATCGCCGCAACCCTTGCCAGCACGCTTGCCGGCGCGCGCTTCAAGCCGGAGAACAACTCGGGAAACCGGTACTCCGCGTAGAGCATCGTTTGTGTACGTTGCAGCGAGTCGAGGGTACTCGCGGCCATCACATACGTCGCAATTCCTGCCGCCAGCACGAGCGAAATCGCGATCACCTGGCCGCGCATGCGCCACAGATCGCGGAACAGTTTGATGTCGAGCGCGCGCATCGGCTACCAGTGCAGGTCCCGCGGATTGCGCCGCGTCTTGTTGATTTCGACCGCCGAGACGTGCCCGTTGCTCATGTGCACCACGCGGTCGGCCATGCCCGCGATGTCGGCGTTGTGTGTAATCAGAGCGGTCGCGGCTCCGAGCTCACGATTGACGCGATCGATTGCTTCGAGCACGACGATGCCTGTTTCGGAATCGAGCGCGCCGGTCGGTTCATCGCAGAGCAGCACCGACGGCCGTTTGGCGATTGCTCGCGCAATCGCGATGCGCTGCTGCTGGCCACCGGAAAGCTGGGAAGGGAAGTGGTGCATGCGATCGCCCAGTCCGACCAGCTCGAGCGCTTCTTCCGGACGCATCGGTTTGTCGGCGATCTCCGTTACGGCTGCGACGTTTTCGAGCGCTGTCAAACTCGGGATCAGGTTATAGAACTGGAAAACGAATCCAACATGAGAGCGCCGGTACTGCGTCAGTTGCTTGTCGCCCGCCGCGGTGATGTCGAGATCGCGATACAGCACGGTTCCGCCTGAAGCGCGATCAAGCCCGCCGAGGATGTTCAGTAGCGTCGACTTTCCGCTCCCCGACGGGCCGAGCAGGACCATCATCTCGCCCCCGAACAATTCGAGATCGACGCCTCGCAACGCATGGACGCTTACCTCGCCCATGTCGTAGACCTTGGTCACTTCGCGCGCTGTGAATACTGTGTTGCTCAAACTTCCAGTGTAGGGCCAACGCCCAGGAACCCGTTCAGCGTTTCTCCGTCAACCATTCCATGTTGAACCGTGCTACCGTCATGCCCTTCGGGTGTTCGTAAAACAGCAGAATCGTTCCATCGCGCAATACGGCCAGGTCGCTATAGCCCGATGGCCCCGGCTCAATCGCGCGGCTCACCGGCCAGCTCTTCGCGTGGTCGTAGGACGCCTTTACCGTCACGTTCTTGCGATCGCGCGGGCGGCCTTCGACCTCTTTCCCGTCGGTCCGCGTGTCCGCCCGTTCCCGTCGAGATCCAAACCGGTATCGGCAGCCGCCCGTTTTTCAAGCGAATTCCATGCCCCGGCCCGGCCGCCAGCACCTTCCAGTCGTAGTTCGCGCGAAAGCCTTCGAACGCCTGCGTGATCTCTCGCGGCGCCGAAAATGTCAGCCCATCGTCAGCACTGCGCATGTAGTACGCGCGCATGTACTCCAGGCAAAACACGAAGTGAACCGTGCCCCCGCGTTTGCCCGTGATCGCCAAAGGGGTTGTTGTACGTTACCTCGTTGGTCGTCGCCAACTTTTGCGCCAGAGCCACCGGGTTCTTCGACTTCTCTCCGGGCACCGACGCGATCACGCGCTGCTCGCCGAACGTGCGTCCGCTGTCAGTCGATCGCGCCCCAATCGCCGCGAGTCGTCGTCCGCGCTTCGCCGTACACGAGCACCGTTCCTTTGCCGGTCACCGTGATACCCGGGATGCGATAGTTTGCGTAGCCCGCCGCGCCCGCGTGGAACACATCGGTCTTATCAAATTTCAGTGCGGCGCCAAGCGCCGCCGCGGCCAGGAAAAGGATGTAGAGCATCTACAGCCCCCTCATATGGAAGCCGCCGTCGACATTCAAAACCTGGCCCGTCGAGTAATCGAGCAACCCATCGGCGATCGCCCGCACGGCCTTCGCGACATCTTCCGATTCACCCAGCCGCGGCTGCGGCAGCAGCCCGTTGGTGATGCGTTCCTCGTACAGCTTTTCGACAGCCGCGATCATATCGGTGCGAATCACGCCTGGCCGGATCTCAAACACCTGAACGTTCTGCCGCGCCAGCCGCTGTGCATACACCGCCACCGACATCGACAGCCCCGCCTTCGCCATGCAGTACTCCGCTCGATTCACCGACGCCGCGTATGCAGAGACCGACGTGATAAACGCGATCCGGCCTCCGCCTTGTTCCACCATCCAACGCGCCGCCGCTTGTGTCAGAAAATGCGGTCCCTTCAAGTTTGTGTTGACGAGTTCGTCGAAGCTTTCCTCGGAGGCGACGAGAACATCGTTACGTTCGCGTTGCGCCATGCCCGCGTTATTGATTAATAGATCGAGGCGCCCGAACTCCTTCCGCGTGAAGTCAATCAGCGCAGCGCGGTCCTCGCGGCTTGCGATCTCGCACTGAAAAATCGCCGCGCCTGTTTCGGCCGCCAGTTTTTCGGCCAGATCCTTCCGTCCCCGGTAGGTCGCGATCACGCGATGCGACTTCGCCAGTTCAACCGCGATCGCCCGCCCGATGCCCCGGCTCGCGCCGGTCACAATTGCGACCGGTTTTGTTTCCGCGAGCGCGCGATCGATTCCCGCGGTGATCTCTTCGAGCGTGAATACTTCGATGAATGCAGTGTTGTTGACGAACACCGTCGGCGTCTTCTCGACGCCCCGTGCCCGGCCTTCGGCGAGATGCGCATCGACCGTGGCGTTCAGAGCTGGATCGTCAACTGCGCCCAGCGCTTGCGCGGCGTCGACGCCCACTTCGGCGGCGTATTCCCTCACCCGGTCGGCCAGAGTTTCGGTCGTCGTCTGCTTGATGCGGGCGAGAATAAAAGTTCGCCAGCCCGAAGCGAGGCCGCATGCGATCTCGTCGAACCGCAACGCGCAGACCGACGCCGCGCGCGCCCACGCATGTTTGGCAAGTGGGAACTCGCGGTGCACGAATCGAACGCGATTGCGGAACTTCGGGACGAGCGATTCATTGAGCATCGTGTCGAAGCGCGTGCAATCGCCGCACTGGAGACTGGTGTAGATGGTTACGGTGACGGAGGAAGACATTCGAAAAGTCTATTTTTTCACATGCGAAAAATTGAGGCGGACGGGCTAAGTGAAAGTCGACCGCACTCGCGCCGGTGGTGGCCGCAGGAAGCGCGCCGATGCTAGTTCTTTGGCGGTGTCGTTTAGACCCTTCGGCCCATGCCCGGTTAGCAGCCGCGAGACCGGCTGGCAAGACCTGACCGGGGTTGAAAGAACCGGCAACATTGGTAAACGGAGAGGGGGGTATGATAACCTGAAGGTCAGTCTACGCTAACCCCCCCTCGATAAATGAAAAAGGCACTGATAACTGGTGTAACAGGACAGGACGGGTCCTACCTCGCCGAGTTCCTGCTACACAAAGGATACGAAGTTCACGGCATTAAGCGGCGCTCGAGCAGCTTTAACACGGGCCGGGTCGATGGAATCTACACCGACCTACATGAACACAACAAACGCTTTTTCCTGCACTTCGGCGACCTCTCCGATACCAGCAGCCTTTGGACGATGCTCTACGACATCCGGCCCGACGAAGTTTATAACCTGGCTGCGCAGAGCCATGTGCGTGTGAGCTTCGATATCCCCGAAAGCACCGGCGACATCACCGGCATGGGCGCGCTGCGGTTGCTGGAAGGGCTAAGAAAGACGGGCGTGAAGGCCAGGTTTTATCAAGCCTCGTCGAGCGAAATGTTCGGTTCGACGCCGCCGCCGCAAAGCGAGTCCACCTTGTTTCATCCCCGCAGTCCGTATGCGTGCGCGAAACTGTTCGCGCACAACTGCACGGTGAACTATCGCGAGGGCTACGGAATGTTCGCCGCGAGCGGAATCCTCTTCAACCATGAATCGCCGCGGCGCGGCGAGACCTTCGTCACGCGCAAGATCGCGCGCGCGGTGGCGATGGTCAAGAACAATTTACAGGACAAGCTGTATCTGGGCAATCTCGACGCGACGCGCGATTGGGGCTACGCCAAGGAATACGTCGAGGCGATGTGGCTCATGTTGCAGCAGGAGTCGCCCGACGATTTCGTGATCGGCACCGGCGAGACCTACAGTGTGCGGCAATTTGTCGAAGAATCGTTTGGCCACGTCAATCTCGAATGGAAGAAGTACGTCGACTTCGATGCGCGCTACAACCGCCCGGCCGAAGTCGATGCGTTGCGCGCCGATCCGTCAAAGGCGCGGAAGCAACTCGGCTGGCAACATCAAGTCGGGTTCAAGGAGCTTGTGCAATTGATGGTCGACGCCGAACTGGATGCGATCGAGAAACAGCGAAGCGGACTCTTGTAGACCGCGGCGGTGAATGTGTAACCGCATGCTGGACCTGACAAAGAAACGGATCGTGGTCACCGGCGGGGCCGGGTTCCTCGGCTCGTTCGTCGTGGACCATTTGCGAGCGAAGGGGTGCGAAAACGTTTTTGTGCCGCGCAGCAGCCAGTACGATCTGACGCAGGCCGGCGGCGTGAATGCGATGTTCGACGCATTTCGGCCGGACGTGATTTTTCATTTGGCGGCGGTGGTCGGCGGAATCGGCGCGAACCGGGAAAATCCGGGCTCGTTTTTTTACAAGAACGCGATCATGGGGTTGCATCTGATCGAGGCGGCGCGCGTACGCGGCGTCGAGAAGACGGTGGTCGCTGGCTCGATCTGTTCCTATCCGAAGTTCACGCCGGTGCCGTTCCGCGAAGACGATTTGTGGAACGGATATCCGGAAGAGACGAATGCGCCGTACGGCATCGCAAAGAAATCGTTGTTGGTGATGTGCCAGTCCTACCGGCAGCAGTACGGGATGAACGCGGTCTTTCTGATGCCGGTGAACTTATACGGTCCGCGCGATAACTTCGATTTGCAGTCCTCGCACGTCATTCCGGCGTTGGTGCGCAAGGCGCTTGAAGCGCGAAATAGCGGCGCGAAAGAGCTGGTTTGTTGGGGCGACGGGTCGCCGACGCGGGAGTTTCTTTATGTCGAAGACGCGGCACGCGGTTTCATTGCCGGCGCGGAGTCGTATGACGGCGCCGATCCGGTGAACCTTGGCAGCGGTTTCGAGATTTCGATCAAGGATCTTGTCGAACTAGTTGTCGAGCTGTGCGGCTACGAGGGAACGATCCGCTGGGACGTGACGCAACCGAACGGCCAGCCGCGGCGCATGCTGGAGACATCACGCGCCGAGAAACTGTTTGGCTTCAAGGCCGGCACGGCGCTGCGCGAGGGCCTTGCCAAGACGATCGCCTGGTACGAAGGCCAACCGCGCGGCGCAGCCAGCGGTCTGTAGGCGGCGGAGCCGACGATGCGCATAGCCATCAACTTGCGCCAGTTCTACAAGGGCAAGATCGGCGGCATGGAGAACTATGTCCGCAATATCGTCGAAGGATTGCGACATCACGACCTAACGATTTGGGTGCACCGCGATGAGGTCGCGCACGTCCGCGAGTTCGCGCCCACGGCGGCGATTCACGGCATTACGCACGAGACCGGGCTGTCCGAAATCGGGGCCGCGCTGAAGCCGGAAAAATTCGATCTATTCTTCTGCCCGCTGCTGGTGCTGGAGCCGCTGGTGGTCGATGTTCCATCGGCGGTCATGATGCCCGACATTCAGCATGAGTTCTTTCCGGAGTTCTTCGACGCGAGCGTGTTGAAGTGGCGCAAGGATACTTACGGGCCGACGGCGCGTAATGCCGATATTCTCTTTACGCTTTCCGAGCACGCCAAGCAGACGATCGTCGATACCTACGGCGCTCCCGCCGCGAAGGTGTTGCCGATTCACCTGGATGCCGACGATGAGTTTCGCGCGCCCGCGTCCTATACGGATTCGCTGCGCCTACCGGCGCGGTATCTCTACTTCCCAGCGAACTTTTGGCCGCACAAGAATCACGAAAACGTTCTTGAAGCCTTGCGCATCGCCGTGGACGGAGGCGAGGAGATCGACCTTGTTTTAACCGGCGCGGAGGCGGGATCGGAAAATGCGCTCGAACAGGCGGCGAGACTGGGGCTCGCCTCGCGGGTGCACTATCTCGGCCATGTGGCGAAGCATCTGGTTCCCGAGATCTACCGGCGGGCTCAGGCGTTATTGTTCGCGACGAAGTTCGAAGGCTTTGGCATTCCGATTCTGGAAGCGTTTTATTGCGGCACGCCGGTAATTACATCGTCGGCGGGAAGTTGTGTCGAGGTGGCGGGCGAGGCTGCTTTGTTGGTCGATCCGCTATCGCCGGAGAGTATCGCCGGGGGAATCGTAAAGCTGCTGCGCGATGCGGAGTTGCGGCGTTGGCTTGTTGAAAAGGGCGCCGAGCGCGTGAAGCTGTTCTCGTGGGCGAGCGCGATCGAGCGCACCGAGAAGGCGTGCGGCGAAGTCGTGGCGCGCCCGATGCCAACGCGCGTCGAGGTGACGGAATGGCCGATTATCGGCATCGTGACGCCCACCTATAACATGGCGCACTTTCTGGAAGAGACGATTCAGAGCGTGCTGTCGCAAGGGTATGACAAGCTCGATTATGTTGTGATGGACGGCGGTTCGCGCGATGGGACGGTGGCGATTCTGCGCAAGTACGAGGACCGGCTGCGCTGGGTGTCGGAGCGGGATGGCGGCCAAGGCGCGGCGATCAACAAGGGGTGGCACGCGACCCATGGCGAGATCTTCGCCTACCTGAACGCCGACGATACGTATTTGCCGGGGGCGCTGACCGCGGTTGCGAAGCACTTTCGGGCGAATCCGAAAGCGGGATTGATTTACGGCGAGGCTTATCACGTCGATGTCGAAGGGAAGACCCTCGACCGTTATCCGACGCGTCCGTTCAGCAACGACGCGCTGGCCGAGCAGTGCATCATCTGCCAACCGGCGGCGTTTCTAGCCCGCGATGCATATGTCGAAGCGGGGATGATCAATAGCTCGATGCACTTCGCGCTCGACTACGACTTGTGGTTTCGCGTGGCCAAGAAGTATCCGGTGCGGAAAGTCGATGAGTACTTGGCGACGTCACGCATGCATATGGACAACAAGACGCTGGCGAACCGGTGGCGGGTGTTCCAGGAGATTCTCGGCGCGGTGAAGACGCGCTACGGCTATATTCCGCAGGAGTGGGTGCATGGGTATGCGTGCTATCTGCTTGATCGCAAGGATCAGTTCTTCGATCGTTCGCGGCCTTCGGTTCCATCGATACTACTGAGCCTGATGCTCGGCGCGTGGTACAACCCGCATCAACTTCGCCGCTACTGGGTGGAGTGGAAACGGAATGCCGGCATCTCGCAGACGTTCACTGGGCGGTGGGACGACGGTTGGATTTCGCGCCGTTTCGCGAGCGAGGTGACTGTTGGGGCCGATCACGATGTGCTGCGAGTGAGCGGCAAACACAACGCGCCGATTCGAAATCTAGTCCTGTGCGTTGTGGTGGAAGGTCAGCGCCTTGATGAGCGGCCGGTCTCGTCGAACGGCCCGTTTTTGTTGGAGTTTCCACTGCCTGCTTCGGTTCGCGGCAAGGCGTGCGCGGTGACAGTCGAAGCGAACCGAACGTGGCGGCCGGGAGCGGGCGGAGACTATCGCCAACTGTCCTGTGTCATCGATGAACTGCAAACCGTTTCGTCGCGGAACGCCTCGTGAGCGAACCACTCGTTACGATCGTTACGCCCTCATTCAATCAGGGGCACTTTATCGCGGCGACGATTGAGAGCGTGCTGTCGCAGGACTATCCGCATGTCGAGTACATCATCATGGACGGCGGATCGAGCGATGCAACGGCGGCGGTCGCGGCGCGTTACGAAGGTCGGCTGACGTTCATCAGCGAGAAGGACCGCGGTCAGGCGCACGCGATCAACAAAGGGTTTCAGCGAGCGCGGGGGGAGATCGTGGCGTGGTTAAACTCCGACGACACGCTGCTGCCGGGAGCGGTGTCGACGGCAGTGACGGCGCTACGCGACAATCCCTCCGTGGCGGCGATTTACGGCGACGGATATCAGATCGATTACGACGGAAAGATCAAGCAGAAGTTCCTCGCCACCGAGCCGTTCAACTTGTGGAAGCTGACCTACGTGATCGATTATGTTTTGCAGCAATCGGTGTTCTTCCGGCGGGAGTGTCTGGAGGCGGCTGGATGGCTGGACGAGTCGCTTCACTTCGGGATGGACTGGGATATTCTTGTGCGACTCGGCAAGCGATGGGGTTTGGCGTATGTGCCGGAGACGCTGGGGTGTCTGCGGGAGTACGCAGAGGCGAAGTCGTTCGCGGGGGGAGATCGGCGGTTCGCTGAGTTGTCGCGGATTGTGCGCGGGCACACGGGCGAGCGGCGTCCCCCGGGCTGGTGGATCTACGGGCTCGACACCTACGACAAGATCTGGGCGGAGCGGATTCGTGGCGTGCTCGGCAGTTATGCCGCGGACCGATTTGTACAGATGTGCCGCGCGGTGATCGACCGGAAGCAGAATTATTCGCAAGGTCTGTTCGCCGACGGTTGGGCGGTGCGGCGGATGTTCTGGATGTTGCCGGGAAGTGTGAAAGCGATTCGGATCGAGGGGCACAATCCTGGATGGGCGCCGGCTTTCGAGCGACAATGTCTGCGCTTGACCGTCAGCGGTGTCGATGCCGGTTCGGTGCGTCCGGGAATCGGCGATTTCTCCGCGCGGTTGGAACTGCCGCACGCGACAGAAGCGCCGGTGTTACGCTTCGATGCGACGGTGGCGGTTCCGCCGAGCGACATCGGAGCGTCGGCCGATTCGCGGCAGTTGGCGTGGCGAATGACTGCGATCCGAAGCGAAGACTAACCGGCCGCCGATTGCGTGGCGGGCACGGCGACGTTGAGGCGCGCGCACTCGGCGAACACCATCTCGCGAACGATTTCGGCGAACGGTTTACGCGGTCGCCAGCCGAGTACTTCTCTTGCTTTGGAAGCGTCACCGCATA
This sequence comes from Acidobacteriota bacterium, assembly GCA_016871055.1. Classification (GTDB taxonomy): domain Bacteria; phylum Acidobacteriota; class Terriglobia; order Bryobacterales; family Bryobacteraceae. The sequence continues at coordinate 15,044 of VFZW01000127.1, forward strand.
GGGCGACGGGTTCGGTGGAGCGGTAAAAACTTGGATCGGTGACGACGTGGTCCTGCCAGTTCAGACCGGCGCAGGAGAACGCGGCGTCCACGAATTCGCGGACCGAGTGGGGTTGGCCCGTGGCGATGACGTAGTCGTCCGGCGCGGGTTGTTGCAGCATCATCCACATTGCGGCCACGTACTCTTCGGCGTAGCCCCAATCGCGCAGAGCGTCGAGATTGCCGAGGCGCAGTTCGTTGGCGAGGCCGCCGAGCACCCGTGCAACGCCCGAAGCGATCTTGCGGGTGACGAATTCGTGCCCGCGGCGAGGTGATTCGTGGTTGAACAAGATACCCGAAGAGGCGTGCATCCCGTAGCGCTCGCGGTAGTTGCGCGCCAGTTCGAAACCGGCCACTTTGCTGATTCCGTAGATGGAGCGCGGGCGGAACCGTGTGTGTTCGTTTTGCGGCGCGAATTCGGCGCTGCCGAACATTTCCGAGGAGCCGGCGAAGTAGAAGTGGCAC
>VFZW01000128.1 GCA_016871055.1 Acidobacteriota bacterium
GAACGGAGCCCCGACCCCCTTCACATGGAAGGCCTCCGCAGACGTTATCCTCGACAAGGTGCGCCGTTGTAAAGAATTATCCAAGACAGGAGACTAGGGTAGCGTTCGTGGGTCGGTGTCGTGGGCGATGACGGCCACGCAGTCGCCTTGCTTGACGATGGAAGGGCCTCGGCCGGCGATGAGCATGCCGCTTGCGTGCGCGGCGATTTCGATGGCATCGCGATCGGGACGTTCGATGAAATGAATGCGGCCGAGAAGATCTCCCTCGCGCACTTCACCGCCGAGATCGACGCATGTTTCGTAAAGGCCGGATTCGGGCGCAAAGCGGTAGTCGTCTCTATCCAGTGACTGCACCCAGCGCGCGGGTTTGTTGCGTGTTACGGGATCACCGTTGAGTACGCCGAGGTGCGCGAGCACATTGCGCAAGCCGCGCTGGCAAAGTTGATGGACACTCGCGGGTACGATTTCGCCGCCGCCCATTTCTGTGGTGACAACAATTTTGCCTTGGCGCTCGGCTTCGACGGGAAGCAGTCCCGTGCCGGCGACATCGGCATATAGAAAGGCAGTATCGGTGAGGAAGGCTTCGGTGGCCGCGAGCATCGCCGCGCGCTGCGGCCCGGCGGGCACCAAGTGCATGTGCGCCGTCGGCACGAAGGTTAGGCTGCGTCCGCCGGTGTGGAGATCGATGACAACTTCGGCGCGAGGGAAAAGTTCGGTCGAGAGGAAGTGCGCAAGGATCTCGCTGACGGCGCCGGTGGGATTTCCGGGGAAACAGCGGTTGAAGTTCTTTCCGTCAAGCGGTGAGAGCCGCGTCATGTTCAGTGCGGCCGGCGTATTGAGACAAGGGATCAAAATAAGTTGTCCCTTCACGTCGGAGAGCTTTAGCTGCCGCCACAAGTGCATGATGGCGATTTGGCCGGGATACTCATCGCCATGATTGCCCGCCATACAGAGAACGACAGGGCCGGAGCCGTTTTTCAGCGATGCAATCGGCACAAGCAGATTGGCCCAACCGCCGAGATTGTGGGAATAGGGAATGGCCATGTGGCCGTAGTGCGCGCCGTGCGCAGAGAGATCGATTGTCGAATGCATCCGTGGCCGTATTATATTCGGATACGCATGATGAAACACAATCGCCGCACTTTTCTGGGACTTTGCACGGGCGCGCTACGCGGCGCAGCCGCGACGAAACCGAACATTGTTTTGATCTACGCCGACGACATCGGCTATGGCGATTTGAGCTGCTACGGCGCTTCCAAAGTCAAGACGCCGAACCTCGACAAGCTGGCCACGAAGGGGCTGCGTTTCACGGACGCGCATTCGAGTTCGGCGACATGCACCCCAAGCCGCTACTCGATGATGACCGGTGAGTATGCATGGCGGCGGAAAGGCACTGGTGTGCTGCCGGGCGACGCGCGGTTGATCATCGAGCCGGGGCGTTTCACGCTGCCCGCGATGTTGCAAAAAAGTGGATACAAGACGGGTGTCGTCGGAAAGTGGCATCTTGGGTTGGGCAACGGCGATATCGACTGGAACGGCGAGATCAAGCCGGGGCCGCTTGAGGTAGGCTTCGACTACGCCTTCCTGTTACCCGCGACTGGCGATCGCGTGCCGTGTGTGTACGTGGAAAATCATCACGTCGTCGGGCTCGATCGCGCCGATCCGATTCGTGTGCAGTACGGCAAACCGATCGGCGATGAACCGACGGGGAGGAAGAACCCGGAGAAGTTGAAGATGAAGCCGAGTCATGGACATGACATGGCGATCGTGAATGGCGTGAGCCGGATCGGCTATATGACGGGCGGAACGAAGGCGCTGTGGGTGGATGAAGACATGGCCGATGTGTTCACGCGGAAAGCAACGGGGTTTATTTCGGCGCACAAGAACGAGCCGTTTTTCCTCTTCTTCGCAACACATGATATTCATGTGCCAAGGCTGCCGCACAAGCGGTTCGCGGGGAAAACGACGATGGGGTCGCGCGGCGATGCGATCGTTGAACTCGACTGGTGTGTGGGCGAGGTGATGAAAGCGCTCGATCGGAATGGCTTGACCCAGAACACATTAATCATGTTTTCGAGCGATAACGGGCCGGTCGTGGACGATGGGTATGTCGATGGCGCTGTCGAGAAACTCGGCGGCCACAAACCCGCGGGGCCGTTGCGTGGCGGCAAATACAGCAACTTCGAAGGCGGCACGCGTGTGCCGTTGATCGCACGATGGCCGGCGCGGATTAAGCCGGGCGTATCGGAAGCGTTAATCGGTCAGCAGGATTTTCTCGCATCGTTCGCAAAGCTGACGGGCCTCGCGATGCCTACGGACGCGGGACCGGATAGTTTCGATGTACTCGACGCGCTGATGGGCGCTTCTTCCAAAGGGCGTGCCCATATTGTGGAACATGCGCGGGCGCTCACCTACCGCGAGGGGAACTGGAAGTTGATCGAAGCGAACGCGGGGCCCGCGGTAAATCCGAACACGAATACGCAGATGGGGACTGGCGCGGCGGCGCAGCTTTATGATGTCACGGCGGATCCGGGCGAGACGCGGGATTTGGCGGCTGCACAGCGCGAGCGTGTGGAGGCAATGCAAACGGCGCTGAATCGGGTGAGATCGAGCGGGAGGAGCCGGGACTGATAAACTTAAGGCGAGAAGAATCATGTTCGATCGAATTACCTATAACCCGAAGATTCTTGGCGGGCGCGCCTGTATCCGCGGCATGCGAATCAGCGTAAGCCTCGTGGTTAATCTTGTAGCCAACGGTATGTCGTCGGAAGAGATCTTGGCTGAATACCCGGCTCTCGAAGCAGAAGATAGTCGGCAAGCCCTACAGTACGCCTCCGCGGTCGTGAGTGAAGAGCTACACGCGTTTCCGAGCACAGCTGCTTGAGATTTCTGGCGGACATGGGCGTGTCGCACTCGGTGGTGCACGCTCTCCGGATGTCGGGGTACGACGCCGTTCATTTGTTCGACGAAGGGCTCATGCGTCTCGAGGACGCCAGTATTATCGTGAAGGCCAGGCAGGAGAACCGAGTCGTGTAGACTGTGGATCTGGACTTCGGCGAGCTCATGGCGCAGGCTGGCACGGCTAGCCCAAGCGTCATTCTCTTCCGCACAAGTATCCAGACACCGGCAGTCATAACGCCGCGCCTCCTTCGAGTGATCTCGGAGTGTGAGACGCAGTTGGCCGCCGGCGCCATTATCGCGGTTGAAAATAGCAGATATCGTGTGCGTAGTCTGCCAATAGGCGCCGCTACGCCAGGATCTCTTTGATCACCCGCCCATGCACTTCGGTCAGCCGTTCGCGGCGGCCTTGATGCAGGTAGCTGAGCGCGTCCTGATTGAGGCCCAACTGGTTGATCAGCGTGGCGTGGAGATCGCGGAAGTGCGTCGCATCGGTGGTCGCTTTGAGACCGATGTCGTCGGTCGCGCCATACGCCATGCCGCCTCTGAAACCACCACCGGCAACCCACATCGAAAATCCGGTGTTGTGATGATCTCGCCCGCCGCCGCGCTCGGATTCAGGCGATCGGCCGAATTCCCCGCCCCACAGCACTACGGTTGAATCGAGCAATCCGCGCCGCTTCAAATCCTTGATCAACGCGGCGGTCGGCTGATCGGTTAACGCGGCCATGCGGGCGTGATTTTTCTCGATGTCGCTGTGCGCGTCCCATTCTGTCTCACCGCCACCACCGCCGGCGACAACGCAGACGAATCGCACGCCGCGTTCGACCAATCGGCGCGCAAGCAAACAGCGCCGGCCGTAGTCGTTCGTCTGTTCCTTGCCGACGCCGTAGAGGTCGAGCGTCTCTTGCGACTCGTTGGAAACATCGAAGAGTTCGGGCGCTTCGGTCTGCATCTTAAAGGCCGTGTCATAGGCCGACATCCGCGCGGCAAACTCTTGATCTTCGCCAAGAAGATTCGCTTCATTCAACTGGCGGATAAAGTCGACGGTCTTGCGGCGCCGGTCCATCGTAATGCCCTTGGGCACATCAAGATTCAGCACCGGCCGATTACCCGCGCGGAAGAGCGCCGGTTGATACACGGCCGGCAGAAATCCGTTCGTGTACATCGGCTGCCCGGCTTCGGGCGTGCCGTGCGGGTCGGGCATGACGACGTAGGCGGGAAGCGACGAAGACTCCGTACCGAGTCCGTAGGTGATCCAACTACCCATCGACGGAAAGCCCGGAATAATGCGGCCCGACATGAGCTGATACTGCGCTGCCGAGTGAACGACCATGTCGCCGTGCATGCCGCGCAACACGCAAAGCTCGTCGGCGATGGTGGCTTGATGGGGCAGCAGGTTGGAGATTTCGAGACCCGACTTGCCGTACTTCGCAAATGTCCGTTTCGTGCCGAGAATACGCGAAGCGGCGTTCACGTTCTGATACTGCACGTCGCCGAACTCGGCGGGGCGCTTCTGGCCGTGCAGTTTGTTGAGCAGCGGCTTGGGATCGAAGGTTTCGAGGTGCGACGGACCACCGGCCTGGAAAAGGAAGATCATCGCCTTCGCTTTCGCGGGAAAGTGAGGCGGCTTCGGCGCGAGCGGGTTGTAATGCTGTGCGTCCGCGCTCATCGACGCGAAAGCGAGTCCGCCGAATCCAGCGAAGCAGTCCGCAAGAAAGTCACGGCGATTGCGGGCGTAGCGAATGTGTTCAGACATGTCAGTTCACGTAGAGAAAGGCGTTGGTGTTGAAGAGCGACAACGCGAATTCGGTTTCGGCCGCGGGGTCGGGATCGTCGAGGTACTTTATGGCGAGGGTACGCTCGGTTGGGTTCGGAGCGCGTCCGGCGATGAGGCGGAACGCGTGATCGATCCGATCTTGCGTTGTCTTCTTTTCCGCCTTCAATCGCGCGGCCAGCGATTTCGCGAGATCGTTCGACAACTTTCCGTTCAGCAGTTCCAAAGCCTGCGGGGCGTGCGTGGATTCATCGCGGCGTGCGCAGGAGAGCAGCGTGTCGGGCGAGTCGAAAACCTGATTGAACGGCAGGATCAAGTTGCGTTTGTAGATGAGGTAGATCGTGCGCCGGTCATGCTCTTTCTTGTCTCGGGTGACGACCCAATACTGCGGACGCTTCAGATCCTTGATCAACTCTTCATCGATGGAAATAAGTACACTAGGCCCGCCTGCCTTGGTATTCAAGCGGCCCGATACCGTGAGCATGGTGTCGCGAATCTCCTCGGCGGCGAGGCGCCTCCGATTCCATTTCCAAAGCAGTTTGTTCGAAGGATCTTTCTCTCGAGCGGCCGCTTCCGTGGGCGACTTCGACGCCTGCCGATACGTGCTCGACAGCATCATCATGCGATGCAGCGGCTTCATCTTCCAGCCGCTGGCGACATATTCATTAGCCAGGAAATCGAGCAGTTCCGGATGCGTCGGTCGCACGCCCATGCGGCCGTAATCGTTGGGCGTCGCGACGATTCCGCGTCCGAAGTGATAGCTCCAGATCCGATTCACCATGACGCGCGCGGTGAGCGGATGATCCGGCTGCGTGACCCACTCGGCCAGTTTCGTGCGCGGCTTCTCGGTCGTCAGGGGCATCTCCGGCGTCCCTTCCGGCAGCAAAACGCCGAGCGGCCGCATGCCGACCTTCTTGCCTTTGTTCCGATAATCACCGCCGGCCAGCATGTGGATCTGCGACATCTCTTTCTGGTCGCTCTTGACCGCATACATCGCAGTGAGCGGCGGCGGGATCAGACCGTCGATCTCTTCCAGGCGCGTTAGTATCTTCCCTTTCTCTTCCTCGCTCGCGCGACGCATGGAGAATCGCAGCTTGCGCATTTCGGTTTCAAGCGGGTCCATCTTCTCCTTCCATGCGGCCTGTTCTTCGGGAGAAGCGACAACAATATCGTTCGGGTGCGTTTGCGCGAAGAAGCCCTGCATGCGGTAGTAGTCGGACTGGCGGAACGGGTCGAACTTGTGATCGTGGCAGCGCGAGCAACCGACGGTAACGCCGAGCATCGCGGCGCCGACGATGTTGGTCATCTCCGTCAGCACTTCCGTGCGGGAACTGGCCACAGCCTGATTGCCGGCGTTCTTGCGCAGCGGACCAAGGCGGTTGAAGCCGCTGGCGATCAGCAGTTCGTCGTTCTTCGGATCGATCTCATCGCCGGCAATCTGCTCGCGAAGAAACTGATCGTAAGGCTTATCGGTGTTGAAGCTCGATATCACGTAGTCGCGGAAACGATACGCGTCGGGGCGGTGCGTGTCATATTCGTAACCGTCCGATTCCGCGAAGCGGATCACGTCCAGCCAGTGGCGCGCCCACTGCTCGCCGTAACGCGGCGAGGCAAGCAGGCGTTCGATCAGGTTATCGTAAGCCGTCGGCGATTTGTCGGCGACGAAAACGGCGATCTCTTCGGGCGTAGGCGGAAGGCCGTGCAGTTCATACGTGGCGCGGCGAATGAGTGTGGCGCGATCCGCCTCCGGGGCAGGCGCTAACTGGGCCTTTTGCAGGCCCGCGAGAATGAATGCGTCAATGGGCGTGCGAATCCATTTGTCGCTGATCGCCGGCGGGTTAGCCTTCTGACGCGGCTGAAACGCCCAGTGGCGGCGCTCGGCGGCGGTGTAGGTTCCGAGCGGCGCGACATCGGCCGTATCGGCGGCCAACAGCACCGCGAGTCCGAAAATCCAAAAACGCTTCACGCCTTCACCTTGTCATAGTCGAAGAACTCGTTGACTAGGTGATACTCCGGTTCTCCGTCGCGCTGCAAATAGTAGGTCGGCAGCGGCGTGCGCTGGAAGTCGGTCAGCTTGCGGCGAGTGGCCTTGCCGTCTTCCCATTCGTAGAGTTCGATTTCATGCGGATTGAACGTGTCGAGCAATCCGCGTTCCTTCGCGATGCGGAACAGATTCACGTTGCCGGGCTCGTGGCCGCCGAGATACATGCCAATCATGTCGAGACGAAGTTTGTCCTTGCCAAACATGACGAGATTCGTAAGAAAATCGTTGCCGATGCCGAAGCCGTTGCCATCGCGGCCGTAGATGCCCTCGATCACGGCGAGCCCGGTGCACAGCGTCTGCGCGTTGTCGCAAGTCTTATGCGCCCAGATTTCCTGATGCACGGGGCTCAAGTTCGCCTTGCTTTGATATCGCGCATAGCCCATGCGAACGTGGCGATCGAAAAAGCTATTCACACGCCGTTCGACATCCGGATGAATGTTCTCCTTCATGAAATCGGGCACGCCGGTGACCATGTTCCAGCCAGGACAAAACCGGACGTAAGGCTTCACGACAAGGCCCTGTTCATTCTTGGTCGCCAGCGTCATGCACATGCCGTGAGACTTCCACTTGGCGATGTTCAAAAGCCATGTATCCGGCTCATTAACGGGCGCGTAGTGTGGGATTTTCCAATAGACGACCGGATCGGGGACCTTCGTCCACGTCATCTCGTAACCTTCGCGGAAGTTGCGCGGACGGCGATCGGGCTCGTTGACTTCAACGCCATGGTGGTCGTTGATGTCGGCCATGCCGCGGTAGTTCCAGGTGTGAAAATTGTTCGCTTCGAGGAAGTGGAACTTCTTAAGTCCGAGCTCTTTCAGTCCGACGATGATGCCTTCGTAAAACTGCGGATCGGTGCCGGTGCCCCAGTTTTCCTCATGTTTGCGTTCGTTGCGGACGCTTGTGAAATTGGGCTTGAGAACAATGCGGTGCGAAACCGGAACGCCGCTGTCGGCCGGAACGAACACTTCGCGCGCGAACGCAATTCCTTCGCGCAGCTTCGCCGCTTCGTCCATCTTGTGCGGCACGCGCGTCTTCCTGATGAAGACGGCCTTCGAGTTTTTCTCGACGAACGGATGGACCGCAAAGTGCTGCTTGGCGACGCGCGCGGGCGCGCCGACTAACGAGTACGGCGAAAGTAGCGCCGCCCCGATTGCTTGGCGTCGGCTGATCATACGTCCGTTAGTTTATCGAAATTGAATGACCGCCAGGCGGCGCACCGGCGGCGGAAAAACCTCGGTCATTTCGGCGCGCTTGAATACCTTCAACTCTTGCGGTGGTCCGTCCGGACCGATCGACATCGCCCGCGTGAATTTGCCCTGGTAACGGACCTGCATTTCTTTCGTTGGCTCGCCGCTGTAGTTGATGAGGTGCAGCAGCCCGCCTTCGGTAGCGAGCGGAATAGTCGCGGGCGCGTTCCACAACCGCGCAGCGCGGCGCCGGTGCGTCACGATGTCGATAACGTCTAGAGCAAATTCGCTTGGATCGGCGATTCGTTTGTTGTAGGCGAAGATCTGGCCTTTTCCGAGCGCCAGCACGCGGCGATCCGGATCCGTCTTGATGACGCGCGCTTCGGATGGGGGAGTGGTGTCGATGACGACGGTGGCTCCCGCCCGCGCGTGATCGAACGCCGCCGGCGGCACCGCTTTCAACCCGGTCGCGACGAGCGCAAGAATCCGCGGGTTCGGCGCCGGAACTTTCGCGGTAAGCAACGGGCTCGCACCGCGGCGATAAAGGAGGTTCGCGATCTCGCTCGATGCGATGCTGCGTTCGACCAGCGTCGTGATGATGGGCTGTGCGGGTTTCGTAAATAGCGCCTCATTGGCGCGCAGCCACTTTAATGTACGCACGAGATTGGCCCAGGCCTCGAGCGCCTTCGCATCGTTCGCCACGAGCGCCTTGCGATAGCGCGGCTCGACGGAGAGAACAAAATTCCCGCCATTGACGCGCGCTTCGATCAGCGCGAGTTCGAGGGTGTCGAACGGCACGCCGCGCGACTCGTCTTTGTGCTGTTGCGCGAGCAGCGCCGTGCCTCCGAGCGCTCTTTCAAACGCGGCCAGATAGCCGTTGGCGTCGACCCACGGCTCGCGGCTGGCGCTGGCGATATCGGCGTCGCCCTCCTTTCGCGGCGTGTCGCGCGTACCTGGCCACAGGCCGCGAGTAACGGATCCGTCGACCGCTTCGTCGTCGCCAAGCACGCGATCGGGCGCGAGTTGCGCGAGCAGCCGATCGGCCGCGGTGTCGCGCGAGGGCCATCGAACTATGACTGGCGTGGGAATAGATACATCCTATCGAACAGGCGGCGCGAGGCTAAGCCGGAACTGGTCGAACCGAAATCCGTCTTCGCGCATTGAGAACTGCACGGTATGCTCGCCCGCCGACGGCACATCCAGCCAAATCTTTCCAGGCTCACCGCAATGATTCGCCTCGGTGCGTTGTTTGCTCGCCCACGTCCATGCGTTCTTACCCTCGCACAACTGCATGCGCCGGCCACTCTCCGGCCAGGCGCCGTTAAGTCCAACGTGGATCCCGTTGTCTTCCGTGCCGGTCGAGTAGGCGCGCACCCAGACGTAGAAGCGGCCAGGAGCTGGAAACCGCACCTTATAGCTGAGAACGGCCATCTCGCCGGCGACATCGCAAAAATTCTCGCCACGAATCAGCTTGTCGTCGTGCGTGCGGCGCGTGTCGGGAAGCGCCTGCAGCGAACGCTCGACCACTTTCCACTCGCGCTTTTCCGTTTTCTCCTGCCGCGCGAAGTCGACAGCGTTCACGGTTATGTCGTTTCCCGCCAAGCCGGCGGCCAGCAACCAAAGGATCATCCCGCCAGTCTCTCACAGCACGCGCGGAAATCATCCGTTCTAATAGAAGGGATGCGAATCGCGTTGATCTTGGCGACCGCTGCGAGCCTTTACGCCCAGCCCGGCGCGCCCGGCGTCGTCGACGGCCAGACGCTATGGACCGTCCGCGCCCCGCTCGGTGGATTCTCACCCGAGGCCCGCGCCGCCGATGTTCAGTCAAACATCATCCACATCGCCGGCGACGCATTCCGCGACTCCGCCGAAATCCGCATAGTCCCCGGCCCGGCGGACACGATGATCCTCATCGACCGCGTCTACGTCACCTCGGTCACCGACGAAGACGCGCGCGTCGAAGGCGCCTCGCGCGACGCACTCACCGCCTCCCGCAGCCGTGCAGTTACCGCCGCCATTGAACGATATCGCGCCGCGCGTTCGGCACAATCGCTGGCCCGCGCCACAGCGCTCTCGGCCGGCGCGTTCGTGCTGATGATCTTTGCGTTTATCGCGATTCATTTGGTCTACAAACGCCTTTCCACATGGCTTGAGAACGCCATCGACCGCGCCGTCGCCGCCAGAAAACTCGGCCGTGTACTGCGCATCTTCGAAAACACGCTCGAGGTCTTTCTTCGTACCGGGCTGCAACTCACAGCGGCTACCGGTGCGCTCGTGGTCGCCACCATCGCGGCCGCCTACATCCTCGGGCGCTTCGCTTCCACGCAGTCATTGTCGGATGTCATAGCCGGCTCGGTCAGCGGAGCGGTCAAGAACGGCGCATTCACTCTCGCGTCGTACCTGCCAAATCTGTTCGTACTCGCCGTTGTGGCGGTATTAACCACAGGCTTCATCCGCGCGGCAAAGACTCTCAAGCTTGCGTTTCAATCGGGCCGCATCGTGTCGAAGTCGTTTCACGCCGAATGGGCCGCCCCGACCTACCGTCTGGCGCAGTTGTTGTTAACCGTGCTCGGCATCGTTGTTGCGTTCCCGTACCTGCCGGGCGGCGACTCCCCCGCGCTGCGCGGCGCGTCAATCTTCGTCGGAGTGCTGGTGTCGCTCGGTTCCGGATCCGCGATGGGCAACGTTATCAGCGGGTTCATCCTCATCTACATGCGCGCGTTCAAAGCCGGCGATCGCGTTCAAATCGGCGACGCCATTGGCGATGTCGTCGAGCAGTCGCTGCTTGTCACGCGCGTGCGCACCATCAAGAACGCGGAAGTCATCGTGCCCAATAGCGCGGTCCTCGGCGGCCAGGTAATCAACTACTCCGCCTACGCGTCCGGCGACGGCCTGATCGTGCATACCAGCGTCACCATTGGCTACAACGTGCCGTGGCCCACCGTCCATGAACTGCTCATCGCCGCCGCGCTGAAAACGCCGTTTGTCCTGCAAGACCCCAAGCCGTTCGTGCTGCAGCGTGCTCTGAACGATTTTCACGTCGGCTACGAAATCAACGTCTACACTCGCGCGGCGTCACGCATGGTCGAAATCCAGGCCGGCCTGCACAAGAACATCCAGGAATGCTTCAAGGAAGGCGGCGTAGAAATTATGTCGCCCACTTACCTGGCCATGCGCGATGGCAACGCCAGCACCATTCCGTCCTAGCGGAAAACAGGCTGCGTCCAGGCTGTAACCCCAAAGGACGACTCCACTCGCGCGCGAACGTATTTTCGCCGCCCTTGTATTTGTACACCGCGATCGTGTCGTACGTCTTGTCAAGCACTTTGCCGCCCGCACCGATGAAGCATGTCGTGAACTTCTCTTGCGGGCGCTCTTTGATTTCGATGCGGTATTCATTGGCACTTGTGACGACTTCGATCAACTGCACGCCGGAACTTGCATAGAACCGGCCGTCTTCGATCGCCTTCACGATGTTCCCCGGCGTTAGTGACTCGGCCCGCACAACAACCCACCCGCGCCCGGGATTCGGAAACTCCTGTCCAGTCTGTTTGAATACATGCGCGTCGTCGACGGCGATGCCGTAGATCTGCTGGCCGCCGGTGAGCAGCACGTCCCACATCTCTTCGAGCGACGGCGAACCGCCCCCGCCGACATTGTTCACTGTCGGATGGCCATTGAAGACTTCGAAGACTCTTAGATTTTTCACTTTCGCCATATCAGCCGCGGTGATGGCCCAGTGGAAGTTCGGATGATTGAGCGAAGGCAGTCCGCCCGCGGCGCGGATGAGATCGATGTCGCGCTGAATCGTCTCGCTGACGCTGTTGCCGTGCAGCGGCTGCACTTCCTTCGTGAGGTTGAAGCCGTTGATGTGAATGGGCCGTTTCGCGTAGGAATCGGTGAGTTCCTCGGCTGGGATGAGCACGAACTTTTCGCGCGCGGCGAGGATGCCGTTGAGGCCAGTGGGATCGGTGAAAACGTTGTGATCGGTGAGCGCGAGAAATTGATAACCGTGCTCGCGATACCACGTTGCCACTTCGAGCGGCGAGGAGTCGCCGTCGCTGTTCAGCGTGTGCGTATGGAGGTTGCCTTTGTACCATTTGCCCGTTACGCCGTCGAGTGACGGGCGGGTTTGCGTCAATGCGAGCGACAGCGTGATCAGCGAAGCGAAGGCGATGCGGAGCGGTAAGGCTGACATGTACGCAATTCTACACTTCGTCGGTTGGATCGTGAATCGTTAAACGGAAGTTGAAGCCCTCGAAGGTCATGAGCATTCGGCCAACCGCCTCCCACGAATACGGTTTGCCGTCGACTATGAGCAGTGGAATCTCCCCATCGAATCGTTCGTCCCAGGCAATTCTTCCCGCAACTCCGGTATCGAGATCAATACTCGGTCCGTATTCGGACCGCTGAATATGGCGAACTGCGGTGCCGAGGCGAATTTTCCGGATCAGTTTTGCGTACTCGGCGAGGATGTCCGCGTTGTTGTCAAACAACACGGCGAATTCATAACCGGCACGCTCGCCCTTGATCAATTCGAAAGCCTCCAGCGTGATCCCCGCCGGCCCGTAGCGGCCGCGTATGTGGAAAGTGTGTCGCCGCTTGTTCTTCCCCTTCAGGACATACGGTTCGAACTCGGGAATCGGCTGTCCGCCTGAGGCGCTGCTTTCGAGGTGCGTGGCATTGACGCACGGAGTGCAAAGGATGCTCGTGAGTCCATCGAGATTGATGATATGGAGCAGGTCATAAGCGGGAGTAAGCCTCCCGCATCGCTGGCATGTCGATTCTTTCGCCACTGGAAGAGGATACCAACCCGCCCGCTGATAGAATAGCCAAACGTGCCCTTATCGCCCGGCCAACAACTCGGTCACTTCGAAATCGTAGCGCCGCTCGGCGCGGGCGGGATGGGCGAGGTCTATCGCGCTCGAGACACCCGCCTGGGCCGCGAGGTCGCGCTAAAAATACTGCCGCGCGAATTCGTTAACGACCGCGACCGCCGTACGCGTTTCGAGCACGAAGCCCGGGCCGTGGCCGCGCTGAATCATCCCGGCATCGTCGCGCTCTTCGACATCGGCAACGACGGCGACACGCACTACATCGTCAACGAGCTGGTCGAAGGCGCGACGCTGCGCGCAACGCTCACCGGCGGCGCAATGCCACAGCGCAAGGCCATCGAAGTCGCCGCCGATATCGCCGACGCGCTCGGCGCCGCGCACGCCAAGGGCATCACGCATCGCGACATCAAGCCCGAGAACATCATGATCACGCGCGACGGGCGCGCGAAGATTCTCGACTTCGGCCTCGCCAAGGACCGCTCGCCCCGCGCCGATGGCGCGACCGAAACCGCCGTAACCGATCCGGGCGTTGTAATGGGCACCGTCGGCTACATGTCGCCCGAACAGGTGGAAGCGCAACAGGCCGATCACCGAAGCGACGTCTTCAGTTTCGGCGCGGTGCTGTACGAGATGATCTCCGGCACGCGCGCGTTTGCAAAGTCGACGCAGGTCGAAACGCTGACGGCGATACTGCGCGAGGATCCCGTGCCACTTGCGGTATCGGCGGCGCTGCAGCAAATCACGGCGCGCTGTTTGGAGAAAGAGCCGGAACGCCGTTTTCAATCGATGAGGGATCTGGCTTTCGCGCTGCGGACTTCGTCGACTGCGACGACTACCACCCACGCGGCCATCGTGACGAAGGCGAAGCGCAACTGGCTCTGGCCGGCGACAGCGCTTGCTTGCCTTGCGCTGGTCTTCGTCCCGCGCGGCGAGGTCACGGGCAACAAGCTGAAGCTGACTCCGATCGCGCGCGACAAGATGACAGAATCGAATCCGGAATTTTCGCCGGATGGAAAATCGCTCGCCTATCTGCGCACCGATCACACGAAAACGCAAATTATGCTGCGAGTGCTGGCAGACAGCGAGCCTGTGGTTCTCACCGAATATGAAGGCCGTCGTTCTGGAGCCGTCACTTCGAGTCCCTCCTGGTCCCAAGATGGTGTCCCCATATTTTATCCGGGACGGGATGGGCTGTACCGGATTGCGGTCTCTGGCGGAGCTCCGCGTCAGATCCTGCCACGCCCCGGGGTCGCTGCGGCTATCCCCGGCTCTTCTGGATTGGCGATTGCAAGCGCCGCCGGAGCCTATTCGGTGCAACTCGATGTCATCGACGCGATCGATGCGAAGCCAAGGCCGATCGCGAAATACGAGACCCCTTTCGCGGCAGGGTTGGGCCTGTACGTCTTGAAATTCGCTCCCGGCGGGCGGCGATTGGCGCTCACCGCGTCGGGAGGACTTTTGATCATCGATTGGCCTTCTGGCGCACTTCTCAAAACGTACACCAGCGAACCGACTATCCGATCTTTTGGGTGGATGCCCGACGGCGGCCATGGGGTAATGGCGGGCATGTTTCGCGCAGGCATCGAAGCGATTGATATCGACAGCGGGGCAACCCGGATGCTGCATCCGGGCAGCATCAGCCACGCCAGCGCGAGTCCCGACGGCAGGAGAATCGCGCTGGTACCCACGACGGTCACATCGGACATCGTGGAATTCTCGATCACAGGCGAACGGGTGCGCGACCTCGTCTCGTCCGTCGAAATGGCACAAGCGCCTGAATGGTCTCCAGATGGCAAACGGTTGGCGTTTCGGCAGTATCTGACCCCAGACACGTCGGCGGTCATGGTTCGCGATTTGGCTGCAGGCACGAATCACACCGTCGTGCGGCTTCCCATCCGCGGAACGATTCCCTCTCCGCAATTCTCGCCCGATGGCAAGCGAATCGTCTATCCCGATGATGGAAAACTTTGGACAGTGCTCGCATCGGGCGGCATTGCAACTCAGTTGATCGAAGCCGAAAGGGGTTCGGTAACTTGTTGGTCCCCGGACGGGAGCTGGATCCTGACGTCGTCCGGCAACGCCCTACGTAAGATTCCCGCAGGAGGCGGCCCTGCCGTGAATTTGAACGCCAACACCAAAATGAGAATTGGTTCCTGCACTTGGGCCAAAAGCGGAATCTATATCTCATCCAGGTCCGGGATACTACGCATTCCCGAGAATGGCGGCGCAGCGGTTTCTATCGGCGAATTCGTCGGAGCTTCAGTTAACGGCATCAGCCCCGACGGCACCACGCTATACCTCTCGCGGAGCGGCAATCAGCTCCTGGCTGTCGACGCAAAGACCGGCCAGGTGACAAAGACCGTCGACATTCAGGCCGACGGACTGGTTCGCGGTGTGTCCGTTCATCCCGACGGCAAGCGCCTTGCCGTTTGGATAGAGAGAACACTCAGCGACCTCTGGCTCCTCGAAGGCTTCCCCGTTCCGACGACGGGCATCGAGCGTCTCTTCCGCAAGTGGAAAGACCCTTCGTAGCCCCTACTTCTTGTGAATATAAATCGGCCCGTTCAATGTCCGAAACGATATCTCCGCCCCACCGCCGTTAATCTTGCCCGTCACTGTACGGTCAAACTTCAACTTATACTTCGGGCCGTCGCCGCGGCCAGACTCAGTGCGCGTTACAGTCGGTGAAACCTGCACATCGAAGTCGCTGTAGATATCACCGT
>VFZW01000129.1 GCA_016871055.1 Acidobacteriota bacterium
GACGCCTTTCGCCGCCAACAGGAGAATCCGGCAGCGTAGCGCCACACGCTGGGGGGAGCTTCCGTTCCGGAGCAAGGCTTCGAGTTGCTCCCGTTGGCTCGCTTCTACCGCCAAGGGAGCTGCTGGGGTGAACATGACCCAGTATGAGGCAACTCTGCCTATATGTACATAGTTATATGAGACAGGACACTAATATCAGAATAAGGAAGCCACATCAAATGAACTTCACCGTACTCTCGGCCAGGCGCCCAAGCTTCGGCAAGATCTTGCTACTGCTCCTGATCGTGCAAACGACTCAAGCACAGACGCTTGTGCGGTTCCGCGTATCAACCGATAGCAACACGAACGTGACGGATATCAACGCGAGCCGCCAGATCTCTGGATTCGCCGAGTACGACGGCGGAGTCGTCAGGGCGTTTGTCCGAAATGCGTCTGGGGGCGTTAGCTTGTTCGATGGCCCTGGCAGCAACTACACGATCGCTCGCGCCATCAATTCGGGCGGGACCGTTACGGGATTTTATGACGCTGGGGGAGGAATCACTCGCGGATTCGTACGTACTGCCGCCGGGGCGGTCACGACGTTCAGTGCGCCTGGAAGCAGCAACAGTACCAACAGTTACGCGATCAACAGCGTAGGCTCCGTGACGGGTTCGTTTAAAACCGCCTCGTCGACGACGCCGGGTTTCGTGCGACACCCGAATGGTCTCTTCGAAACCTTCGAATTCCCAGGGAGCCGATCTACGGTCGGTACGGCTATCAACTCGGCTGGGACAATTGCCGGTGCAGGACAATACCCCGATGGGACATTCACCGGCTTCCTAAGAGACCCAGCCGGTCTGATCACGCTCTTTTCATTTCCAGGTGGAAGGTTAATTAAGAGTGAAGCGATAGACACAGTGGGGAATACTATTGGTTGGTTTGAAGCCTCGGATGGCATCCATGGATTTCTGCGAAATACGACCGGCGCGATGACGATTATCGATGTGCCGGGAAGCACACGGACTTTTCCTCTCGGAATCAACGACACGGGAACCATTACAGGTGCGTTCACGAACGCTTCCGGGTTGCTGGCAGGCTTCACTCGAAATCCCTCGGGCGTCATTTCCACGTTCGTTGTTCCTGGGGCAAATGAGACATTTCCGGCACGAATCAACTCGAATGGAGAAATCGCAGGCACGTACTTTGAGTCCAACGTCGCCTATGGATTCGTGATCGCGAACCTGCAGATCGCCACGGCGCGGAATCAATGCTTGAACGGAGGCTGGGCGAACGTCGTAAGGGCCGATGGCACAGGCTTCAAGAATCAGGGTGACTGCGTGCAGTACGTGAATCGCGACAAGTAGCCCTA
Organism: Acidobacteriota bacterium; assembly: GCA_016871055.1. Classification (GTDB taxonomy): domain Bacteria; phylum Acidobacteriota; class Terriglobia; order Bryobacterales; family Bryobacteraceae. The sequence goes on from VFZW01000129.1 coordinate 1,349, forward strand.
ACGCGCCGCCGCCCGCATCGGCGAGATCCGCCCCGGTTTCATATCGACGGGAATGACGAAATCGGCAAACCCGGCCAGCATCTCTTCCCAGCTCTGGTCGCCCCAGTAAACGGTCTGCGTCGGATCGGGATTGTACTTGTTGTTGGGCGAGTTGTCGTACCAGGCCGACACTTCGATCTCCGTTCCCTTCGGAACAACGACCGGCTTGGCTAACTCATAGGTCATCTGCCAGTTGAAGTCATACTTCGGCACGGTCAGCAAAATCTGCGATTCCCCGGTCGGATAAATCAGCCGATACTCCATCGCCTTGCCGCGCAGATGCATGTGCGGGAAAAACGACTGCAGCTTCACGTCCTCGTGGACCTTCGCGCGAGCGACGACTTTGTGATTGCCCTCTTGCGGAGGAATTACCAAGTTTCGGTTCGACATGAACGTGTTGACCGCACGCTCCTTAGGAGGTTCCTTGGCGAACACCATTCCCACTAGGCTGCGGTCCATGGTCTCCTTGCCGTTTGCCGTGTAGTGCATCTGGAAGACCAGATCGCTATTGGCGGGAATCAACCGCGCCTGACCGGGCTTGGTCACGTAGGCGTCGCCTCCGGGAACGTAGACCGCGACCATTTCCATGTAACCGTCGATTCCGGCGCCTTCAATTACACCGACGCCGACGTCCGGCTTGCGTTCCCTCGGTCGATTCGACGCCAACGGCACATAGGGCTCGCCCTGCTTCGCCTTGGCCATATACGATGATCCCTTCGGCCGCGCAAATAACACGATGTGATGCACCACGGGCCGCGCTCCATCGCCGGGCCGCACTTCGATCTTTCGACCCACTTGTCTTCGGTAAAGTTCGTCGGCACGACAAAGTAGGTGTAATCGATCGTCCCGGAGGCGGGAACTTTGTAATCGGCACCCATATCGATCACAACGTCGGGCTTGCCAATTGTCCAACCGCTCGCCCACTCAACCGGCGGCTGCAAGTCTTTTTTCTTGCCTTCCGGCGCGCCTGCCTTCGCCCAATCGGTGATTGTGGCGATCTCGGCGGCCGACAGTTTCCGTTCGTTGATGAACTGCCCGTGTTTGGAATCGGCGTGCCATGGCGGCATTTTCCCGGTCGATACGGCCTGCCGGATCGCGGCGGAGAAAGGCCGCGTTTCCTTGTAGGTGATAAACGACATCGGCCCGGCCTCGCCCGGACGATGACAACTCTGGCAGTGCTTTCGCAAAACAGGCTCAACGTCCTTGTTGAACGTCGGGGCGGCGACAACGGCGCCTATAGACGCCAAGGCTAGTGCAAGTCGATGCATCATACTCTCCATCATACGTGCTAATGGCGCGGTTAGATCCCGGAAACTTCAGGTTTCCGCACCCTGGTAACGCGCAGTACGCCGGCGAAAAGGGCCAGGCCGGCAAACAGAGCGATTTGACTGGTCGCCACAAACCGATTCGCCCGGCTGAGCGCATCGGCTTCGAGCGACTCCGCTTGTCCAACCAGTCCGCGCACCTCGGCACGCAACCGTTCCCGAACGGTTGTATTTTCCTCCGGCGCAATCTCGTAGGACGCCAGCGCAACCACACGCCGCGAACCCTGTTCGAGCTTTTCGTCCTGTAACGCCAGGTTATCGGCCAATCCGCTTACTTGCCGCGCCATTTCGGCCTTCTCCGCCTCCGGAGCGCTATCCAATTTCCCGAGCAACGACGAGAACTCGCTCAACTTCTGCCGCGATGACTGATGCCGCGCCGCTTCCGACTGCGCCGTCAATCCCACCCACTGTAATCCGGCGGACGACGCCACCGCCGCGAATGCGACCGTCCAAAGAAAGCGGGAGAATGAGGGCGTCATTTCCTCTTCTATCGACCGCAACCCGAAGATTCTATAGGCCTGTTTCGGTGATATGCACGCGACGGATCCGGGCCGCTTTGCCGGTGGACGTATCGGCGGTCACGATCACGCCGTGCAGTTCGACCATCCCCTTGGCGCCTTCCATCTTCACCGGCAGAGCCGTGCGGAACTTCTTCAGAATCAGAGACTTCTCGACACCGATTACGCCCGCGTAGGACCCCGTCATCCCGACGTCGGTCTGGTACGCCGTCCCGCCCGGCAGCACACGCGCGTCAGCCGTCGGAATATGCGTGTGAGTGCCGACCACGGCCGTCACGCGCCCGTCCAGGAACCAGCCCATCGCGACTTTTTCCGACGTCGCCTCGGCATGGAAATCGACGAACCGGATTTTCACGTCCGCCGGAATGGACGCCAGCATCTCCTCGACCTTTTGGAACGGATCGTCGATCGGCTGCATGAACGTCCGGCCCTGCAAATTGAGAACGGCGTATTTCGCGCCGTTCCGGGCCTTTCCCATGTACATGCCGTTGCCGGCCAGACTTGGCGGGTAGTTGGCGGGCCGAATCAGCCGAGGCTGACGGGGCAGGTACTCGTGGATCTCGGCCTTGTCCCAGACGTGATTGCCGGTCGTCATGACTTCGACGCCGTTCGAAAGCAAGTCCTCGGCAATTTGCGGCGTCACCCCGAACCCGCCCGCGGCGTTCTCGACATTCGCGATCACCAGATCGATGCGCTCTTCTGTTACGATCCGCGCCAGTTGATCGATGACGATGCGCCGGCCGTGTGACGCATAAACGTCGCCGATAAAAAGTATGTTCATGGAGCGGTGAGATTGGAGCGCACCAGAACGACCGTACAGCACCCTGCCTTGACCCCTGAGTGACAAGGGTGGAGTCCTCCGCACGCCTGCAGGCTTCTCCCTGGACCGTTTCCGGTCAGGAGCTTGCTCAACGGCGCTCTGTAAGACGAGACGAACTCCGTTTGAAATGGCATCGGATCAAATTTAGGCGCCGCACCTGACTCCCAGGAACGCTCCAGTGGTCAGAATAACATGGGGCCGGAACTTATCGATGGCCCATCGCTTTCTTCTTGGCGGCGATTTCGGTGAAGTGGTGCTGGAAGTAGTAAACCGCGCAGAACAGCGTCAGAAGCGCGGGGCCGGTACCCATGAGGTTGATGCCCATCGGTTCGACGGTGTTGTAGTAGGTGTGGATCGAGCGCCGCATTCCGAAGGTCCCCATCAGCAGGAAAACCACGCCTGCAATGATGATCAAACCGCCGAAGCCGGCGACAAACGGCTGCACGTCGCGGTCGATTTCGCGAGCGAAGGCGCCGACGGCCACCATACAGATCGCCCCAAGCAGGTAACACCCAAAACCCGTCACCAGTTTGGCGACGGCCCCGGATCGGGGATCGATGCGGTTGACGAAACTCGCTTCCTTGAACAGCCAGAACAGCGGGAAAAGGCTGCACAGAAAACCGATCAGCAGAACGGCGTACCAGGGAAAGTCGGGCGGCATGGGCCCGGCGCCGCCGGGTTGCGGCTGTTGACCGTATACCGGCTGCTGATACTGAGGCTGGAATTGCTGCGGCTGCTGCGGTTGCCCGAAGCCGCCGTAGGGTTGTGGCTATGCCGGTTGGGGAGGGTTATAGGCTACCGTAGCGGCGGCTTGCGCGAGCGCTTGTTGCCAGGGAAGCCACTGCTGTGAGTCTTCGCGCCTCAGAAAATCGTTCGGACCGATCCGGTTTTGCGGCTGAAACTGGCGAATCTCGTCCAGCGTGTATGGCCCGTAGGAGGCGCCGTCGCGTTGGAGGAAGTATCTCATCGGAACCTCCAAATCAGAAGGGGCTGGCGCTGACCGACCCCTTCGGTTTCACTGCGAACGTTACTGGTGACCCATCGCCTTCTTGCGGGCGGCGATGTTGGCGAAGTGATACTGGAAGAAGTAAATGTTGAAGAAGAACGTCAACACGGCTCCCTGCGTGTCCATCAAATTGATGCCCATGGGCTCTACCGTGTTGTAATAGTTGTGGATCGACTTGCGCATCTCGAAGTGAGCGAGGATCAGGAAGACCACGGCGCCGAGAACGCCGATCATTCCGAGCATCGACAACATGCCCAACGCGGGCATATCCGCCATCGCGGCGATCACCGACATCAGGAATATAAACACATAGCTGCCAATCAACGCGATCAGGCCCGTTATGTACTTTTTCTTGGCGGTGCTTTGCGGATCGATTTGCTGCACGAAGCCGGCCTGCTTGAAGATCCAGTAAAGACCGAACAAGCCGCAGACGATGTTGATCAGCAGCAGGATATACCACTGCATGTCCGGGGGCATCGGGCCCACACCACCGCCGCCGCTGAAGCCACCCGCGGGCGTTCCGCCGAAACCAGCCTGGCCGAATCCCTGCTGCACCTGTTGTCCGAAGCCTTGCGCGTGCTGCCCGAAGCCTTGCGCGTGCTGCCCGAAGCCTTGCGCGTGCTGCCCGAAGCCTTGCGCCTGTTGGCCGAAGCCGCCGAACGCGCCTTGATCGGGCTGCGGCGCCGGAGGCGTGGAACCGAAGCCGCCCGACGGCGCCGGATGCGCCCAGGGATCATTGGCGGGAGCGCCGCCAAACGGTGACGGCTGTGCCGGGGGTGTTCCAAAGCCCTGCTGTGCCGGAGGTTGGAAACTCGGCGCCGGCGCCGGAGCGGGCTGTGCCGGCGGAATGAAAACCGGAGCCGCGGGAGGCGTGAATGCCGGGGCCGCCGGCGCGGCGGCAGGCGGATTCAACGCCTGTTGCCACGGCTCCCAATTCTGGCTGTCTTCACGGCGCACCATGTCGTTGGGGCCGATTCGATTCTCGGCCTGGTACCGCTTTAGATCGTCAAACGAGTAAGGCCCGTACGTGCGGCCATCGCGCTGGAGAAAATATTTCATATCGTCCTCGAGGATCGGTGTTTGTACAGCAACCGCCCCATGAATGTACCACATTCGTAACGCCGGTTACCTACTAAGCGGATTTTGGCCGGATTTCTTGTCAACGAATTCGCACCGTTTATGTGCGGTGGAGAATTTCGGCGAGTTCCTTCTCCCGAATCGCGCCTTCCTTAATGACACGCCAATAGGGTTCGGTGATGTCGATTGTTGTCGGTCCCGGTCCCGCCGACGCTCCACCGTCGAGCACGAGGTCGACGCGACCGTCCATCGTGCCGAATACTTCGATTCCGCTGGCGCACGTCGGCTGCCCGCTGACGTTGGCGCTGGTCGCAATCAATGGTTGACCGAGCCGCTCGATCAACGCCGCGGCCACCTTCGACCGCGACTGCCGCAGTCCAAGGCGCCCGCTATTGCCCGTAACCTTGAGAGGAATCTTCGCCGCCGCCGGCACGATGATCGTCAGCGGCCCAGGCCAGTAATGCCGGGCAAGAATTCGCAATCGCGCCGACACCTCCGCCGTCAACTCCTCGGCCATCATCAAATCGGAAACGAGCACGGGCAGCGACCGGCCCTCTTCCCGACCCTTGGCCGCGTAGACACGCGACACCGCGCGCAGATTGAACGGATCGGCGACCAGCGCATAACGCGCCTCGGTCGGTATCGCCACCACGCGGCCCCGCAACACGGCGGCCGCGGCACGCTCGATCGCCTCTTTCGACGGCGCCTCGGCGTCAAGCTCGATGAGATCGGTGGCCAATATTCGTTATCCCTTCCTATCGATCCGGTCGATCGCGTTGGCGACATCGATCGCCATCTGATATCGGCCGAACGGCGCCGAAAGTTGAATGCCTTTGACCATGTGCTGCACTTGCTTAGACATTTCACGCGCGATCTCGATGCCTTCGAGGCGCGCTTTTTCCGGCGTGTCGGCGCATTGCATGCGGTTCATGTATTCATCTGGAACCGGGACCCGCAGTTCGTTCACCATGAACTCCGCATTGCGGTAGCTCGTCAACGGCCAGATGCCGCAGATCACCGGGATCTTGACGTGTTCAATGCGCTTCAGGAATTGTTCAAGCAGCCGCAGATCGAACACCGGCTGCGTGACGGCGTACTCCGCCCCGGCTTGCACCTTCCACTCGAAGCGGCGGATTTCTTCATCGATGTTCAACGCGCCAGGATTCGCTCCGACGCCGAGTAAGAGCGCCGTCTGCGAGCCCATCGGCGTGCCGCCGATATCGAGCCCGTGGTTCAGATTGTTGACGATGTTGCAGAGCCCGATCGCATCGACATCGAACACCGCCGTCGCGCTCGGATAGTTGCCCATGCGCGGCGGATCGCCAGTGATGCAGATCAGGTTGCGCACGCCTGTCGAATGCGCGCCGAGCAGCTCCGACTGAATGCCCAAAATATTGCGGTCGCGGCAGCAGAAGTGCAGCACCGCTTCAATTTCGGCATCCCGCTGGAAGATCTGGCACGTGACTTGCGCGCTTAAGCGGGCGCTGGCTCGCGGCCCGTCGGGAACGTTGATGCAGTCGATGCCGGCCGCTTTGCAGAGCTTTGCGCCGGCGACTTCCTTCGCGGGATCGACGCCGCGCGGCGGTAGAATTTCGACGAACGTAACGAACTTGCCGCCGGCCAGCTTTTCACCGAGCTTCGACTTCTTCGCGACTTCAACCTTCGGCATCGACTCGATCTTCGCCTTCGGCTCGTCGACCGTTACCGCCAGCGAACGCTGTGCCGGCTGCAAACTGCGCGCTTCGCCGCGGACCTGCTTGATATGCTCCGGCGTCGTGCCGCAACAGCCGCCGACGATCTTGACGCCCGCCCACAGAAACCGCCGCGCGTACTGGGACATGTACTCGGGCGAGCAGAGATAGATCTTACGGCCCTCGACCTCGGCCGGATGGCCCGCGTTCGGCATCGCCGACAGAGGCTTGCGCGTTTGCGCCATCATCTTCTCAAGCGTTTCGAGCGTGGCTTTGGGGCCCACGGAACAGTTGAGTCCGATCACATCGCAGGGCCATTCGTTCAAGCTCGCGGCGAAGGTTTCGGTGTCGGTGCCGTCGAGCATGTTGCCGTCGTCGTTGATCGTCACCTGCGCGATCACGGCCATCGAATCGCCGACGACTTCGTGCGCCGCGAACAATGCCTCGCGCAGTTCGTTGAGCTGATAGAAGGTCTCGAATACCAATAGGTCGACGCCTGCATCGACCAGCGACTGCACTTGCTCCCGGAAAATCTCGCGCGTCTCGGCGAAACTGGTCGGCCCGAGCGGCTCAATGCGCACACCCAGCGGGCCCAGCGCTCCCGCGACAAACGCCGCGTCCTTGGCCGCTTCGCGCGCGATCTGCACGCCGGCTTTATTGATGGCGGCGAGCTTGTCGGCCATGCCGTAAGAGGCGAGCCGGGCTCGATTGGCGCCAAATGTATTCGTCTCCAGGATCTGCGCGCCAGCCTTTACATAGGCCTCGTGAACTTCTTTGACAATACCCGGCGAAGACAGATTCAGTTCGTCGTAGCAACGGTTGATGAAGACGCCTTTTTCGTACAGCATCGTGCCCATTGCGCCGTCGGCGACGAGTACGCCCTTTGCCAGTGCTTCGCGAAATTCCTGGGCCTTGGTGGAAGTGATTGTGCTCATGCGGGGGATTATTTTTGGCATCCCGCGCAGAAGTAGGTGGACCGGCCACCCTGCGGGATTCGGCGAATGGCACGCCCGCACACCCTGCACGGCTCGCCTTCTCGTCCGTAAACCATCAGCTTCTGCTCCTCGGCCGCCAACAAGTGACCGGGTTTGGAATACGTCGAATATGCCGAGTGTACCGCATCGGCTAGAACCGCAACAATTGAGGAATACATCGCCCCGGCCCGCTTCGTTGCGATCGATTTTCGTGGATCCTGTCCCGCTTTGAACAACGCCTCGGCCGCGTAGATATTGCCGAGACCGGCGATGTGGCGCTGATCCATCAGGAATGTCTTCGCGGGCTGACGGGATTGCGAGAGCATCTCTTTCAGCTTTTCGGCGGAGAAGGCCGGGGTGAGAGGCTCGACGCCGAGTTGTTCGAGCTTGGAGCTCAGCGTGATTTTGCCTAGTGCGCGCGGGTCGTCGAAAACAATGGCGCGATTGTCACGCAGTTCGAAGAGCGCCCGCGCCGACAGCGGCGCGAAACGATAATCCGGAATAACGTACAGATTCCCCGTCATCCGCAAATGGACGTATAGCGTTGTTCCGCTATTTAAGCCAAGCAGGATGTGCTTCCCGCGCCGCTCGATCGATCGAAGCTTGCGATTCCGCGCGGCGGCTTCGATGTCTTCGGCGTTGCCGGGTTTGCAGATCGACGCGCGGCGGATTACAAGCCGGCGGATGGTTGCGCCTTGGGCCTCTTCGCGCAACCTCCGGCAAACAGCTTCGACTTCGGGGAGTTCGGGCACGGTGGCGTCAGTCTCGGGGCTTGATCAGAAGCGACACGAGGTAGTCTTGCGCGATGTCTTCGTGGCGTATGGTGGCCCAGATTGCAAAGGCATCTTTGGCGGCGGACACCTCGTCCAGCGACTCGATGTGATTCCAAATTACGCCATTGTGATAATCGGCCAAGTGCCTGGAATCCTGCAAATTGACAAACGCCTTGGCAACGTCTTTCAACTTCTGAAGCACCACGGGATCTGCGCCAGGGAAGGCAAATGCGCGAGTGTCGACCAAGCGTTGAGAAACTCTCCGCATCAGTCCGTGTTCGAACATACGCCCGAGGGTATGCCTCGAACTGTCTCGGTTCCAATTCAGCGTCGTTTCGTCGATCAACAAGTGAAACATCGCGTAGTACGCTGTTGAGACGGCGCGACGCAAATCGGCTTGCGTTAAATCCTTCTCGTCACCCTGCAGCAACTTTTCCGCTTGCGCCAGGAGTTCATCGTGATACGCCATCGACGATCAGTTCCACTCGGGCTCGGGGCTGTGCTCAGCGCTGCTGCGGAACCGAAAGTACGGATAAAGACCCCAGTTTTCTATCGGCTTCAATTGGTCAAAAAAGACGTTTCGTATCTTCCGCGTGACCTCGCCTAACGTCTCCCTGTCCACCGCCCAATCGGCGAGAACGACACGAAAATAGATTGCTGGATCGCCCAACGTATCGGGGGTTACCTGATATCGAACTCGGACAACTTCGGGGCCGAGAGACTGCACGGTGTGTGCAACCTCCTTCGCTATCTCCTCGTGAGTGACAGATCTGGCCGGCATCAACATACTTTTATTCTACCGCCCATCCCATCAGCTCCACGGGCGCGCCGGCAGCTACGCCGAGCTTTTTTCCCGCATGCGCTTCACGCAAAACGATCTCGTAAAAACCGCTCGATCCGGCGATGGCGTAATACTCGCCGTACTGGCATGCCGCATAGTTCGAGGCCAGTTGCGCCACTTGTTCAAATCCGATCGTGAACACAAACGGGTTGGTCGCAATCCAGGGAAATTCGCGGACGTGAAAATTCGTAATGCAGTTGCCGAACCGGTCGATCTTTTGAATCGCACCGCTCCATTGCCGCTTCGATGTCTGCGTCACTTTCCCTGTGTTCAAACGCAGCGCATCTTCGACCAACTTGCCGAACTTCGATGGCGGCGTGGCTTTCGCCAAATGCGCCGCGCAGGGCGCAAAAACATCGCGGCCATGAAAAGTTTGACTGACCTCCGCGCGGAACAGCTTCGAATTGGTGATGTGGCGCACATTGGCCTTTTCTAGCGCACTGGTGAGAATGCCGTTATCCGGCCCGATGAAATACTGCCCCGCCGCTTCCACCAGAATCGGCCGCCGCGCCGACCCCACGCCCGGATCCACAATCGCCACGTGAATCGTCTTCTTCGGAAAATGCGGCCACGCCTGGCCAAACGTGAACGCCGCCTCGGCGATTTCGTAGGCATTCAAGTCGTGCGTGATATCGACGATCTCCGCATCCGGCGCGATCGACTTGATCACGCCCTTCATTGCGCCAACGAAGTAATCGGAGCTTCCAAAATCGGTTGTAAGAGTGATGAGTGGCCGCATTGCTAACATTGAATAGGAGATTCGGTGGAGCGCTATTACTTCGATCACAACGCAACCACGCCAGTCGCGCCGCCGGTCGTCGACGCGATGCTGCCGTACCTTCGCGCCCACTTCGGCAACGCCTCCAGTATCCATCAGGAGGGCCAGGCGGCCAAACAGGCGCTGGAGCGCGCACGGCGCCAGGTGGCGGCGTTTCTCGGCTCTGCGCAGAAAGAGATCGTGTTCACCAGCGGCGGAACCGAGGCCGACAATCTTGCCGTGCTCGGCGTTGAAGGCCACGTTGTTTCTTCGACGATCGAACACCCGGCCGTGCTGGCCGCGCTGAAGAGCCGTGGCCATTTCACACTTGTGTCGCCGGACCGGAGCGGCGTAGTTTCACCCGACGCCGTCCGCTCTGCGATGCGGCCGGACACGGCGTTGGTGTCCATCATGCACGCCAACAACGAACTCGGTGTTGTCCAAGACATCGCCTGGTTCGCCGAAATCGCTCACGCCGCTGGCGCGTTGTTCCACTCCGACGGAGTGCAGGCTTGCGGCAAGATTGCGATCGATCTGACCGGCGTCGATCTCTATTCGATCAGCGGCCACAAGCTGAACGCGCCGAAAGGCGTCGGCGCGCTCTTTGTCCGCGAAGGCGTCGCCCTCTCGCCGCGCCAATTTGGCGGACGCCATGAAAGCGGCCGCCGCGCGGGCACGGAGTCAATCCCACTGGCTGTGGCGCTCGGCGAAGCCTGCGCCATGCCGCGCGAAGACTACTCCGCGCTGCGCGACCGGCTCGAAGAAGGTATACTGCGCAACGTCCCCGACACAACCCTGAACTCGGCCGGCGCGCCGCGCGTACCGAACACAACCAACATTCGCTTCGACGGCATCGAAGGCGAAGCGATGGTGATCGCGCTCGATCTTCGCGGCTTCGCGGTCTCAAGCGGGGCGGCCTGCTCAAGCGGCGCCGTCGAACCGTCGCACGTGTTGATGGCCATCGGGCTCACACGCGAACAGGCCAAGTCGTCGATTCGTTTTTCGCTCGGCCTCGGCAACACCGTCGAACAAATCGACCGCTTGATCGAAGCCGTTACCGCGGCCGCGGCGCATCTGCGCAGGATGGCGCCCGCTTATGTCTGAGCCTCTGTGGGCCGTCGCGATGAGCGGCGGTGTCGACAGCTCCGTCGTGGCCGGTCTCCTGAAGCGGGAAGGCCGCAACGTCGTCGGCATGACGATGCAATTGTGGAACCAACGGCGGCTTCCCGAACTTGCCTCCGACGGCCCGACCGGCCGGTGCTGCTCGATCGACGATGTCTACGACGCGCGCTACGTCGCGCAGTTGATCGGCCTGCCCTACTACGTCGTTAACTTCGAAGAGGACTTCGAAAAGCAGGTCGTCCGGCCGTTTGTCGACGACTACCTGCACGGCCGCACGCCGGTTCCCTGCACGCTTTGCAACAACTTCATCAAGTTCGAAACGTTCATCCGTATGGCCGAAGGCATCGGCGCGGAGAAGGTGGCGACCGGCCACTACGCACGCGTCACGTTCAACGCCGAGAGCGGCCGATGGGAGTTGCGGCGCGCCGTCGATACGACGAAGGACCAAACGTATTTTCTGTTCGGCCTCACGCAAACGCAATTGGCGCGGACTCTGTTTCCGCTCGGCGAAATGGTGAAAAGCGACGTGCGGGAACTGGCGAAGTCGCTCGAACTTCCCGTCGCCGAGAAGGGAGATAGTCAAGAGATCTGCTTCGTCCCCAACGGCGACTACAAAGCTTTCATCGAGGCCTACTGCAAAGAGCAAGGCATCGCGCTACACGACATGCGCGGCGATATTGTCACCGCCGACGGCGAAGTCATCGGCGAGCATGGCGGCTATCACAGCTTCACGGTCGGCCAGCGGAAAGGCATCGGCATCGCGCGCCCCGAGCCGCTCTACGTTATCGCCACCGAGCCGGAAACCAAGCGTGTGATTGTCGGCGGCGGCGATGCGTTGATGACTTCGCGATTCGCCGTCCGCGATGTGAACTGGATTTCGATCGCGGCGATTACGGCGCCGCGCCGCGCGCCGGTGCGCATCCGCAACAAGCATCTGCCAGCCGCGGCGACACTCCATCCAACAAGCGATCCATGGCGCGTTGAAGTACATTTCGACGAACCGCAGCGTGCGGTGACCCCGGGGCAAGGCGCCGTGTTTTATGACGGCGACCTCGTGCTCGGCGGCGGTTGGATCGACTAACATCGTGGCCGTCCGCAGCCCAGTCCGCAATCGTTTTGAATACCTGCTCGCGCGGCTTGTGCTGCTAACTCTTGCGATCGGGCCGCGCGCGCTGAGCCTTCTACTCGCCACCGTCTATGTGACGATTTTGTGGCTGGCGGTGCCCAAACTGCGGCGTGTCGCCACGTGGAATTCCGAAATCACGGGCGTGCCGCTCAAAGCGATCAACGGCGTCTGGAGTTCGATCGCGCGCCACCTGGTCGTCTTCGCCCGCATGCCCCACATCGACAAATCGAACGTGCACGAATGGATCCGCTATGAGGGCTTCGAGCATTTCACACGCGCCAAGCAAGCCGGTAACGGCGTGCTGTTCGCGACACTGCATCTGGGCGCATGGGAGTTGAGCGCCTTCTCACATGCGCTCATGGCCGAACCGATGCACATTGTCGTGCGGCCGCTCGACAACCCGCTGCTGGACGAATTGGTCACGGCGCGGCGAGCGGCGAGCGGGAACACGGTGCTCGGCAAGAAGGAAGCGACGCGCGCCATTTTCCAGGCGTTGAAGGAGAACAAAGCCGTCGGCATCTTGGTCGATCAGAACGTCGGTCTCGATGAAGGACTGTTCGTCAACTTCTTCGGACGCAAGGCGTGCGTGAGCCCTACGTTTTCAAAGCTCGCCGCGCGCACCGGGGCCGTGGTCATTCCCGGGTATGCTATTTGGAGTCCGAGCGAAGGCAAGTTTGTGTTGCGATTCGACGAGCCGGTCGGCATCACCGGCAATGTGTTGATCGACACGCAACGGATACAGGCCGCGCTTGAGCGCGCGATTCGCGCGTATCCTGAACAATGGCTATGGATTCACCGACGATGGAAAACAAGACCACCTGGCGAAGAGCCTCTTTATTAGCTTTCCTTGCCCTTGCGCTCCACGCGCAGCAGGACAGGCCCGTGCCGCCCCCGGGCGTCACCGTCTCCGAGGCCGATCGCAAAGAGTTGGAAACGGGCATCGCGAAGCTGTCGGACGCGATCCAGGCGCTGGGCAAGAACGTGCTGCTCTCCGATGTCCAAGTGTTTCGCGATGCCGTGCGCACGGCGCTTACACACAACGAATTCTTCGATCCGCCGGATGTGGGCAAGGCGAAGACGTTGATCGCCGAAGGCCTCAAGCGCGCCGCCGAATTGCAGCGCAGCGAGGCGTCGTGGCAAAAATCGCCGGGCCTGGTCGTCCGCGGTTATGTGTCGAAGATCGACGGTTCGGTGCAGCCCTACGGGCTTGTCGTTCCGCAGTCCTACGACCCTCGGCTACCGCGCAAGTGGCGGCTCGATTTCTGGTTTCACGGCCGCAACGAAAAACTGTCCGAGGTCAATTTTCTGAGCGAGCGCATGACGCGGCCGGGCGAGTTCACGCCGGCCGATACGATCGTCCTGCACCTCTACGGGCGCTACTGCAACGCCAATAAATTCGCGGGCGAGATCGATCTGTTCGAGGCGCTCGCCGATGTAAAACGGCACTACAACATCGACGAGAATCGCATCCTGGTGCGTGGCTTGTCGATGGGCGGCGCGGCTGCCTGGCAGTTCGCCGCGCACTACGCGGGACGCTGGGCCGCCGCGGCGCCGGGCGCCGGATTCTCCGAGACCGCCGAGTTCCTGAACGTCTTCCAAAACGAAAAGGTCAATCCGCCGGAATGGGAACAGAAGCTGTGGCGCATGTATGACGCCACGGTCTACGCCGCGAACTTCATCAACCTGCCGCTGGTCGCCTACAGCGGCGAGATCGACCGGCAGAAACAGGCCGCCGACATCATGGCGAAGTATCTCGACAAAGAAGGCATTCCGATGGTTCACGTCATCGGACCACAAACGCCGCACCGCTACCAT
>VFZW01000130.1 GCA_016871055.1 Acidobacteriota bacterium
GCGAAGAACAGCGGCAAATGCCGCATCGACGCCGGAGCTTCGAGCGACAACTGATGCGCCGAGTGCATGACGAACACGCAGTGCAGCGCAAAACCCGGCGGCCTCGGGTTGACGTTGCGGATGCCGGCAAGAAACAACGCGGCCATCAACTGCCGCACCGGCGTGCCCTTCTTCAACTCCGCCGCCAGCAGCGCGGGACACTTGTCGCGATCGGTGGATTCAAATCGTTGTGCCAAGGGTTCGAGTTCCGGCGCGAGCCGGAGCACCGACGGCGTTACTTGCGCTTGTGTAAGTAACGGTGTGGCGAACATCGCGCGCCGGGTGAGTGTCATTGAGAACCTCCGCGTGCGAGTATACACAACTGGCGGCTTTCTTTCGGAATACACTGAAACTCTATGCGCGCAATCGCCATCGCCCTCCTCGCGCTCCCCCTCTTGGCCCAACACGGCCGCTATCTCAGCGACTCCCACCACCCATCCATCGGCAAACCCGAAGCCATCGCCGCCGGAGCGAAGCTCTTCATGGGATCCTGCGCCGGCTGTCACGGCCCCGATGGCGGCGGCGGCGCGCGCGGGCCGAATCTCGTCCGCCGATCGCTGTGGCATCCGCTGAGCGACGACGCCATTTTTCAAGTGATCCGCAAAGGCGTTCCGAACGCCGGTATGCCGCCCACCGCGCTCGCCGACGATCAGACCTGGAACCTTGTCGCTTTTATTCACTCGCTCACTGGTCCCGCGAGCGCTAACGCTGTGCCCGGCGATGCCGCAAGCGGAAAGGCCGTCTTCTGGGGAGCAAAAGCCGGCTGCGCGAATTGTCATTCGATTCGCGGGCAAGGCGGTCACACCGCGCCGGACCTGAGCAATGTCGGCGGCGGCCGGCCGCTCGCCGTGATCCGCGAAGCGATTGTCGAGCCCGCAAAGGATCTCTACTATCTCGGCAACGAAGCCGCGACCGTCGTCATGAAGAACGGGCGGACGCTGCAGGGCGTCGCCAAGAACCGCAGCAACTACTCCGTCCAATTGATCGACACAAAAGGCGTGCTCCATCTGATCCGCATGAACGACGTGAAGCAACTGACGCTATCGGCATCGACCCCGATGCCCACCGATTACGCCAAGCGTCTCTCGACAACCGAACTACGCGATCTGCTCGCCTACCTCTCCGCACAGGACGTCCGCAAATGAAACTCTTCCTCTTTCTTGGTCTCACCTTGACCGCGCAGGTCCGTCACGAAGACATCGCCAAAGGCGCCGGCGATGACTGGTTGACCTACGCCGGCACATATGCCGGATGGCGTTATAGCCCGCTCAAACAAATCACCGCCGCCAACGCGAAGAACATCGTGCCGAAGTGGATCTATCGCGTGCCCAACGCGCGCGGGCTTCAAGGAACGCCGCTTGTCTATCAGGGCGTTCTGTACATGACGAACACGAACTCGATCTACGCCATCGACGCCGCCAGCGGGCGTTTGGCGTGGCAGTACGCCGATCCGCGCGCCGAAAAATCCGGACCCAACCGCGGCTCGGCGTTGTGGGGCGATCGAATCTACATCACAACCAGCGACAACCGCCTCGTCGCGCTCAATCGTCACACCGGCGCGCTGATCTTCAACAAGAAATTCGCCGATGTGAACCAGGGCACGACTTCGACCTCGGCGCCCTTGGTCGCCAAGGGAAAGATCATCGTCGGAAGCGCGGGCGGCGACAGCGGCATGCGCGGCTTCATCATGGCGCTCTCGGCCGACACGGGCGAAGCGCTTTGGAAGACTTACACCGTGCCGTCGAAAGGCGAAAAGGGTTCCGAGACGTGGGGTGATCTGATCGACTACGGCGGCGGCGCCGCGTGGCTCTCCGGTACATTCGACCCCGCGTTGGACACGCTCTACTGGACCACCGGCAACCCCTGGCCTGACTACAACGGCGATGTTCGCAAGGGCGACAACCTTTACAGCTGTTCGCTCCTCGCGCTCGATCTCGACACCGGCAAAATGAAGTGGCACTTCCAATTCACGCCGCACGACACCCACGATTGGGACGCGCAAAGCTGGCCCGTTCTGCTCGATACCGAGATCGCCGGCAAGCCGCGCAAGGCCGTGCTACACGCCAATCGCAACGGCTTCTTCTACGCGCTCGACCGCGTGACGGGCGAGTTCCTCCGCGCCACGCAGTTGATCGACAAAGTGACCTGGGCGAAAGGGATCGACGACAAAGGCCGCCCGATCCATCTTCCAAATAGCGATCCGACGCCTCAAGGCAATTGGGTCTGCCCCAGCGTGAAAGGCGCGACGAATTGGATGGGGCAGTCGTTCAATCCCGGTACCGGCCTGTTGTACGTGCTCACGCTAGAACAATGTGGAATGTATTTCCGCTCCTCGCAGAAACCCGAGCCGATGAAAAACTTCTCCGGCGGCGGCGCAACCGAAGAGGGCGGGCAAGTGGTGTTGCGTGCCCTTGACCCCAAGACCGGTAAACGCGTCTGGGAATACCCGATGACGGGCCTCGGCCGCATGTGGACCGGCACCGTGTCGACCGCGGGCGGCGTGCTCTTCAGCGGCGACGACGACGGGCACTTCGTCGCGCTCGACGCCAAGAATGGCAAGAATCTGTGGCACTTCAGCATCGGCGAGAACCTCACGGCGTCGCCCGTAATCTATTCGGTCGACGGCAAACAGTACGTCGCTATCGCCTCGGCGACCGCTGTGCTTTCGTTTGGACTGTTTGAACCCGCTGTTGGCGTCGACCCCCCGGTGATTCAACTGCGATAGAAATCTGGCCCTTCATATGCATGACGCCTTCCTGGAGGTCGATCATGCCCCCTACAAGTAGGTCCTTTTCCCGCTCGATTACTCGCTTCCCTGTGAGGCCGTTCTCTTACGTGCGCGAAATGGCGCAGCGCCCTGGGTCGGAACTGACGATTCTCCAGTGCCTGCCGCTGTCGGTTTACGCGTCCGGCGGAGGCGATGTCCACAAAACCGGCGCCTCTCGCCTGGCCACGCACTGCGAGATGGCGCTCGCCGGTCTCGCCGCGCGCCGGCTTATCGCCGATGACGAACCGGCCCCGGCAATCGCCGCTCTCGTCGAAGCCGGCGGCATCGATCTTGTCTTGATGCCGACGCACGGCGACGGACTGATCCGCCAGGTCCTCAACGGCTCGGTCACCGCGAACGTGCTGCACAATAGCGGTTGTGCCGTTTGGACAGCCGTTCACGAACAGCTGGTTCCAATTGTCGCCGAGCCGCGCTATCGATCGGTCGTTTGTGCGATCGCCGGTCGTGCCGCCGAAGACGAACATGTCGCGCGTACCGTCGCCAAATTTGCCGCCGGCCGTGGCGCGCGTTTAACGCTGCTCAGCGTGGTCGAAGAGCCGAACGAAGGAAACATAGCCAACGCACAGGACAATATCGAGCGGTGCAAAGCCGCCTGGAAACTCGACGCCGGCATGCGTATCGCTATCGGATCCGTTCCGAAAGCCCTACACGACGCGGCGCTGCGGGAAGAAGCGGATCTGCTGGTCGTCGGCCGCGGCCATTTCCGCGAGAGGCTCGGCGCACTGCGGTCCCATCTCTACGATGTGATCCGCAACGCGCCATGCCCAGTGTTAAGCGTCTAATGAAAGCGACGCGCTACTTGTAAATGTGATCGCTGGGCGGCTTTTCCTTATGGCGCCGCATGAGGAAGAACACCGCCACGCCAGCCAGCAAAACCAAGGGCACGCCAATCACCGACCAATGCCCAAAATTGATCTCCATCCTACACCTCCTCGGACTAAGAATCGCGACAATGCATGTTGCTGCGTCTAAAGCATAGCACGGCGTTAGCGAGAAGGGAATCGGTCGGGGGCGGCCGGCACACGGTGCCTGACAAGGGACGTTCTATTCTGAGGTATTCCCGCCGTCCCCCGCCCTCGCCCCGGCCACCCTCGCCCACCGCCAAGACTTCACTGTCCTGCTACGACACCGCCAACCAGCGCGCCCTCTGGACCCCCCACCAACCCAAGCCATCGCATGCTCCATCCCCAAGAAAACCCTGGCGCAAAGACCACGCCTTAAACTCACTGAGCGCCGCGGCCTTCACCAACACCGGTTTTGACCGCGGCCATCTCGCCCCTGCCGCCGATCTGCCCGAATCGTCCGACACGTTCCTGGCCTGTAGCTCTCCCCGGGTGCCTACGAATTGGGCACGAGTTGAAGGCCGAGGCTTTCACCGGCGCCGTCTACGGCAATTGCGGCAACCAGAACATCGAAGCGCCATGCTTCCTCTACAAGATCGCAATCCTCGAAAACGGTCAAATCCTCGCCGATTACGCCAGAAACGCGCCACCGCGCCAATAACAGGCCTCGAATCAACAACTTCCAGCCGCCGTCGGAAAAACCGCCCTCATGCCAAAACCCGTTCACAGATTTCGAAGAAATATATTTCATTTATTATCAACAACTTGAAAAATAACCCCGTAAAATCCTTGCATCGCCGCGCTATCCTAAGAGTAAGAGATGGCCCTTTGACGCACGCTGCGCCAAAGGGCCATCTCCTTTTCATACCCAGAAAGGAATAGCAATGCCGACCAAAGCCGAACAGGCCCGCATCAACGGTGCCAAATCGACCGGCCCCAAGACCCCCGAAGGTCTCCAACGCTGCCGCGAAGCCAGCGTCAAACACGGAATGTGGGTCGCCCAAATCTCCACCTTCCCGCACGAGGACCAGGTCGCCTACGCCGCCCTGCTGACCTCCGCCAACGACCAGTTCCACCCGCGCACCTGCGTCGAATCCAACATCGTCGGACTCCTCGTCGACGCCCTCTGGCGCGCCGGCCGCCTCGGCGCCATGGCCAACGCCGATATCTCTCGGGAGATGTGGTCCATCAATCGCCAGACCTCCACCCAGCACGAGGCCCCCGAACTCCACCTCCTCGCCGAGCAGGCGTCGAAGTCCGTGCAAAAACTCGAGGCCCGCGCGCGCCATTACACCCGCGAAATCGCCCGTCTGATGGCCATTTTGCGCCAGCTCCAGGCCTTCCCGGTTTCCGTCGAAGCGTCCGAAGTTCTTAATGAAATCATAGAGATAGAAACCCGGCAGATCCCAGAGCCTCCAACGACGGAGGCCCAGGAAGCCCCGAAACCCGCCACGCAGCCCGAACCGGCCCGTAAACCGGTCCAGAACGCCAATATCCCCTCCCAGAAGGGTAGCGTTCCGCAGAGAAAATGAGGCATGACGAAGTAAAATCGTTCACAAATTGGCGAGGTTTAGAAGTCACACCAATTCATATACCAGAAGTGTCTTCAAAAATCGAGACGCCATCGGACTGGGCCGAAACCGCCCTCGCCTTCACGCCCAGCCCCAAACAAAAACAGGTCCTCGACGACCCCGGCCACCGCCTCATCCTGAACTGCGCGCGCCAGTGGGGCAAGACAACAGTGATCGCCGTCAAAGCCCTCCACGAAGCCATCCACAACCCGAAAACAATCGTCATGGTCCTCAGCCGCACCAGGCAACAAGCCGCGCTGACCATCCACAAAGTGCGCGAATTCGCAGCGCTGCTCGACATCAAGCGCAAGCGATTCCAAGGCCGCGAACACAGCGTCGAACTGCCCAACGGCTCGGCCGTCTTCGCCATCGCCCACAACGCCGCCACCGCCGTCGGCAACACCGTTCACATCGCCATCGTCGACGAAGCCGCCGTTGTCCACGATGACGTCTTCAGCGCCATCCTGCCCTCGCTCGCCCGCACCGGCGGCAAGCTCTGGCTGCTGTCGACCCCCGTCGGCCCCACCGGCATGTTCTACAAAATCTGGCACGACGAATCGCTCGCCCACTGGACCCGCATCACGGCCACGGTCGACGACATCGCCTACGCCGACAAGGAAGTCCTCGCCCTCGAAACGCGACTCTTCCCCAACCGAGCAGAGCAGGATTTCTACTGCAAGTTCGTCCAGCCGCCCGGCCGCCTCGTCGACCCCGCGCTCCTTGACCGCCTGGTCAACCCAAACATCGAACCCATCGACCTCGACCGGTACCGGAAGTGGTCGTAACCGGAACACAGAAAGGATCCCATGTACTTCCCCTTACCCAAACCCCGCGTGCCGAAACCCGCCTGGTTCCTCGGCCTCGATCTCGCCCAGCGCCAGGACTTCACGGCCCTCGCCGTCCTCGAACTCAAGTGGACCATCACCGGCCGCGACGCCGCCACCTGGGAGCACCTCTGGACCCCGTCGCTCATCGTCCGCGCGCTCGATCGCTACGAACTCGCCCAGAGCTATTCCACCTACACCGAAGCGGTCGAAGACCGCGTCCTCGGAATCCGCGAATGCGACCCGACATCCAAAATCCATCTCGCCCTCGACGCCGCCGGCCCCGGCGCGCCCATCGTCGACGACTTCCGCAACTCCAACATCGACGCCTCCGTTCATCCCATCACAATCACCGGCGGAGCCCATCCGACCCACTCCACCCACGGCGCCAACGTTCCTCGCCGCGCCCTCGTCACGCGGACGCTTCTGTTGATGGAGCAAGGCACGCTCCAAGTCCAGCCCGGCCTCGAAAACTGGACCGCCTCCGCGACGAACTCCTGCGCCTCCGCGCCGGCGACAGCCACTCCAAAGCCCACGACGATCTCGCCATCGCCCTCACCCTCGCCGTCTGGCAGGCCGCAGTGCACTCGCCCGAGATGTTGCCAAAGCGAAACGGGAAACCGCAACCCATCTCCGCCGGCACCAGGAGGCTGCTGTGACGGAACCGAATTTGACGTACAAGCTCTCCCTCCGCTACCCTTATAGAAACCTCGGTAGAGGAGCGAAGGTCACAAGTACTTCGGTCGCAGTTTCCGCCGCGCGGGAGATCGAACGAAAAGGGCAGCTTCGCCGAAATGCTTTCCGGCGGCGGCGCTGGGCGGTGTTGGGGAGTCTGGCTAATACCGGCTCACTGTCAATCGGATCACCCGCGAAACGCGGATCAGGTCCGTTTGGAGCGCTACGGAGCAGGCGTACCCGCCTTCTACGCGCGCCCTCTACTCGAAGTCCAAAGGACTGCATGAACGTCTTCGAGCTTACCCGCGCACTCATCGACATCGAATCCATTACCGGCAACGAAAAGACCGTCGTCGATTGGCTCTTCAACCATTTGCAGCCGCTGGCGGCGCAGTACGGGGGCACGGTCGAGTTGATCGAAGTCGAGCCGAACCGCAACAATGTGCTTGCGATGTTCGGCGATCCCATCGTCACGATGTCGACGCACCTCGACACGGTTCCGCCGTTCTTCGCATCGAGTGAAGACGACGAATTCGTTCACGGCCGCGGCGCGTGCGATGTCAAGGGCATCATCGCCTGTATGATCAAGGCGGCCGAAAATCTGCTCGCCGCCGGCACGCGCGGATTCGCGTTGCTCTTCGTTGTTGGCGAGGAGCGAAACTCGGCCGGCGCCTACTTCATGGCGAAGCAGCCGCGCGGGTCGAAGTATCTGATTAACGGCGAACCGACCGAGTGTAAGCTCGCCCTCGGATCGAAAGGCGCGTTGCGCTATGAGATCGTCGCGCACGGGCGCATGGCGCACTCGGCATATCCGGAGTTGGGCGAGTCGGCGATCGATAAGCTGCTGGATGCGCTGGAGAAGATTCGTGCCATCGACTGGCCGGTGCACCCGGTGCTCGGGCCGTCGACGTTGAACATTGGTGCGATCTCGGGCGGCCGCGCGCCAAACGTCATCGCCGATCACGCCAAGGCCGAGTTGTTGATTCGCCTGGTCGACGATCCCGCGCCAGTGAAAGCCGCGATCGTGAACGCCTGCGAGGGCCTCGCCGACGCCAACGAAGTTCTCTGTATCCCCGCGATTCTGATGGAGTCGCGGCCAGGTTTTGAAACGGCGGTGATGAAGTACACCACCGATATTCCGGCCTTTGACGGCGCTTGGGGCAAGCCGCTCCTGCTGGGCCCGGGCACGATTCACGTCGCCCACACCAGCATGGAACGGGTCCCCAAGGCCGATCTCATCAAGGCCACCGGGCTGTACACGCAGCTCGTCGCACAACTTATCGAAGAAGGAAAGCAATAGGAATGAAGATCCCAGTAGGCGTGCTTGGCGCCACCGGCATGGTGGGCCAGCACTTCGTGAAGTTTCTCCAGAATCACCCGCTGTTCGAACTGGCTTGGGCCGGTGCAAGCGACCGCAGCGCGGGAAAGAAGTACAGCGAGGCGACATCGTGGCGGCTGGAAGGCGCGATGCCCGAAGCGGCCGCGACCCTGATGGTCGATGAGTGCAAGCCGGGCAACGCGCCGAAGCTTGTTTTCAGCGCCACCGATTCGAGCGTCGCCACCGAGATCGAGCAGTCCTTCGCGCGCGCTGGGCATCTGGTCGTTTCGAACAGCAAGAACCACCGCATGGACGCCGACGTGCCGCTGCTTGTGCCCGAAATCAACGCGGCGCATTTGGAGATCGCGAAACGGCAAAAGCAGACGCGCGGTTGGGACGGGATGATTGTCACCAATCCGAACTGTTCGACGGTCGTGTTGACGATGGCGCTCGATCCTCTCAAATCGTTCGGGATCAAACGCGTGATCGTCACGACCCTGCAGGCGATCTCCGGAGCTGGGTATCCTGGCGTTCCTTCGGTGGACATCAACGCCAACGTCGTCCCTTACATCGGCGGCGAAGAAGACAAGCTGGAGACCGAGACCCAGAAGATTTTGGGCGACATCGCCGGCGGTCAATTCGTGCCGCTTAACGCGACGGTGAGCGCACACTGTAACCGCGTACCCGTGCTCGACGGCCACTTGGTGACCGTGTCGGTCCAATTCGCCAATAAGCCCTCGCCCGCCGACATCCGAGCGGCTTTCGATCGCTACCAGGGCGTGTTGCAGCACCGGAATCTGCCGAGCGCTCCAAAGCGGCCCGTCATCTACATGGAGCAGCAGGATCGCCCGCAACCGCGGCGCGATGTCGAGCGCGAGCGCGGCATGGCCGTGTTTGTTGGCCGCCTGCGCGAGTGCCCGGTGTTCGATTACAAGTTCATCGCACTGGGCCACAACACCGTTCGTGGCGCCGCCGGCGCTGCTGTTTTGAACGGGGAACTCATGCACTCGGAAGGCCTGCTCTAGCTATGCAAAAGGGCAACACGCAAACAGAGGCGCGACCGCAAGGGAGCCCCAATGGCCCGCCGCGGGCCGCTCAAAACGATGAAAGTCGCCTCCTCCTCCCCACCCCCAAACGCCCCATTTACGCCGACAACCCTACAGAGCCGCGACCGCAAGGAAGCGGACCTTCCCCAACCGACACACCCGATTCCAATCGAGAAGGAGCGCCGCTCTAGCCATGATCGTCATGAAATTCGGCGGCACATCCGTCGAGTCCGCCGTGGCGATTGAGCGCGTCGCCGCTATCGTCGGGGCTCGCCTCGATCGACAGCCCGTCGTCGTCGTTTCGGCCATGGGAAAGACAACAAACCGTTTGCTCGCGCTGGCCGAAAAGGCCTGCGCGGGCGAACGCGCCGAAGCCGCCCGTTTGCTCGAAGAACTTGCGGCCTACACGTTGAACGAAGCGCGCCAGGTCTGCCGCGCCGAAGACTGGGCGCCGCTGTCGGGCTTCATCGAGTCGCACTTTCAAGAGCTGTCGGCGTTCCTCGACGAACTCTTCGGACTCGGCGAGTTTCCGGCGCAGTACGTCGATCTCATTTCAAGCTACGGCGAGCGCCTGTCGTCACGCATCGTGGCCACCGCATTCCGGCACTTCGGTATGAATGGCGTGCATGTCGACGCCCGCGAAGTGATCATCACCGACCGCCGTCACACGCAAGCCGCGCCGCTCTTTTCGCGCAGCTACGCGAAGCTCGACGAACGCGTGAAACCGCTCGCGCTGGAAGGCAAGGTTGTTGTGATGGGCGGGTTCATCGGTTCGACGCAGGACGGTTTCACCACAACGCTCGGCCGGGGCGGTTCCGATTTCTCGGCGTCGATTGTGGGCGCGGGCATCGGCGCGGAGGAGATTCAGATCTGGACCGATGTCGATGGCATGTTGACGTGTGATCCGCGTATCTTGCCCGGCGGCCATCGCGTGAAGATGATCTCGTTCGGCGAGGCGGCCGAGTTGGCCTACTTCGGCGCGAAAGTACTGCATCCGGCGACGGTTGTCCCCGCGGTCGAGAAGAACATCCCGGTGCTGATCCTCAACTCGCGCAACGCCGAGAATGCCGGCACTCGCATCGTCGCCGAAGCGGTGCCGTGCGCCAATCCCGTAAAGTCGATCGCGTGCAAACGCAACATTACCATCGTCAATATCCAAAGCCTTCGCATGCTGATGGCGCACGGATTTCTGAAACGGATCTTCGATGTCTTCGACCGTTATCAAACGCCCGTCGACATGGTGACAACCTCGGAGGTCAGCGTCTCGCTGACCATCGACAACACGGCGCATCTGGAGGAGATTTGCACGGACCTGCGCAAAATCGCCGAAGTCACCACCGACAACACGCAGTCGTTGGTTTGCCTGGTTGGCGACAATATTCGCGACACGCCGGGCCTCGGCGCTCGCGCGTTCGGCGCGCTTCGTGATATCAACATCAGCATGATCAGCCAGGGCGCGTCAAAACTAAATTTGAGCCTGATCGTGAACGACCCGGACCTGCGGCGCGCTGTGAAGGCGCTGCACGACGAGTTCTTCGTGACGCTCGATGAAAAGGTGTTTGACGCATGAAACTCGCACTCGTCGGCTACGGCAAGATGGGCCGCATGTTGGAACAACTCGCGCCCGAGTACGGCTTCGAAGTCGCGCTGATTCTCGATGTGCACAACAACGCCAACGGCGAAGGCATCACGGCCGCGAACTTCTCTGGCATCGATGCGACCATCGAGTTCTCGACGCCCGAAGCGGCGGTGTCGAACGCCTTGAAGCTCGCGGCGATTGGCGCGCCGGTTGTCATCGGCACAACCGGATGGTTGATGCATGTGGATGAAGTGAAGGCCGCCGTGGAGTCGAGCAACAGCGCGGCGGTTTGGAGTCCGAATTACTCGGTCGGCGTGAATGTCTTCTCGCGGTTGTTGCAGGAAGCCGCGAAGCTGCTTGCCAATCAACCGGAGTACGGCGCGTGGGCCTGGGAGATTCATCACGACACCAAGAAAGATGCGCCTTCGGGCACCATGCTGAAGCTTGTCGACGACATGAAGAAGGCGGGGTATCCACGAAACATCGACGTGTCGTCGAACCGCGCGGGGCGCGTGCCCGGCACACACGAGATCGGCTTCGACTCGGCGGCTGATACGATAACTCTTCGCCACACCGCCCGCAGCCGCGAAGGCTTCGCGCGCGGCGCGCTCCAAGCGGCCAAGTGGATTGTTGGGAAAAAAGGATTCTACGAATTTAGCGAAACGCTATTCAACTGAGAGGTGGTACATGTTCACTGGATGCGGCACTGCGATTGTCACGCCGTTTAAGAAGGATCAGAGTCTCGATGAAGCCACGCTGCGTGCGTTGGTGAAGAGGCAGATCGATGACGGGATTCACTTTCTGGTGCCCTGCGGCACGACGGGCGAAAGCCCCACGCTCACGCGTCGCGAGCACCTGCGCGTCGTCGAGATCACCTGCGAAGAAGCCAAGGGCAAAGTCCCGGTACTGGCCGGCGCGGGTGGTTACAACACGGCCGAGGTGATCGAATTGGCGTGCGAGATCGAAGCGATCGGCGCCGACGGTTTGCTCAGCGTCACGCCCTACTACAACAAGCCGACGCAGGAAGGCCTCTACCATCACTACAAGGCGATCGCGGCGTCGACCAAGCTGCCGATCATCGTTTACAGTGTGCAGGGTCGCACGGGCATTAACGTCGAACCGCTGACTTTGAAACGGCTCGCCTCAATCGACAACATCGTCGGCGTGAAAGAAGCCAGCGGCAACATCTCCCAGATGGCGGCCGTCGTGCATCACGTGCCCGAGAGCTTCGCGGTGCTGAGCGGCGACGACTCGATCACGATTCCTCTGATTTCGCTCGGCGGGCGCGGCGTGATCTCGGTGGTGTCGAACGAGATTCCTGGACCGATGGCGCGGTTGACGCAGAAGGCGCTGGATGGCGACTTCGCCGGCGCGCGCGCGATGCAGCGCCAATACCTGCCGCTGATGGAAGTGAACTTCTGCGAGTCGAATCCGGGGCCGGTGAAATATGCGATGGCGCGCATGGGGCTGCTCGAACCGGTGTGGAGATTGCCCTTGGTGCCGCCGTCGGAAGTCAATCAAAAGAAGATCGACGGTGTGCTGGATCAGTACGGCCTGCTCGCCGCGGAGGGCGCCGTTGCTGCTCGCTAACCGTATCGAAGACGCTTTCGACAACAAACCCGCCGCGTATGGCGAGGAACACTTCCGGCTCTTCGCCGAGTTCAAGGCAGCGCTGAACGCGGGCGAGATTCGCGCGGCTTCGCCCGACGCCACGACG
This sequence comes from Acidobacteriota bacterium, assembly GCA_016871055.1. Classification (GTDB taxonomy): domain Bacteria; phylum Acidobacteriota; class Terriglobia; order Bryobacterales; family Bryobacteraceae. The sequence continues at coordinate 12,400 of VFZW01000130.1, forward strand.
AAAACCGGATGGCGCGTGAACGCGTGGGTGAAGAAGGGAATTCTCTTAGGCTTCCGATTGGGCTCGATCGTCGACATGTCGATCGACGCGACGCGGCAGCCGTACTTCGACAAGGCCACCTATCCCGTCAAGCAGTTCCACGCGGCGAGCGGCGTGCGCATTGTCCCGGGCGGTTCGTCGATCCGCGACGGCTGCTTTGTGGCGAAGAGCGTGACCTGCATGCCGCCCATGTACATCAACGTCGGCGCGTATGTCGGCGAAGGAACAATGGTCGATTCCCATGCGCTGGTAGGAAGCTGCGCGCAGATCGGCGCGCGCGTACATCTGTCGGCCGCGGTGCAGATCGGCGGAGTTCTCGAACCAGTGGGCGCGCTGCCTGTTGTCATTGAGGACGACGTTCTGGCCGGCGGCAACTGCGGCGTCTACGAAGGCACTGTGGTGAAGACCCGCGCGGTACTTGGCACGGGGACCATTCTGAATCGCTCGACGCCGGTCTATGACCTCGTCAACGGCACGGTGCTGAAGGCGACCGACGACGAACCGCTCGTAATTCCGGAAGGGGCGGTTGTTGTCGCCGGCTCGCGCGCGGTGACCAGCGGACCGGGCAAGGAGTGGGGCGTTTCGCTCTACACTCCCGTGATCGTGAAGTACCGCGATGCCAAGACCGACGCAAAGATTCAACTGGAGGACCTGCTGCGATGAGGCTTTTTCTGTTGACCGCCGCGGTCGCTTCGGCCGCCGACTTCGCCGCGATCGAACATCTGCCCATGGGGGCCAAGGGCCGCTTCGTGTCTGTCTATCGGTCGCACCCTCTCACCGCTTCGAACGCGAAGTTCACCCGCGCGCTTGTTTCGATCCACGGCGCTTCGCGCAATGCCGACGACTACTTCCCAAGCGCGATGGGCGGAGCGTATCTGGCCAACGCGCTTGAGACAACGTTGATCGTCGCTCCGCGGTTTGCGGGTGCTGGAACGGAGTCGTGCAACGACAAATTGGAGAAGGGCGAGATCGGCTTCCGCTGCAACGGCGACGATTGGCGCGGCGGCGGACCCGGTGTCGATGAGCCATCGGTGACGACCTACGACGTGATCGACGAACTGATCCGCCGATTCGCCGACAAAAAGAAGTTCCCCAACTTGAAGCACATCGTGTTATTCGGCCATTCGGCGGGCGGGCAATTCTTGAGCCGTTATGCGGCGTCTTCGAAAGCGGAGCCGAAGGGCGTGTCGATTCGTTATGTCGTCTCGAATCCGTCGAGCTTCTTGTATTTAGACGCATCGCGGCCCGGTCCGACGGAAGGCTGCCCGGCGTTTGATCGCTGGAAGTACGGGCTGACGAATCGGACCGGCTACGCGAAGGATCTTTCCGACGAAACGATGAAGTCGAACCTGTTGCGGCGCGACGTGATCTACCTGCTCGGCGAGTACGACACGACGCCGCAGTTCGGATTCGATTCCTCGTGCGGTGCGATGGCGCAGGGGCCGAATCGATTAAAGCGCGGCGAGCTGTATCACGCTTACATCACCAAGCAGGGAGCGAAGCATCAACTCGTTCGCGTGCCGAATTGCGGGCATAACGGACGTTGCATGCTGGTCGCCAACGAAGCGCGCGAGACGCTGTTCCCCTAGACGCCCGCGGCTTTCTCCAAGTTCTTCAGCTCTTCGATCTCGCGGTCGACGGCGCGCAGCAGCGGCTGCCGCTGCACCGCGAGAATGACAAGCCACAGCGCGAGGATGCTGAAGAAGGGAAGCATGCGAGCGACGAGTCCATGGCGCTCGATAGCCGGATAGGCGAGGGTGGCGATGAACAGCAACACCGGTCCGGCTTGTAACAGCCACGCGGATCCCAATGAACGGCGGCGCCGCTGCAACTCCGCGCGGCAGAATGCGACACATGATCCCAGCTCTGCTTCGCCGGCGAGGCGCAGTCCGTGCCACACCCCGATCAGTCCCGACAAATTCCAAAGCGCGGTGATTCCGAAGAGAATCCGTTGCAACGGGCGATCAACGGCGAAGATGCCGCCGATCGCGATCGCGGTAAGCACAGCGACGCGCACGGTGTGGCCAATACGTTCGGTTGTGCGCTTGCGGGCGGCCTCCGCGGCTCGTTTCCGCAGGACATCGGCGACGATTCGCGCGCCCTCGGGTGGTTGGCCTTGCCAAAGATCTTTCCATTCATCGGCCATTGTTCCAGTACCTCCTTGCCAACAGGTTCTTGATGCGGTGGACCTTCATTGCGACGTTGGCGGGCGAAAGGCCGACGACCTCGCCAATCGACTTGGCGTCGAAGTCTTCGAGGTACATCACGATCACCTGCCGGTCGATCGGTTTCAAATGACGGATGAGTACGCCGAGTTTTTCGAGCGCGGCGGCGCGATCGGCCACAGGCGGTGAGGCCATGCCTTCGAGTTCGTCGAGCGTGACCAGCGATGCGTACGTCCGGCGCTCGCGGATGACGTGCGATGCGCCGACGTTATGCGCGACGCGGTAAATCCAGGTTCGCAGCGAACACTGTCCTTCGAAGCGCTCCAGGCTGCGCCAGATCTGGAGATGAATTTCTTGAAGCAGGTCGCGACGCTTGTCCGCATCGGCTTCGTATGCGCGAGCCAACCGCGATAATGCGGCGGCGTACTCGGCCTCGACCTCTGCGTAGTGCGTTTGTTGATCCACAGTCTAGTCTCCTGTCTTGGATAATTCTTTACAACGGCGCACCTTGTCGAGGATAACGTCTGCGGAGGCCTTCCATGTGAAGGGGGTCGGGGCTCCGTTCCAACCGGCCAGCCAGT
>VFZW01000131.1 GCA_016871055.1 Acidobacteriota bacterium
TCTTTCGACGGCACTTCGGAATGAACACCACGTGATATTTGCAGTCCCACTTACTATGGTTTAGACTTTGGTTTTCGTCCATCAGGATTCTCCTTTCGTGTGCTTGGCGGCTCACGTTTGGAGTTTCCCTGATGGACTCCCGGAAATGTCAAACTGCTACTGCCACCCCGGCACAGCCGGGGGGCCTCTTACGTTAGGCTAGTTTCAGGCAAAACCGCCCGGTGGTCGATACTTGGAAGAACTGCTGGTTCTGGACGCTTCCTTACTATGTCATCGGCGCGGGAGTGGCCGGATTTCTGTGGGCCGTCGGCTTCTACGACGACTTACAGGCATCGCTGCTGGTCGTCCCCTGCGTGTACGTGCTTTTCAGCTATTACCACATGTATGTCACGAAGTTAGAAACCGAAAAGTGCCAAGCCGAAGCGGACCGCGCCGCCGCCGAAGCTAACGCGGCGTTGCACATGCGAACGATTGAGGTGCTGGCGCGGGCGGTCGACGCGAAGGAACAGACGACCCACGATCAGTTGCGGCGCATTCAGGTTTATTGCACCGAAATCGGAAAGGCGTTGAAGGTCGATCAAGGGGAACAACTGGCACTCTCGGCGGCGTCGCTGCTCCACGACATAGGCAATCTGGCGGTGCCCGCACACATTACCTCCAAGCCTGGCCGGCTTACGGCGGAGGAATTCGACAAGATGAAGATCCACGCTGTGGTTGGCGCCGAGATATTGGAGGGCGTCCGCTTCCCATACCCGGTTGCACCGATCGTCCGGCATCATCACGAACGATGGGACGGCACCGGCTACCCGGACGGCCTTGCGGGCAAAGATATCCCGATCGGAGCGCGCATCCTAGGCGCCGTGGATGTCTTCGACGCGATGACAAGCGAGAGAATTTACCGGCCGGCTGTACCAATCGGTGAAGCCCTGAATCACCTGCGCAAAGAAGCGGGCGGATCGTTTGACCCGCACGTCGTTGAGATCATCCTGACCCGCTGGCAAGATTTCGAAGAGATGGCGCGCGCGAACGAGGAAGACGTGCAAGACCCGCGCAAGGAGTCGTCGGCCGAATTCGTCAATACGATCGCCGCGGCGAAGGACGAGGAACATTTCCTCAATACGCTGTCGGCGAGGGCGTTGGGATGCGAAGATGTCGATTCGTTCTTTGCGAATTTGACCGGGAATCTAAAGTCAGCGATACCTTTCGACGCGTTCGTATTCTATCGCCGCAACGGCGAGGAGCTTGTCGCGCTCTCGGCGGGAGGCGTCGACAAGAGCACTCTGGCACAACTAAAGCTACCTGTTGGCGGCGGTGTCTCCGGCAAAGTTGTCGAAGCGAATCTCGCTGCGTTCAACGCGGATCCAGCTTTCGAACTCCGTGCGGGCGGCAGTACGGCATCGACAACCTCGCTCCGTTCCGCCATCGGCGTTCCGGTGATGGGAGCGCGGGAGTGCGTCGGCGCGTTGACGCTATTCAGCAAGTCGCGTGATCGTTATTCAAAGGATCATGTCCGGGTGCTGACGGCGGTCGCGAACCGGCTCGCGCATTTGGTCGATAACCTCGTACGCGTTAAAGCGGCCGAAGGCGCGGCGACCACCGACGAACTCACAGAATTGCCCAACGCGCGCGCGGTATCGGCGGAAATTCGCGCTGCCTGCGAGAGGGCGGTAGAAGCCGGCGAGGCGTTGTCGCTCGTTGTCTTGGATCTGGACGGGTTCAAACTGCTGAACGACACACACGGACACCTCGCGGGGAATCAGGCGCTCAAGGAGGTCGCGCAAGGGGCGATGCGAATGCTCGGCCGCGGCGCGTTCTTCGGCCGCATGGGCGGCGACGAATTTGTCGCGCTCTTTCCACGCCGAACTCGCGAGCAGGCGATCGCCGAGGCGCTGCAACTCCAGCACATGGTCGAGGAGACCGGACTGCGCCTTACCGCCACGCCAATGCTGTCGGCGAGTTGGGGCATCGCGGTCCTCGGTGAAGATGGCAATCTTCGCGAGGCGCTGCTGGCCGCCGCGGACAAGCGGATGTACGAATACAAGCGCACCAAGGAAGAGCGCATGGCCGCACGATTGGCCCGGCTTGCCGATAGCGTGAATGGGGCCAATTTTCACGCCGCCGCCGCGGCGCGTCCATAATAGTAGGGTGGCGGCTGAAACCCTTCCCGAAGACAAGGTATTTGAACTCATCGGAGAGGACGGATTCCGGCGTTTGATCGGGGCGTTCTACCGGCAGATACCGCACGACGATGTGCTCGGACCGATGTATCCGAAGACCGATATGGCCGGCGCGGAGGAACGTCTGCGCGAGTTCCTGATGTTTCGATTCGGCGGCCCGCCGAGCTACATCGAAAAGCGCGGGCACCCGAGGCTGCGTGCCCGGCACATGCCATTCAAAGTCGACGCGCGAGCCAGCGAGCGTTGGATGCAACTCATGTCGAACGCGCTGGCCGAGTCCGCGCTGCCCGCGGAAGCAGAACAGGTGTTGCGGCCCTTTTTCGAACATGTCGCAAAGTTTCTAATCAACCAAGCCGAGGAGTCTCACGCATGACCGATCCCCGTTATCCCATTGGCAAGCCCACACAACTAGGCCCATTCACGGACACAGACCGCGCGGCGCTCATCGAAAAACTCGAGAAGGCGCCGTTGCTGCTTCGCCAGTCGGTGGAAGGGCTCAACGACGAGCAACTGAACACGCCTTACCGCGACGGCGGCTGGTCGGTGCGGCAAGTGATTCACCACGTCGCCGATAGCCACATGAACGCATACCTCCGTTTCAAATTCGCGTTGACCGAAGACAATCCGACCGTTAAGGGTTACGATGAAAACGCTTGGGCCGCGCTGGAAGACGGAGCCACGATGCCCGTTTCGATCAGCCTGCAATTGATCGACGCCGTTCACGCACGTTTGATCGTGTTGCTGCGTTCGCTCGATCCGGCCGATTTCGCCCGGCCGTTTGCACACTCCGCCAGCGGCCCTCACGATATCGATTGGCTGCTCGGCATCTATGCCTGGCACGGCGAGCATCACGCCGCGCACGTCACGGCTCTACGCGCGACAAAGGGCTGGTAGAGGCTAGGCTCTTCGAAGTTTCTTCACAGCTTCGGTCAGCGCCGGCACAACTTCGAACAGGTCGCCGACGATGCCATAGTCGGCGATTTCGAAAATCGGCGCGTCGGCGTCTTTGTTGATCGCGACGATCGCCTTCGATCCCTTCATGCCGACTTGATGTTGAATCGCGCCGCTGATGCCGACGGCGATGTAGACCTTTGGCGCGACGGTTTGTCCGGAGCTCCCGACCTGGCGCTCCATGGGCAGCCACCCGTTATCGCAGATCGGACGCGACGCGGCAATTTCGCCGCCCAGCGCCGCGGCCAGTTCCTCGACGATCGGAATGTTTTCCTGCTCTTTGATTCCACGACCCACGCTGACGATGATATCGGCGGCGGTGAGGTCGACGGCGCGCGCGGACTCGCGGAAAGGGACTTCCGATTTGGCGCGGATGGTGGATGCGTCGATGTTAACGGCGAAGGGTTCCACGGCGGGCTCGCCGGCCGCAAGGCCATCGCCGCGATAGGAGCCGGCTTGCACGGAAACGAAAATCGGGCCATCGGCGGGGAACGAGAACTCGGCGTTCAGTTTGCCTTGAAACAACTGCCGGACCACGCCATCGGCGCGCAGCTTAACGACATCGCTCAACAACGGGCGGCCAAATCGCGTGGCCAGTTTCGGTGCGAAATCGCGCACCTGATACGTGTGCGGAAACACGACGAAACGCGGATTTTTAGCGCGGATCAACTGTTCCAACGCGGCCGTGAAGCCGTCGGCTGAGTAATCTGCGAGCAGCGGATCTTGAATCGTATGCAATGAAGCCATCGGCTTCGACGCGGCTTCGCCGGCATCTCCGATTGTCACGCCGTAGACGGAGCCGCCGAGTTCGGACGCAGCCGCCAACGCCTCCCAGCTCATGCGATGAAACTTGCCGTCGTTTTGTTCGAGAAAGACGAGGACGCTCATATCACCCGCACCTCGAACTTCAATTTCTCAGCCAGCGCCGCTGCAGCCGTTCGCGCGTCGCCTTCAATGATTTGCGTCTGCTTGGCCCGCGATGGCAGAAACACCTTGGTGCAGAGCACCTGCGAGGCAGGCGCCGTTCCTGACACAACACGCAGCTCTTTTGTTTTGGCCTTCTTGATGCCCATCAGCGTGGCGTAGCGCAGCTTGTTGATGCCGCTCTGAATCGTCAGCACGGCCGGCAGCGGCAGCGCGACGTGCTGGAACCAACCGTCTTCCAACTCGCGTTTGACGCGGATCGCGCCGTCGAGTTTCTCGATTGCCATCACGATCGTGCCGTGCGGCAGCCCCATCAACTCCGCCATTACGACGCCGGTCTGGCCGCTGCCCAAGTCATCGGACTGCAAACCGGTCAGAATCAGATCGGGCGATTCTTCGCGGGCGACGTTGGCGAGCAGCGCCGAAAGCGCCAGCGTGTCGAGCGCCTCCAAGCCATCCTGCTCAATATGAATCGCACGGTCGGCACCCTTGGCCAGCGCTTCTCGCACCGACGAAGCCGCGCCTTCCGGTCCCGCGCACAACACGACGACTTCGCCGCCGTGCTGTTCCTTCAACTGCAGCGCCGCTTCAAGGGCGTACGCGTCGGGCTCGTTGATTTCGTAAGTCAAATCCGCATCGTCGATCCACGACGCCGCGGCGTTCAACCGCAGTGCCGAATCGCGCGACGGCACCTGCTTCAGCGCGACCAGTATCTTCATACCGTTGGCTTGCGGAACAGCAACGATCCGTTTGTCCCGCCGAAACCGAACGAATTCGACAGCGCGTATTCGATCTTCATCGGACGCGCCTTGTTCGGAATGTAATCGAGATCGCAATCCGGATCGGGCGTTTCGGAGTTGATCGTCGGCGGCGCGATTTGATCGCGGATCGCCAGCACCGTTACGCCGGCTTCGAGGCCGCCGGCGCCGCCGAGCAAGTGCCCGGTCATCGACTTCGTCGAACTGATCGCGAGCTTGTAGGCGTGTTCGCCGAAGGCGCGCTTCATCGCGAACGTTTCGATCTTGTCGCCAAGACCGGTCGAAGTCGCGTGCGCATTCAAGTAATCGACCTGCGACGGCTCCAGCTTCGCATCCCGCAGAGCATTGCGCATCACGCGATACGGCCCGTCGCCATCTTCCGACGGCGCGGTCATGTGGAACGCGTCGCCGCTCATGCCGTAGCCGACCACTTCCGCCAGAATCGTCGCGCCGCGCTTCCTGGCGAACTCATACTCTTCCAGCATCAATACGCCGGCGCCTTCGCCAATGACAAAGCCATCGCGGTCTTTATCCCACGGCCTGGACGCGCGCTGTGGCTCATCATTGCGGGTGGACAACGCGCGCAGGGCCGCGAATCCGCCCACGGAAAGCGGCGTGATCGCCGCCTCCGCACCGCCACAGATCATCGCCACGGCATCGCCGCGTTGAATGATCTTGAACGAATCGCCGATTGCGTGCGAGCTCGTTGTGCAGGCCGTCGCAACCGCCGAGTTCGGGCCCTTGGCGCCCGTGCGGATCGAGATGTGCCCGCTGGCGAGATTGACAATTGTCGCAGGAATGAAGAACGGCGAAATCTTCGACGGTCCGCCTTCGAGCAGCTTCTTGTGTTCGCGTTCGATCACCTCGAACCCGCCAATGCCGCTACCGACGTAGACGCCGATTTCTTCCGCGTTCGACTCGTCGATCTTCAGTCCCGACATCACCAGAGCCTCATCGGCCGCCGCGATGGCGAATATCATGAATCGCCCGAGCTTCTTCACTTCCTTTTTCTCGATCCACTTCGACGGATCGAAATTTTTCACTTCACCGGCGAACCGGCAAGCGAAATCGGTCGTGTCGAAGAGTTCGATGGGCGCGATACCGCTGCGCCCGGCCAGGAGTCCCTGCCACGTCTCTGCTGTGCTCGTGCCAAGGCAGGACACGAGTCCAACGCCAGTGACTACGACTCTGCGTTTTTGTATCTCAGACAAAGCTCTCTCCCCGCGCGCCGGTTGGCACGGCGGACCTGCCGTTTACCGCCTAGGCTTTCTTGGCGCCCTTGGCTTCAATGTAATCGATGGCATCCTTGACGGTCTTGATCTTTTCGGAATCTTCGTCGGGGATGCTCAGGTCGAAGTGCTCTTCAAAGGCCATTACGAGTTCAACGAGATCGAGCGAGTCGGCGCCCAGATCCTCGATAAAAGCAGCGGTCCCATCTACCTGGGCCTCGTCGACGCCCAACTGCTCGACGATAATCTGCTTTACTTTGGCTTCAACGGACATGTTGTTGTTTTTGTCTCCTTCAAACTTCCCTATCCTAGCCATACCATCGCCACTATCGCAAGTCGCCCTCCGGGCCTACACAATAAATGGATGAAGGAATCAGCCTTTGCGAATCATCTATCTTCACGGTTTTGCGTCGAGCCCCGCTTCGCGCAAAGCGCAGGTTTTTGCCTCTCGAATCGCCGCCGGCGGCGCCGAGGTCTCGGTCCCCGCGCTGGACGGCGGCGACTTCGAACACCTCACAATCTCCGGCCAATACGCCATTTTGCGGCGCGAAGCCGCCGGCGGGCCGGTCACATTGATCGGCTCCAGCATGGGCGGATACCTGGCCGCGCTGTACGCCGCGAAGCATCCGGAAGAGGTCGAACGGCTCGTCCTTCTCGCCCCGGCGTTCCATTTTCATTCACGCTGGCCGCTCATGCTCGGTGAAGAAAAATTTTCCGCGTGGCGCGAAACCGGCGTTTTAAGCGTCTTTCACTACGCCGATCAAAAAGAGCGCAACGTCGGCTGGCAACTCGCCGAGGACGCCGCGAAGTGGGACGCGGAGCCAAACTTCGCGCAGCCCGCGCTGATCTTTCACGGCAGTAAGGACCCCGTTGTGCCCGTGAAGTTTTCCGAGTCGTACGCCGCATCGCACTCTAACGTCGAGCTGCATGTGTTCGACGCGGGCCACGAGCTCACCGAAGTGATCGACGAGATGTGGGACCTGACCGCGCGATTCCTCCAACTCAGGCGACAATAAGAAAAATGCCTGCCGTCTCCAGTCGGCCCGATCTGGCCGCCGCACGCGCCGAGTGGAAGCGCGAAGGAAAGACCGTCGTGTTTACGAACGGTTGTTACGATCTTCTCCACCCGGGCCACATTCGCCTCCTCGAACAATGCCGCTCCATGGGCGACGTGCTCATCCTTGCGCTCAACACCGATTCGAGCGTCGCTCGCTACAAAGGCCCGCACCGTCCGCTGCTCGATCAGGACACGCGCGCGAAAGCGGCGCTCGCGCTCGACTCCGTCGATGCCGTGACGTTCTTCGACGAAGACACACCGCGCGAACTCATCGCCGATGTGCTGCCGGACATTCTCGTCAAAGGCGCCGACTGGTCGCACTTCGTCGCCGGACGCGAAGAGGTGGAAGCGGCGGGCGGTAAGGTCGTGTTGATCCCGCTCGAACCGGGCCATTCGACGACCAACATCGAAAAGGAAATTCTGGCGCGGTTCGAAGTCAAGTAGATGACCCATCCGGCCGTACGCGATCTCTTCAAGTCCTTCGCGCGCGGCGACGGATTGCAGCAGATTTTACGCGGCCTCGGCACGCACAAACACCAGTCGCTCTCTGGCCTTACGCTGACAGCCAAGGCGTTGCACGCGGTGTTGTTGTGGCAGCTCTCGGGCCGTCCGATCATCGTCGTCACCGACGGCGCCAAGCAAGCCGAAGCGCTGTTTGAGGCCATCGAAACGTTTTTCGATATCCTCACAAGCGGCCAACAAATCGAACGTCCGCAGTTGATTCCGGCGCTCGACGTGCTGCCGTCGCAGGGCCTGTCGCCGCACAACGAAATCAGCGAACGCCGCGCGGTGGGCCTGTGGCGGCTCGCGGCACATCACGCAACGATTACGGTCGCTCCGGTCGGCGCCGCGCTCGCCCGCGTCTACGCGCCCGCGCAGTACCGCCACCTCGCGCTGCATCTGCGCACGACGGAAGACATCGCGCTCGACGATCTCGCCGAACACCTGCGCCGCATCGGCTATACGCAGCGCGAGCCGGTCGAGATGGTCGGCGAGTATTCGATCCGCGGCGGCATCGTCGACATCTTTCCGGCGGAGAGCGAAAAACCGCTGCGCATCGAACTCTTCGGCGACACGATCGAAGAGATGCGCCGCTTCGACGTCGACACACAGCGCTCCGTGTTAAAGGTTCCGTCGGCGACGATTCTTCCGCTGGCCGAGCATGCCGTACCCGCCAATCCAGTTGCGGGCTGGGAGTTTCTTCGCGCCACCGAAACACCTCGCGAGTGTGCGTTGATCGATCTGCAACTCGATGCGCTCGTCGTTCTCGACGAACCCGAACAGATTCGCGGCGCCGCCGAGCGCCTTTGGAAACGGCTCGACGAAGATCAGCGCGGCGAAGTCGTCCCCAACTCGTCGATCTACCTCTCGGCCGACGAATGGGCCGAAGCGCAGCAAGCGCCCGCGACGCTCTCCCTGCGCGAGATTGAACTGCTTGGCGAATCCGGCGCGGCGCTAGGCGTGCACATCTCCACACGCCCGTCGCTGGCCTTTCACGGCAACATACAAGCCGTCGTGGCCGAGACGCGCACGCTCGTCGAACAAGGCCAGCGCGTCGTCTACTTCGCGCCGGCGGCGGGCGAAGTCGAGCGCCTTGCCGACATCTTCCACGAGTATCAGGTCCCCTTCCAACTCGCACTCGATCCGGCCGATCATCCTTCGCCCTATCTCGCCGAACGCGCCCGCATCTTCGGCTCTTCGGCGTCGACGATGCTCACGCGCGGCCGCATCCGGCGCGGCGTGGCGTTTCCGGACGCGCGTATCACGGTCATCGGCGGCGAGGATCTGTTCGATACCTCCGATCTGGTCGCCGCGCCTTCGGTCAATCGCGGCGCGGCCGCCGCGTTCGCCGCCGACGTCGCCGATCTGAAACCGGGCGATTTCATCGTCCACGCCACACACGGCATCGGCAAATTCGTCGCGATCAAGGAGCTCGTGCAGGGCGATCAGAAGGGCGATTTCCTGCTGCTCGAATACGCCGACGAGTCGAAGCTCTACGTGCCGATGAACCGCCTCGATCTCGTGCAGAAGTTCCGGGGCGCGGGCGAAGCGAAGCCGTCTCTCGACAAACTCGGCGGCGTGACGTGGGCGAAAACGAAAACGCGCATCAGGGCCAAGATGCGCGACATGGCGGATGAGTTGCTCAAGCTCTACGCCTCGCGCCGAATGGCGGAAGGTTTCGCGTATTCGGCCGATTCCAACTGGCAGCGCGAATTCGAAGACGCCTTCGAATACAGTGCGACGAAGGATCAACTCCAGGCCTCGACCGAGATCAAACGCGACATGGAGCGGAAGCAGCCGATGGACCGTTTGCTGTGCGGCGACGTCGGGTACGGCAAAACGGAAGTAGCGATGCGCGCGGCGTTCAAGGCGCTTGGCGACGGCAAGCAGGTGGCCGTGCTGACACCGACCACGGTGCTCTGCCTCCAACACTTCGAATCGTTCAAGCGGCGCTTCGCCAGTTTCCCGGTACGCGTCGAAATGCTCAGCCGATTTCGCACCGCGGCGGAGACGAAAGAGGTGCTGGAAGATCTCGCCATCGGCAAGGTCGACATCGTCATCGGCACGCACCGCATTCTGTCGAAGGACGTGCAATTCGGCGACATCGGACTCTTGATTGTCGACGAAGAGCAGCGTTTCGGCGTACGCCACAAAGAGCGCTTGAAAGAGATTCGCAAGAACATCGACGTGCTCACCATGAGCGCGACGCCGATCCCGCGCACGCTGCACATGTCGCTGCTCGGCATCCGCGATATGTCGGTCATCGAGACGCCGCCGAAGGATCGCCTTTCGATTCAGACGACGGTCGCGATTTTCGACGAGAAACTCGTGCAAGCCGCCATCGAAACCGAGATCACGCGCGGCGGCCAGGTGTACTTCTTGCACAACCGCGTCGAAACAATCTACAACCGCGCCATGTGGTTGCAAGAGCGCATGCCGGGGCTGCGCATCGGCGTCGGCCACGGTCAGTTGAGCGAGGCCGAACTTGAAAAGGTATTGCTCGGATTCATGCGCGGCGAGTTCGACGTCTTCGTCTGCACGACGATCGTCGAGAACGGCCTCGACATTCCGCGCGCCAACACCATCATCATCGAGAACGCCGAGCGGCACGGGCTTTCGGAGTTGTACCAACTGCGCGGCCGCGTCGGCCGTTCGAACCGCCGCGCCTATGCGTATTTATTGGTTCCTCCGAATGCCGAGCTCTCCGACATCGCGCGCAAGCGCCTTGCCGCGTTGAAGGAGTTCTCCGACCTCGGCGCGGGATTCAAAATCGCCGCGCTCGATCTTGAACTGCGCGGCTGCGGCAATCTGCTCGGCGGCGAGCAACACGGGCACATCGAGGCGATCGGCTTCGACACGTATATTAAGATGCTCGATGAAACCGTGCGCGAGTTGAAGGGCGAAGACGTGCCGCCCGAGATTCACTCGACCATTAGCCTCGGCCTCGATCTGCGCATTCCGCCGGAGTTTATCGGCGAAGAGAATCAACGGCTGCGCGCGTACAAGAAACTCGCCGTCATTGAGAGCGCCGCCGAGCAACAGAAGGTACTCGACGAGTTCGCCGACCGCTATGGCGCACCGCCGGAGACTGTCCGATTGCTCAGCGAATTCGCGCTGCTCCGCGCCATCGCGCAGCGCATAGGCATCGAAGCCATCGACCGCCGCCAGGGATTTTTCAACATCAAAATTCACGAAGCGGCGCGGGTGGATCCGAACGCGCTAATGTCGCTGGTCGCGAACACGCCTGGCTGCCAGTTCACGCCGGCGGGCGTGTTGCGGCTACCGGCCGACGCATGGCCTGTCACCAATCCGGGGCCAATGCTCGCCCACCTGCAAATGACGCTCGGCGCGTTGCACCACGGGCACACTGTACCGCCCGGCGCTACAGGCTAACACACACTGACGGCTCGCGCTCGCCGCCCGCTGGGCCACTATCCGCGGGTTGTGCGGTCCACTGGAAAGGGCGTTGTCGACGAAACGTCGAGCTTTACCTGCGTCACGCCCGCGCCTGGATGGCTTTGGCCCCACCCTTGCATACAGTACAATCGGAGGTGATATGTCGTACCGTGTCCCGTTTCTCGTTTGTTTCGCCGGAGCCACGCTTTGCGCAGCCGATGTGCTCGTCATTGAGCAAATCGTCGCCAAGGTCAATGGCGAGATCATCACACGCTCGGAGTTGAACCGCGCGCGTAAGTCGATGATCGAAGACCTGAAGGCGCGCGGCGCCTCGCAGGCCGAAATCGATCAGGTGATGAAGGAGCGCGAGAAGGACGTTCTGCGCGACAAGATCGACTCCATGCTGCTTGTCCAAAAGGGCAAGGAACTCGACATCAAGCTCGACACCGAAGTCACAAAGTACATCGCCGACATGCAGCGGCGGTCGAAGATCGTCGACGCGGATCAGTTCCAGGCCTACGTCAAGGAAAACACCGGCATGTCGTTCGAGGATTACAAAGCCGAGCTCAAGAACAACATGCTGACGCGCCGCGTCATCGGCCAGGAAGTCAGCTCGAAGATCGTCATTCCGAAAGCCGAAGTGCGCAAGTACTACGACGAACACAAGAACGAATTCCAGCGCGAAGAGCGCCTGTTCATGCGCGAAATTTTCTTGTCGACCGAAGGCAAGACCGACGCCGAGAAAGCCGCCGCCGAAAAGAAGGCGAAAGATCTGGTTTCGCGCGCCCGCCGTGGCGAGAAGTTCAACGAACTCGCTCGGGACAATTCCGAATCGCAAACGGCGCAGAGCGAAGGCGAACTGCCGCCGGCAAAGAAGGGCGATCTTCGAAAAGAGATCGAAGACAAGGTGTGGGCCGCGCAGCGCAACGAAACACTCGACCCATTCAATCTGCCCAACGGCTGGCTCATCTTAAAAGTCGAAGAGCACCACGAAGCGGGCCTTGCGGCGTACGAAGAAGTCGAAGGCGAAGTGACCAACAAACTGTTCGAGCCCCGCATGCAACCGGCCATCCGCGAGTACCTCACCAAGCTGCGCAGCGAGGCGTTTCTCGAGCTGCGCGAGGGCTACACCGATACGTCGGCCGCGCCGGGCAAGTCGACCGCCTGGACCGATCCCGCCGTGCTCAAGCCCGAGACGGTGACGAAAGAAGAAGTCGCTAACATGAAGCGCAAGAAGCGGCTGCTGGGTTTCCCGGTTCCGGGTACGGAGATCACGGGCAAGTCGACTTCGAAGTCGTAGCGGCTAGTTGGTGCGGGCGTCAATGGCCCAAGCAAGCGCGAGCCTCACATCCAATAGCACCTCAGGCGGCAACTTCCCGATCCGGCGGGTCAAACGTGGATACGGAAGACTCTGGATACCTTGCACGTTCGCCACGGAATCCTGCTGAAAGATCCCGAGCCGCGGTAATGCAACTTCGTAGTTGCTTCCACGGGCGCATGTCGTTACGGGTACACAGATCGCCAATGCCCGCGGCGCGTCGAGATCCCATCGCGAAACGACGATTACCGGCCGCAGTTTGCCAGCCATACCAAGATCGGCAAGCCACACTTCACCGGGGAGTGGGATCGCCATCGATGATCGCCATAACCTCGTCCTCAATGACACGGGAGTGACCGATGTCGAGTACATCGAGATCGGCGAGTTCAATAATCTCATCAAGCCGGGCGCGCACATCGGTGGCTACTTCCGGTCGCCAAGCGCGGAGCTTGGCGTCGATTTTTTCGGCGAGTGGATCCATACGGTATCGGGTCTCCATCTCGTAGCTTACCACCCCGCAATGCTACTCTAGACAACGTAGCGGATGAAAACCTTCGTCAACGAAATCGACCAGAACCAGACCGTCCAGACCTACTTCCTGGTCATCAACAAAGAGGTTCGTCAGAAGAAGACCGGCGAGCCTTATCTCTCCCTGCTGCTCGGAGACAAGACCGGCGACATCGACGCCAAGATGTGGGACAACGTCGCCGAGATCATGGACACCTTCGACAAGAACGACTTCGTCAAGGTCCGCGGCGCCGCCACCGTCTACGCGAACAAACTGCAACTGCGCGTCGACCGCCTTGTTCGCGCCGATGACCGCGAGGTCAATCCCGGCGACTACTTCCCTGCCTCGAAACGCGACCGCGACGAGATGTGGTTCGAATTGCAGGCCCATATCGCCGCCATGCGCAATCCGCATTTGAAGGCGCTGCTCGAAGCGTTCTTCGCCGATCCCGACATCGCGTTGCGCTACAAGAGCGCGCCGGCGGCGAAGTCCATCCATCACGCCTGGATCGGCGGCCTGATCGAGCATGTCCTCAGCCTGCTCACGCTCGCCAAGTTCGCCGCGAACCACTACAAAGACGTCGACGAAGACCTGCTCGTAACCGGCGTCGTGCTGCACGATATCGGCAAGATCTACGAACTCACCTACGACCGCTCGTTCGGCTACTCCGACGAAGGCCAATTGATCGGCCACATTCTCATCGCGCTACGCATGCTCGACAAGAAGGCCGAGCAGGTCCCCGGCTTCCCGCCGAAGCTAAAGACGCTCGTCGAGCACATGATCGCCAGCCACCACGGCCAACTCGACTTCGGTTCGCCGAAAGTACCGCTGTTCCTCGAAGCGATGCTGCTCCATCAACTCGACAATCTCGACTCGAAAATGGAGACGATCCGCGTCGTCATCGACCGCGACTCGTTGATGGAAGGCAACTGGACCGGTTGGACCTCGTCGCTCGAACGCACGCTGCTGAAGAAGCAGCGATTCCTGGCCGAAGACGACCCCGTCGCCACGCCGCCGGCACCCGCGCCGAAACCAAAGGCGAAGCCCAGCCCGGTGCCAACCACGGGATCTCTGTTCGCCGACAAACTCACGGGCGCGCTCGACAAGTAGACGATGCCGCGCAAGCCTCGACAACCGAACACGCCGCCGCCACTCGAAATGGCGTGTCTGGCGGCGTTGTGGAAACTCGGGCAAGGCAGCGTCGCCGAAGTGCGCGAGGCGATACGTCCGCAGGTCGACTGCGCGTACACGACCGTCCAGACCAGCGTGACGCGCCTCTGGCGGCGCGGCGAAGTGGAGCGCCTTCCGGGCCATTGGCGAATTCTCTACAGGCCCGTCAACAACCCGGACAACCTGCGCGCGGCGGCGGTGGATGAACTGGTGCGGCTGTACTTCGGAGGCTCGCGCGAAGAGTTGAAGGCGTGGTTGAATGGCTCTACCGAACCAGTCCCCGAAATCCCGCCCGCGTCTTTCGATCCTACGTTGCTGTAAGTTCGCGGAGTATTAGGCGCAATTCGACCCGGAGTTTTCGCACGCCACCTCCCGCTCTTCAGCAACACAAAGTGGCTATCAAAGGAATCCTCCACCCCGCATAAATCGCGTTGGCCATCGCCCGCATTTCCAGCGGTCGCAAATACAAGTTGTAGTAGCTCGCGCGCAACTCGGGGAATAAGGCCTGTGGCCGGAAATGATCGACCTCAAAATTCTCCACACCAGCGGCCCAAATCTCTTCGAGCGGACAGTAGGCACAGGTCGCCCGAAAGTCTTCGCGCACGAAATGCCGATAGGGCAGATGGCCTCTACCAGCGATCTTCGGAACCTCTCTTCGGCGAACGAAATGAGGCGAACTCCGCGGCTTCATGCCCGCTAAATGCTGCGCGCCTTCTTTTGCGCTAGCGCGGCCCGCGCGCGGTCGAGGATCGCCCGGTAGAACTCCTCGGCGGTCTCACAAAGCGTTGTCTCAAGCGTCGTAAGCTCCCGCTTTTCTTTTTGAGTGAGGCCCCGAGTGTACTTGATTTCAATGAGATCTTGGAATCGTGTCGTCACGGGGTCGGCCTCAATGGCCGCGGTCTGGCTCCGATCTTTCAACAAGACGTCCCCGACAACGCGAGTGCGTTGGACGCGCGAACGAACTTCGCGCAACCTTTGCAGCAGCGCCGACTCAACAGTCTCGCCATCGCGTACAACCACCGCAATCGATCTCGGCATGTCAATTCCAGCCTACTTGAAAACTCTCAAATCTGAACAACCACCGCCTGAAGGCGGTGGGGTCGATGGGCGACTGAAAGTCGCAGGACGCGGCTGAAGCCGCTCCAGATTCCGGCTTTCGCTGCCCCGTTGTCAGTCATTCGGCACCGTGA
>VFZW01000132.1 GCA_016871055.1 Acidobacteriota bacterium
CTCCTTTCGCCACCTGCCCGCTTCCCCCGAAGCAAAATATCCTTCCTATTGCGATTGAGGCCGGCGAAAGAATATTTGGAGGCGCCCATTGACGCGAAGAGTGTTTCTGGCGGCGCTGGCGCAGTCTCGGACACGCAAGCCGAATATCATTTGGATGATGGCCGATGACATGGGGTACGGCGATCTCGGCTGCTATGGACAGCAGCAAATCAAAACACCGAACATGGACCGGCTCGCGACAGAAGGTGTGAGGTTCACGTCGGCCTACGCGGGGTCGTCGGTATGCGCGCCGTGCCGAAGCACACTGATGACCGGGCAACACTCCGGTCGCACGCGCGTGCGATGGAATCACTCGGTGAAAACGAAACAGCGTGTGCCGCTGCTGCCGTCGGATGTCACCGTGGCGTCGGTGCTGAAGAAGGCCGGTTATGCGACGGGGATCACGGGAAAGTGGGGACTCGGCGAGCCAGACACAACAGGTATCCCGACGCTGCAGGGCTTCGACGAGTGGTACGGCTTCCTAAATCAAGATCACGCGTTGGAGTACTATCCCGACCACCTGTGGCGCGGACCGAAAAAGGAGGCGGTTCCGAAGGGCGCGTACGTCACCGATCTGTTCACGCAAGTAGCCCTGGCGTTTATTCGAAAACATCGCAGCGTGCCGTTCTTTCTTTACTTCACTCCGACTACTCCGCATGCTCCGCACGACGCGCCGGACCTGGGCGAGTACAAGGACAAGCCGTGGAAGCCGGAGCATAGGGCCTATGCGGCAATGGTGGCGAATTTCGATCGCGCGGTCGGCGCGATCCTCACGCTGCTGAAAGGACTCAACCTCGAATCCGAAACGATCGTGTTTTGCACGTCCGACAACGGGGCGGGCAACAAGCCTGGATTGCCCTTCTTCAATGGGATCGGCCCTTTCCGCGCGGCGAAGGGCGACGTGTACGAAGGCGGCCATCGCGTGCCGATGATCGTGCGCTGGCGCGGGCGAGTAAAGCCCGGCTCGACGAGCGATTATCCGTGGGTGTTCTACGACTTCCTGCCGACAGCGGCCGAGTTGGCCGGCGCGCAGACGCCGAGAGGCATCGATGGGATCTCGATCGCGCCGGTCCTGCTCGGCAAAACGCCGAACAAGCGCGAGTACTTCTATTGGGAGGGCCACACGCGCGGGTTTCATCAAGCGATTCGGATCGACAACTGGAAGGGCGTGCGGCACGGACTAAAGGGCAAGTTGGAGCTGTACGATCTTCGGTCGGATATCTCGGAATCGCGCGACGTCGCGGCGGCGCATCCGGAAATCGTGGCGCGCGTGACGAAGTTGTTGGACGCCGCACGGTCGAACAACGAGGATTATCCGGCTACCTGACCCATACGGGGTGTTTCGCCAATCCGTCTGTGATATAACTCTGGCAGGAGCCAGAAGTGTCTCGATTCTTAGCACTCGTCTGTCTAACCGGCGCCGCGCCGTTTCTGAGCGCCCAGCGCGCGCCTTTGTTCAAAGACGAGATCCTGCCCGTCTTGCAGAAGAACTGCACCTCGTGCCACAGCCCGGAACGGAAGATGGGCGGACTTGATCTGACTACTTTCGCCGGCCTGATGAGTGGTGGATCGAGCGGTCAGGTGATTGCGCCCGGCAAGCCGCAACGCAGCTTGCTGTGGTTGCAAATCGAGAGCGGGAAAATGCCCATGGGCGGCAAGCTCAATGGCGCGCAGAAACAGTTGATCCAGGCCTACATCGAACATGGCCGTTTCCCGCGCGGTGAAACCGAAGCGGCGGCTGCTGCTCGCGAGGCGGCGAAAATCACGCCGGAAGCCCGGCAATGGTGGTCGTTCCAAGCCCCGGCGATGCCGCGCATTCCGTCGACGAAGAAGAAGACCGGCCCGATCGATGCGTTTATCAACGCCAAACTCGAAGAAAAAGGTTGGGCGATGCAGCGCGAGGCCGGCAAGCGAACGCTTCTGCGCCGTGTTCATTTCGATTTGACTGGCCTCGCGCCGGCTCCAGCCGAGACCAAGGCGTTTCTCGAAGACCATGCGCCGAACGCTTACGAGAAATTAGTTGACCGTTTGCTGGCATCGCCGAAGTACGGCGAACATTGGGGCCGACACTGGCTCGACATCGCGGGGTATTCCGATTCGCTCGGTGATGCGGGCGACGTCGAACGCGAGACTTCGTGGAAATATCGCGACTACGTGATCCGCGCATTCAACGCCAACAAGCCGATCAATCGTTTCCTGCTCGAGCAGTTCGCGGGCGATCAACTCGTCAACTACAAGCCGCACGCTTCGCCGACTGCGGAAGAACGCGAGGCGCTCATCGCGACCGGCTTCCTCCGCACAATCGCCGACATCACCGACAATCAGACGATCTACGAAGTCGACAAATACTTCGATGCGCTGCAGAAAACGGTCGAAACGAGTTTGACCGCGGTGCTGGGCCTTTCGGTCGGTTGCGCGCGCTGCCACGATCATAAGTTTGATCCGATCCTGCAGAAGGATTACTACAAGCTCACGGCTGTGTATCAGGCGACGTGGGATCCGGAGAACTGGCTGGCGGCAAGCGTGAAGTATGGGCCTTGGCCGAGTCGCATGGTCATCGATGTGCCGCAGGATAAACGCGAGTCGTGGATCAGGGACGTTACGTCGAACGACGCCAAGACGATTCGGCGGCTCGACGATCTGCTCGAAGCGACCTATCAGATGTTTCGCAAGGAAACCCTTGCGAGCCGGGAAATGGGCGAAGAGCGGCGGAAAGCGATTCGGTTTCAGATTGAGAACGACCCGGACCTGGAAGTCGACCGCAACCCAGATAAGTCCGGCATGTCCGACCAGGACTTGGAGAAGCGCTACCCCGAACTTCTGACGTGGAAACAGGAACTAATCACCAAGCGCGCCAATCGCCGCAAGACGCAAACATCGGTCGATCCGAACTACATCGAAGCGGCCTGGGACGTGTCGAAGACACCGTCGCCGACTTACGTATTGCAGCGCGGCAACTACCTTGCGCCGGGCGCCGAAGTGAAGCCCGGGTTGCCGATCGTTCTCGATAACCCAGCCAAGCCTTTCGAATTCCCCGATCCTTCCAAGCACCAGGAATGGAATCACACGGGCCGCCGCCTGACATTGGCCAACTGGCTCGTAAGCCGCGAAAACCCGCTGGTGTCGCGCGTGTTCGTCAATCGCGTTTGGCAGTTCCATTTCGGCGAGGGTATCGTTCGCTCGGTGGACGATTTCGGCAAGCAGGGCGAAAAGCCTTCCCATCCGGAACTGCTCGACTATCTTGCCGTGTCGTTCCAGAACAACGGCTGGGATCTAAAGCGGTTGCACAAAGAGATCATGATGTCGGACGTGTACCGGCAGGATTCGTCGGAGGTGCCGCGGTATCTTGCGGCCGATCCGTCGGCGAAATACTTGTGGCGCAAGCCGCCGTTGCGGTTGGAAGCCGAGACGATTCGCGATTCGATGCTGCAAGCGAGCGGACTGCTGAATGCCAAGATGTTCGGCAAGCAGGAGTCGATCAAGCGCGGCGCCGATGGACAATGGATGGAAGGCAACGACAAAGAGGAAATGAACCGCCGCAGCTTGTACATCGCGCAAACGCGCACGCGTCCGGTGACGTTCCTTCACGCCTTCGACGCGCCCACGATGACTGCGGACAACCAGTCGCAGCGCTTTCGCTCGGCGCTGCCGACTCAAGCTCTGGCATTGTTAAACGGGCCGCTGACGCTGCGCACGACGAAGGCGTGGGCGCAGCAACTGCTGGAACAAAGTAAGGGCGATGTAGACGCGGCAATCAATCGCGCGATCGAAACCGCTTACACGCGGCCGCCGACCGCACGTGAATTGGCTGTTGGCAAGGCGGCTGTCGAGGGCAACGCCGATAAGGTGGAGGGCTTGCGCCTTTTCCTGCAAGCCGTGTTCGGTTCCAACGACTTTTTGTATAGCTTTTAGGGGTACGATCATGAAAAACTTCGTTTCACGACGGCAGGCATTGCAAGAGATCGCGCTGGGCTTTGGTGGCCTGGCGTGTGGTTCGATGATGGCCGAGGAGGCCGTGCGTTCCTTCACGATGAAGCCGCGCAAGCCGCACTTCCCCGCGAAGGCGAAGAACGTAATCTTCCTCTATACAGGCGGCGGGCCATCGACGATCGACATGTTCGATCCGAAGCCCTTGCTTACGAAGTACAACGGCAAGCCGGCGCCCTTTGAAATCAAGGGCCGGGCACTGAACGGATCCCAGGAGATCTTGGCGAGCCCGTGGGTGTTCACAAAGTGCGGACAATCGGGCCGGGAGATTTCGAACCTGCTGCCGCACTTTCAAAAGGTCGTCGATCACGTCACTTTCGTGCGCTCGATGACAACGGACCGCATCGACCATTCGACAGCGCAGTTCACGTTCGTCACGGGTCGCGGTTTTACGGGTTTCCCGACGATCGGCTCCTGGGTGACCTACGCCCTCGGGAGCGAGAATCAGAATCTGCCCGGCTTCGTTGCGTTAGGCGAGGGCGCGTCGATCGGATCGCGTGCGCATTCGTCGGCATGGCTGCCGCCGGTGTTCACGGGCGCGCAGATGCGTCCCGATCCGAAGACGCCGGTGTTCGACATTAAGCGGCCGGAATCGATCAGCGCCGAACAGCAACAGAAGCTGCTCGGCATGTTGAAGGAGTTGAACGAAGAGCAGCGGCGCCAGCGGCCGATGGACCAGGAACTCGAATCGCGAATCGCGAATTACGAACTCGCCGCGCAGATGCAGGTGGAAGCGTTGCGTGTGGCCGATTTCTCGCAGGAGTCCGAAGCGACAAAGAAGTTGTACGGCATCGACGAGAAAGCCTCTGGCCCGTTCGGCAAGCAATGTTTGATGGCGCGGCGGCTGATCGAAAGCGGTGTGCGATTTGTGCAAGTCTACGGCGGTGGCGGATGGGACACCCACTCGAATATTGTCGGGCAGCTTCCGGGTCTATGCCATTACATCGATCAGGGCACGGCCGCGTTGTTGACCGATCTGGAGCGGCGCGGAATGCTGAAGGATACGCTGGTCGTCTGGTCCGGCGAGTTTGGCCGCCTGCCGACGATCGAAGCGCGTAGCGCGGCGCCGGGGCGCGATCACAATCCATACGGCTTCGGCATGTGGATGGCCGGTGCGGGAATCAAGCCGGGCCTCGACCTCGGCCAGACCGATGAGCTTGGCTACGCGGTGGCGG
Source organism: Acidobacteriota bacterium (assembly GCA_016871055.1). Lineage (GTDB taxonomy): Bacteria > Acidobacteriota > Terriglobia > Bryobacterales > Bryobacteraceae. The sequence goes on from VFZW01000132.1 coordinate 5,202, forward strand.
GCGACAAAACCGGACACGCCGACATTCACGCGACGATCCAGCACTTGCTCGGTATCGACTATCAGAAGAACACGTACTTCCGTGAGGGACGCGACGAATCGCTTGTGGGTGTGAATCCGGCGCGCGTGCTCAAGGAGATTCTGGTATGATGATCCGCCGTCGGATGTTGTCGCTCGCGGCGGGTGCGGGTGTGCTGACCAGCGCTCCCGTGAAACGGCAGAGTGGAACGAAAATCAAGATTGGCTTGAACGCGTACTCGTTCAACCGGCCGCTCATGGCTGGCAAGATGACGGTAAACGATGTCATCACCTACTGCGCCAAGAACAATATCGACGGCGTCGACATGACCGGTTACTATTTCCCTGGTTATCCGAAAGTGCCAAGCGACGCAACGATCCGCGACTTGAAGCGCAAGGCGTTCCAGAACGGCGTGACGATCAGCGGCACGGGTGTGCGCAACGACTTCGCGTTGACCGATGAGTCGAGCCGGCGCGGGCATGTGCAACTGGTGAAGGACTGGATCGACGTAGCCGAGAAACTCGGCTCCGATATGGTTCGCGTCTTTGCCGGTAAGGAAGTGCCGAAGGGGTTCACGTTCGAGCAGGGCTTGAAGTGGATGGTTCCGCTGTTTCAGGAGTGCGCCGACTACGGCGCCAAGCGCGGCGTGCTGGTGGGCTTGCAACATCACGACGATTTCGTGAAAACGGCCGATGAGACGATCCGCATTGTGGATGCGGTGAATCATGAGTGGTTTACCGTGATCCTCGATGTCGGCAGCTTGCGGCAGGGCGATCCTTACGAAGAGATCGAACGGCTGCTGCCGTACGCCTCGAACTGGCAGATCAAGGAACACGTATGGTACGGCACGAAGAAGGCGGAAATCGATCTGCCGCGCGTGCGGCGGATCATCGACAAGGTCGGCTACCGCGGATTCACACCGATCGAAGCGCTCGGTGAAGGCGATCCGGAAACGATTGTTACCGCGTTCTTGCAGAAAGTGCGCGCGGCGTTTTCGTAGGCGCGGCGCTCAGTTGGGCATAGAGCGAATCGAATAATGCAAAACCGTCGTCGAGGCGTTTGGCGTCGGAGTCGTGGCGGGCGGCGATACCGTCGATCATCATGGCGAGCCCTGGCGTCTCGGGACGGCGGAACTTGTCGTCTTTGCAATCGATGTCGTGAACCATTTCGGCGATAGCGCACAGGGCCGCGTCGTTGACGCCGATGGTGTTCAGGACGACTTCGAATGTGCACTTGTCGCCCTCGTGCGTGAACTCGCCTTCGTACATGTCAAAGCGGACTTCTCCCGCTTTGTGCGTGTAGGAGGCAGGCTCGACGAAGCGGAACTTGCAAGTCTCGCCGATGAAGCGCCGCACGAGCCAGGCGGTGGCGATGCGATCTACTTTCACGCCCCGGCGAGTTACCCAGACAGCGCTGCGCAACGCGAGCGTGTCGTGCGAAGGCGTGGTTCCGGATGGCTTGTAGAGCAGGTTCCTCAATGTCGTCATGATCGAATCGATCTCCTCTTTTCGCGGTGAACCGAAGTAGGCCGCGCGGTCCAAATCTTCGGATGTTCGGGCCAGCCTTTTCCAGTCCGCCATCAATTTCGCCCGTACGCCGGGCGAGGATTTTACAGTGAGCCGCCGCGCGCGGCCGAGTAGCGCCGATGCGGCGCGGAACAGTTCTTCATACGCCGTCAAATGCAACGCGGCGAAGCCCTCTCGCACGGCGGCATCATCGAGTCCGGCGACGAGCCCGGCGCGAAAGATCCACGCGGCCCCGCCTTGGGATTCGATCTCGCGGCGCAGCCAGTGGAGGTCCTCGACAAGTTCGGCGCGGTCCGGCAGCAGGTACGACGAGTTCTTCACCGGCAGCGCACCGAGCTTGCGCAGGCGCCGCAACACCATCGCACGCAAATACAGCGGCTTTGGAGGGAGGTGATGCAGCAGAAGTAGCCACGTTGACTGGGTATCGCTCATGTGCTATCACCTACTATAGCAGTTGCTATATAATACAAACAATCCTTCTCGAAGAAATCCAGGCCGCCGCGAAGCGTACGCTGCGCAGGCCTCTTTTCGCCCTCGCGGCGGCGGGCGCGCTGGCGGCGGGGATTGGCGTGAACGTGGCCGTATTCAGCGTCGCGAACGCGGTGCTTCTGCGCGAGCTTCCCTATCGCAACGCCGAATCGCTGGTATGGATCTGGGTCGCGCGAACGGACCGCGACCGCGCCTTCTTCTCGCTGCCCGATTACCTCGATTTCCAGGCCCAAAACACCACTCTTGCGTCGTTCGAGGCGCTCTCGCAGTGGGCCGCGAACCGGCTGGAGGCGCCGTCGCCACGGCGGTTGCAAGGTATGCGGGTCACACACGGATTCTTCGACGCGCTTGGCGTAACCGCCTTGCATGGGCGCTACTTCCAGCCGGGCGATACGGGCGTAGTCGTGCTGAGTTTCGGATTGTGGACACGCGACTACGGCGCCGATCCGGCGGTTGTCGGCCGTACGATCCAACTGAACAACCGGGCGTTTCAGGTGGCCGGAGTGGCGCGCCCCGATCTGCTTTTCCCGGCTGGCGAGGCCGAGATCTTCACGGTTCTCGACCCGGCCACCGAGTCGTTGCGCGGCCAACGAGGGCAGAATTATCTGCGGGCGATCGGGCGAATGAAGCCGGGCGTTACGTCCGCGCAGGCACAGGCGGATCTCGCCGGAATCGAAAAACGCCTGCGCGAGTTGTATCCCGCGGACAACGCGAAGAAGATCGCGCCGCGGTTCATTCCGTTGCATGACGAGATTACCGGACCGTACAGCGCCGCGTTGCGCGCGTTGCTGGCCGCGGCGGCGTTGGTATTGCTACTGACATGCGCCAACCTCGGCAATCTTCTGATGACGAGGGCGTCGGCGCGTGCCGGCGAACGGGCGATTCGCGTGGCCTTGGGCGCGACCGCGCTGCGCGCTTCGGCGGGACCTGTGCTTGAGGCGCTGCTCGTTGCGGCAGCGGGCGGGGTTGGGGCAATCGGCGTTGCGTGGACATTGCTACGCCTCATTGCCGGGCATGCGCCGCGCGGAGTGCCGCGCATGCAATGGGTGGCGGTTGACGGCGCGTCGATCGGGTTCGGCGCCGCGGCGACTGTCGTCACCGCCGTGCTCTGCGCTATGTGGCCGGTGTTCTCGGGGGCGCGCCCCGGTGCGAGTGTTCGCGTGACGCGCGCAAGTGGCGGCTCTCTGATTGGCGTGGAAGTCGCGCTGTGCGTGACCATCGGCGCGAATGCTCTCCTGCTCGTCGAATCGATGCGCGCGTTGCCAGGGCCCGGGTTCGCGGCGGAGGGCCTTGTGCAGACGCGGGTGAGCGTCCCGGGCGGGAAGCCGCCCGGCGAGGCCATTCAACGTTTCGTCGACGAAATCGGCGCGAGGCTTGCGCCGGGAGCGAAGCTCGCGTCAACGAATGAGCTTCCGCTTTCGGGGATGAATGCGCGCCGGGACTTCACGATCCCGGGCCGTGCCGCTACGACCGCGGCGAGCATCCCGGGCGCGCAGAACCGTTGAGTGAGTCCGCGGTATCACGAGTCGCTGGGCATTCCGATTCTGCGTGGCCGTGCGTTCGCCGCCTCCGACGATGCGACGGCGCGGCGGGTGGCGATTGTCGATGAAGCACTTGCGCGCCAGTTCTGGCCGAACGAAGATCCGCTTGGCGCGACGATGACGGTTCTTGGGGAGAACGTTGTGATCGTTGGCCTGTGCGGCGGGGTGAAGCATTTTTCCTTGGAAGAGGACTCGCTGGGCACCTTCTACATGCCGGTGGCGCAAGTATTCGACGCCGACGCGGGTATTGTGGCGTCAGGGCTGTCGCTTGTAGGCCGCGCGCGGCCCGATGAGTTGCGCGACGCAATTCGATCGGCGCGATCGGACGTGGCGGTTGGCGCCGTGACGCCGGTGGAGCAGTTCGTCGGGGATGCCATCGCGACGCGAAAGTTCTTATTGGAGTTCGCAGTGTCGTTTGCGATTGCGGCCTTGTTGATCGCGGTTTCGGGCGTGTTCGCCGTCACGGCGCATGACGTGCGGCAGAGATATCGCGAGATCGGGATCCGGGCGGCGCTGGGCGGCTATGGTTGGCGATTGGCGGCTGCTGCCGCTTCGATACCCTTGCGCAGCGTTGGGATCGGCGCGGTGGTCGGCATTGCCGCGGGAGCGGCGGGAGCGCGGGCGGCAGGGTCGTTGTTCTACAGCGTTTCGGCCGGCGACAGCCGCTACCTGGCAATCGCGGCTGGCGCTGTTTGCGCGGCGGCCATCATGGCGATCGCGATACCGGCGCGGCGTGCGGCGGGTGTCGATCCGGCTGCAGTAATGCGGGTAGAGTAAACGCTATTTGCCGCGATCGTCAGCGAGATCGAGCGCATCGCGCAGGGCCTCCACGTGTGCGGGCGAACTCTCTTTGCCCATGGACCAGTAGAGCGTGTGCGAAAGAAGTCCAAAACGCTGCGAGGTCGACACCTCCACGTCTTTGATACCGTTGCCGAACAGCCGGCGAAGAGGACCTCCGACGAGGTCGCCGCCGAGGATCAGACAGTTCGGGAAATAGAGATTCGTCCAGCGCACGGGTGCGAAGACGGCGGCGTGATGGGGCGTGCCGTTTCCGAACGTGAAGCGAGTTCCTTCGAGCTGCGGCAGGCAACGCGGAAGTTCTCTACCGGCAACGCGCGTCCGGAAGTCTTTCTCGTCTCTCGCCATGAGAATTTCGGCGTGCGCGAGCGGGCTGCCCGCTGTGACGAAATCGGTGACAAGCCACGGGCAGCCGCTGGCTCGTAGTTTGTTGAAGTAGGCGCGTTGCAGTTGTTGCGTGTCTCCCTCGCCGGTTCGTGCGCATTCTTCAAGCGCATCGGCGGCCGCGCCCACCCCCGTCGCCATCATGTGATGTTCGACCCAGTAGTGAGTTAGCACGTCGTAGCCAATCACGCTGCCAAGGCTGTGGCCGACCACAACGATGCGATCGTAGCCGCGCTTGTGTAGCTCACGAAGCACCTCGATGCCCGCCTTGCGGATCTCCGTGCGCGCTTGAATATTGCCTGGCGCGGGATTCAGATAACGCGCGGCGTCGCCGACAATCGCCGTCAGCACCCACGCCAGCAGCGGCCCGATGACAATGCCGAACAAAACGGCGGGCCAGTGATCTTCCTTCCAGTGTTGCTGTGCGTAGACGAAGCCGCCGGCTGTGACGAGCAAGACGAAGACGAGCGCCGCCCAGAGCGGCCGCAAATGTTTGGGAAGGCTCGCCGGAGAGCGAAGCAACAGTGCGCTTGCCCACGCGCCGACCTGCCCGAGCGTCGTGCCTTGCATCAGATGCGCCCAGTAGAACTCGAAGAAGTCGGTCCGGATGTTGGCGCGATTCTGCGGTGTGGTCAACTGGCGCAACTCGAAGTTGCCGGAGACGGCGTCGGGCTTGCTCCACAACGTTTCGGCTGCGGGGATGTGCGGGTGATGCACCGGTTGATTGCGCGTCCACACGGCATCGACGAATCCGCGCAGCGTGCTCATCGGCCGCTGCTCGCCGATGCCGTGGATCAACAAAACCGCCTGTTTCCCTGCCATTGGCTACCAGTGCGTCAACGACCCATCAGGCCGGTAAAAAACGTTTGCGCGGCCCGGTTGGGTCACTTCGCCGATGAGTGTCATTTTCGATAGATCGGCGGTGACGCCAAGCCCCGGTCGATCGTTGCGCAACGCCTTGCCGTTCTTGAAGTCGAGGCATTGCGGCAGGTGTGGGATCTCGCGGCCGCCGTAGTTGTACTCCATGATGACCGGGCCAGGGAATGTCGACAGGCAATTGACGAGCGCGGCGGTGGCGATCGGCCCCGTAAAGTGCGGGATGATGCCGACGGCGTGCGTCTCGCAAATCGCCGCGATCTTCATCATCTCGGTGATGCCGCCGACGTTGGGCAGCGTGGCGCGGATGTAATCGATGTCGTGGTTTTCGACGAGCCGGTTGAAGTCCCAGCGCTGGCCCCACTCTTCGCCGTGCGTGAGCGGCACGGTCGTCATCTGGCGCAACTTCGGGATGTCCTGATGTGCGTGTTCGTCGCGTACCGGGTCTTCGACGAAGTAGGGCTCGTAGTCTTCGATCAGTTTGCAGGCCCGCATGGCGTCGGCGAAGTCGAATCGTTGATGGAAGTCGATGCACCAATCGCCGTCCTTGCCGACGCCTTCGCGCGCTTCCTTGCAATCGGCGGCGACTTTGCGGACGCGCTCGTGTGTATTGAAAACCTGGCCGACCTGCGTATCGCCGGCGCCCAGACGGAAGGCGCGATAACCCGCTTCCATCGTGGCTCTCGCGCGTTCGCGCAGATTCAACGGCGGGCTGCCCGCGGGCCGGGGCGCGCCCCCGGTGGCGTAGCACTCGCAGTGATTGCGCACCGCGCCGCCGAGCAGCTCATGCACGGGCAAATCGAGAGCCTTGCCCTTGATGTCCCACAGTGCGAGATCGAGCCCGCCGAGCGCATGGACCTTCTCGCGTCCCGGCGGATAGAACCACGCGATGTACATCTCCTGCCAGATGGCCTCAATGCGGAACGGGTTCTTGCCAATCAGCGTGCCGGCGCATTGTTCGAGCGTGTCCTTCGTTCCGCCCTCGCCGATCCCGGTAAGGCCTTGATCGGTCTCTACGGTGACGACCATATTGCTCTGATTGAAGTTCTCGTTTAGTCCCGGCGGGCGATAAATACGCACTCGCGTGATCTTGGCGTTTGGCAGCTTCGCGAATGCTTTTTGCGGACGGACCGCCGTGGCGACGGCGAGAGAGTTGAGAAAGGCGCGACGATTCATACTCCGGAATCATATCTGAAACGGAAGGCGCGCGTCCCGCACTATAATAACGACGCCTATGCCCACGCTATTTTCCAAACTCGGTGGCTTCCTGCACGGTAAACGTCCCTGGTACAAATTGCCGCGGCTTCTTGCGATGCCGAGGCTGATCGAAATCCGCAATGAACTGCGCGAGAAGAATCTGCACGACACCGAAGAGCCGCCGATGCCCGCCGGCGCGCTGACGCCCGCGCAGAAGGAGGGCCGCACGATTGCCGGCGAAGGCAACGACGCGAAGTGCCCGATGATGGGCTCGGCGGGGCGGCGATTCGGACGAAACTTTCCGTTGAGCGAAGTGCATCCGGATACGGCGAATCTCCTGAAGCCGAGTCCGCGAGAGGTGTCGACGGCGCTGATGACGCGGCACTCGTTTCAACCGGCGACGATACTCAATTTACTCGCGGCGTCGTGGATTCAGTTCATGGTGCACGATTGGTTCGTGCACAAGAAAGGCGATCCGGCGAAAGCGGTGAAGATACCGCTGCCGCCCGGCGATACGTGGGCCGGCGGGGAGATGAACATCACGCCGACGGCGGTCGATGCGGCGCCCGCGGGGTCGACGCGCCCACCCGCCTACGTCAACGAAAATTCGCACTGGTGGGATGCGTCGCAGATCTATGGCTCCGATGCCGCCACGGCCGCGAAGATCCGCACCGGACAGCATGGCAAAATTCATGTGAACGCCGATGGGCGCATTCCCATCGATGCATCAACAGGCGCTGAAAACACGGGCTTCACCGAAAACGTCTGGATCGGCCTCAGCATGCTGCATGGCTTGTTCGCGCTGGAGCACAACGCGATCTGCGACGCGCTGCGCCATGCGTTCGCCCATCGAGACGACGCGTGGCTGTTTACGAAAGCGCGCTTGATCAATTCGGCGCTGATGGCGAAAATTCACACGATCGAATGGACTCCCGCGATCGTGCCGCATCCGGTCGTCAAGATCGCGATGAACACGAATTGGAATGGCATCACGGGCGATTTGCAGGAGGTCTTCGAGTTTCTGGACGACAAGGAACTGCTCGGCGGAATCGTTGGCTCGAAAGCCGACCATCACGCGGCCCCGTATTCACTGACCGAGGAGTTCGTCGCAGTGTACCGCATGCACCCGCTGATGCCCGACGACTACACAATTCGCTCGGCCGCCGATGACAAAATTCTTGAAACAGTTGACCTGCCGGCGGTTTCGGGCAAGGCGGGGCAGTCGGTATTCAACAAACATAGCGTTACCGATCTGTTTTATTCATTCGGGCGATCGCACCCGGGCGCTTTGCGGCTGCACAACTATCCGAAGCACTTGCAGAACCTGGTGCGCGACGACGGCACGCGCCTTGATTTAGCCGCGATCGACATCTACCGTGACCGCGAGCGCGGCGTGCCGCGTTACAACCGGTTCCGCAAACTGCTTCGCAAGGACCCGGTGAAAAACTTCGAGGAGCTGACCGATAACCCGGCGTGGCGCGAGGAGATTCGCAAGGTCTACAACAACGACATCGACGCGGTCGATTTGATGACCGGCCTTTTCTGCGAGCCTTTGCCGGATGGCTTCGGTTTCAGCGAGACCGCGTTCCGCATCTTTGTTTTGATGTCGTCACACCGTAGAGAAGTCCTTCAATCCACTTCGCACTGGCCGCCGCGCCGCACAAGCCGATTCCGACCCCCGCCGCGGTCCAGCGTCCGGCTTGGCCTGTAATCACCGCGACGATGTCGCGCGACGTTGCGCCGAGGGCCATTCGAATGCCGATCTCGCCAGTCCGCTGCGTGGTCAACAGCGCTATCACGCCGTATAGCCCGATGGCTGCCAATAGCAGTCCGGCCATCGCGAAACCGCCAAGCAGGATCGATTGAAATCTCGGTCGGACTCGCATATTGCTCACGCGGGCGTCGAGTGATTCCACTTCCACGATCAAGCGAGGATCCAACTCGCGAAAAACCGCCCGAACGAACGGCATCGCGGCTGGGTTGCCTCGGACGACGAAGAACATTCGCCGTTGCTCGCGATTGGTCAGAGTATACATTTCCGGGTCGGGGTCTAGGCGGAGCCCGGCGTTGCGAACATCCCCAGCGATTCCGATGACGTCACGAGGCGGCTCGGCGAAGAATCCGATGCGCTGCCCGGTAAGCTTTAGCCGCGCTGCCAACCGTTCGCTGAGTATGACGGCGTTCTTATCGCTATCCGCGAGTGCGCGGCCCTTGCGCATCGGAATGCCCAAAATTTGGAAATACGGCGGCGTCACGCGGCGGACGATCACCATTCCACCCGTCTGCTGCCCGCTTAGCTGCGGCCGCCCCTCCACGGTGATCCGAGAAAAGATCGTGGATTCCGTTCGGCCCTCGGGAGGCATCGATCCCGAAAGCGCCAGCAGTTGCACGCCGGGCGCGGCCGCTACACGCTCTTCAACTTGGCGCCAGAACGCCGCGCGGCTTGGGGGATCTGGATACCGCGCGGACGGTAGTTGCGCGTAAGCTGTGAAGACCGATCCCGTTTCCATGCCGAGCGGCGCATTTGCCATGTTGATCAGGCTCTGGGCTAACAGCGCCGCGCCACAGAGCAAGACGAGTGCCAGTGCAATTTGCGAGACGACAAGCGCCGGCCGCAACGTCTCGCGGCGGCGCGTGGGCTTCGGCTCGCGTAGGGCCGGAGCGGCGCCGAACAGAATCGCCGCCATCATTGACACGGTTACTGCAAAGACGGCGATCCGCCAATCGATGGCGGCGTCGTTCAAACGCAGAATCCCAGCCGGTGCGATGACCCGGAACAACCACAGGAGCGCCCACGCGCAGAGCACGCCGGACGCGCCTCCGGCTGCCGCCAGCGTGAGACATTCGGTGAACATCTGGCGCACCAACCGGACACGGCCCGCTCCGATCGCCGCCCGCACGGCCATCTCGCGCCGGCGCGCCAGCGATCGCGCCAGTAGCAGATTCGCGACATTAGCAATGGCGATCAACAGCAGCAGGCCGACCGCGCCGAGCAGCAGCCATGCCGCCCGCGAGCTGTCACGAACCTGCCGGTCTCGAAGTGAATGGACGGCCAGTTTCACTTCCTTGCGGAAGCCGCGTGGCACCGTATCCAGCGCGGCTTGAAACAGCGGCTCCATCCGCGCGCGTACCT
>VFZW01000133.1 GCA_016871055.1 Acidobacteriota bacterium
AAAAGACATGTCGATGCCGAGCAACCCGAAGCCCAAGCCGCGCGAGCCGTACACGTCCGACGAGATCGCCAATATCTTCGCGGCGGCCGAGTCCATCGGGCGCGGTCCTTACGAGCGACTACGTGCGCGTGCTATCGTCTTGTTGATGCATTTCTATGGCCTTCGTATCTCCGACGTTGCGACCCTCAAACGTGACCGGATCGATAACGGCCACTTGTTCCTGCACGCGCTCAAGAACGGCGCGCTGATCTGGCTGCCGCTGTACGACGAGGTACGCGATGCGCTCGAAGCGCTACCGCAACCGAAGGGCGCATCCGGCGAAGTCGATTATTTCTTCTGGACCGGCAACGGTTCCATCGACAGCCTTTTGCGTCGCGTCGAGCGCACACTGACAGCAGTTTTTCGCAAGAGCAAAGTGAAGGGCGCAACCGCCCATCGGTTCCGCCACACGCTCTGCACAAAAATTCTTGTGAACGGAGGGACCATCGAGGACGCTGCAAACGTCCTGGGTGACAGCCCCGCCGTGATTCGCAAACACTATGCGAAGTATTGTCCCGAATACCAGCATAGGACCATCAGCCTGATGAATCGGGTGCACAACACCCAATCTGGCACGCCACAGACACACGAAAAAAATCGGGGCGTAAGCCCCGTGTTTTCTTCATTTGGAATGGTGGCCAGGGAGGTTTTCGAAACGCGGCCGTTGGCGGAGTCGGTTGCGGTGACCGAGAAGGTGAACGAACCGGCTTGCGACGGCGTCCCGGAGAGCAGTCCGCTTGAATTCGACGACAAGCCCGGAGGAGTGCCGCTGCCAACGGAAATCGTATACGGCGGCTTGCCGCCCGAGGCGGTGAAGGTTGTCGAGTACGGCTCGCCGATCTGGGCGGATGCGATGGATTCGGGCGAGAGTGTAAGAGGCGCTAGCGCGGGTTCGATGAGGACTGAGTAGCGAAGCCCCGCCGCTCGGTTGCCCGAATCGGTTACGTTGAGAGAGAACACGAACGTCCCGGCGGTTGACGGCGTGCCGGAGATCGACGAACCGGTGAATTGCAGGCCCGGCGGGAGCGAGCCGGAGACAATGGAGAAGGTGTAGCCGGGCGTTCCGCCGGAGGCCGAGAAGCTCGCCGAGTACGGCACGCCGACCGTGCCGTTGGGCAATGTGTCGGGTGACAGTGTGAGCGGCGGCGGCGGTGGCGCGACGACGACGATCTGCATCGACTTGGTGGCAACACGCGCGCGGTTATCGGTAACGCGAATTTGAACGGGGTAGGCGCCCTCGGGCGCGCCGGTGCTGCCGGACAGAACGCCCTGGGAGTCGAGGTTCAGGCCGGCCGGCAGAGATCCGCCCGCCAGCGACCAAACGTATCCCGGCATGCCGCCTTGCGCGACGAGGAGGGTCGTGGGATAGGCCCGGTTCTGTGTGGCTTCGGGCAGGCCCGCGGTCGTAATCGTGAGCACGGTGAAAACCTGAATCGAGATCTGTCGATTCGCCTGTACGCCGGTGGAATCGGTAACCACGAAGATGACGATTGCCGTGCCGCCGCCGGTGGGCGAACCGCCGATCGCACCGGTCTGCGCGTTGAGCGCGAGGCCGGCCGGGAGCGGGATGGTTCCACCCAAGCTCCATGTATAGGGCCCAATGCCGCCGGTGGCGGCAAGTGTCGCGGCATATGCTTCGCCGCCGGTTGCGTCGGGCAGAGTGACCGTCGTAATGCTCAGCGTGTTGGCGATCGTGATGGAGTAGGACTGCTGCACGGGCGGACCAAAAGTCGGAACGTTGGCTTGGACGACAAACGTGGACGATCCAACCGTGGTCGGCGTGCCGCTGATGAGGCCGGTGGCGGTGTTGAGCGTCAGACCGGCCGGAAGCGTGCCTTGGGCGATCCCCCAACTGGTGGGAGTGGATGGGCCGTTGAAGGTGAGCTGCGCGCTGTAGGCCGAGCCGACTGCGCCGTTGGGCAGCGTGGGCGGCGCGATGGAGGGATTCGAAATGGTGATCGACAGCGAACGGGTCGCGACACGGCCATCCGCGTCGGTCGCGGTGACTGTGAACGTCGTTGTACCCGCCGTGGTTGGCGTACCCGTGATCGCGCCTGTTGTCGCATTCAGCGTCAGGCCCGGTGGTAGCGCCGGCGTGAGCGCGAAGGTAACCGGTGCACGGCCGCCGGAGGTCAAGACCGTCTGCGAATACGCAGCCCCGGTGAAGCCGTTCGCCAGCGTCGTGGTCGTAATCTGCAACGGATTCGACACGATGACCGTGTAGGCCCGCGACCCCGTGGACCCGATTTGATCGGAAGCCTGAATCGTGAAGTTGAACGTGCCGGCTGTGGTGGGAGTACCGGAAAGCACGCCGGCGGAGCTTAGCGTGAGGCCGGTGGGCAGCGTTCCGGACAAAAGGATAAAGCTAGCCAAACAGCTTTGTGAACGTTTCCATCGGTCGCCAGTCTCCTGTTCTCGTCTTGACAACAAGATCATCCGACAGACGACCGATGGTTTCAACATTTCAAATGTGTTTGGCTAGACTTCGGATTCCACTGCGCCACATGCACGATGTCGTAATCGAGCGGCGCAACAACGGTGGCATCGACGGAAGCCTTAGCGCGCAGCACGGCGCCAGGACGAATCACGACGGCGTACTCGTAAGGCTCCAGATCCTCGGGAAACTTTGCGTTGATATATGGAAAGTTGAAGCCCTTGTCGAAGCGGCCGCAACCCATCGCCAGGATGGTCGCCAACTCCGGTAGGTCCCGGTCTTCAATAATGAGATCCGGCACGCTCATCGCGCGGATGGCCTTCTGGTCGCGCGACGCGACGGCGGCTTTCAGCTTGGCGACGAACGCTTTGAACGTGGGATCAGTCTGCGACTCGTCGATGGGTGGAATCCGCCGGCGCGCGCCTGCGCCTCGCATAGGTAGAGCGAGTAGCGCCAGGAGCGCGGAGCGGCGGCTTATTGGACGAGTCACACTAATACAGGCGAGATTTTCTCGCCAAATTGCTCACTGCTACTCTAACTTCATGCTGCGCCGCTCGTTTCTCGCTACCGCCGCCCTCGCTCGCGGCCAGGAGACCTTCTTCCGCTCGCCGGGTAAGGGGACTGCGATCATGGCGCATGCCTATTACACTCGCGCCGCCGGCGTCGAGATGCGCTCGATCGAACAGCGTTGGTCGAAGTCCGATCTCATCGACGTGTCCTTCGTCCGTACATCGGCCGACAACGGACACACCTGGTCGGCTCCGGTCACCGAACCGACGGGCGAAAAACGCGCCACAGGCACTTGGCGCAAACATCAACGCGCTGGGTTCGTCGACCCGCGCTCCAAGCGGCTTATCGAGTTCTGGATGGAAGCCGTGTTGCCAAGTGACGACCCGCTCGAAGGCCTGCGCAACTACTCGATCTATTACAAAATCGACGGCGGGCCAACCACGCAATTGATCGCCCGGGGCGGCGATTCCCGCCACCCGCTGCCCGGCCTCGAACTCGGCCGCAACGGTGTCATGCTCGGTGACAACGGTTCAGTGCCGATCACCGCACCGAACGGCGACATTCTCGTCCCCGTTGAAATGTTTCCGGCCAAGGACGGCAAGCTCTTCAATCCGGGCGGCGGCTACACATGGTCCGATGCGGCCGTGGCTCATGGCCGGTGGAACGGCCGGCGTTTGGAGTGGACGCTTTCCAACATCGTCCAAGGCGATCCCGCCCGCACCACACGCGGCATGGTCGAACCGACCATCGCGTTTCTTGACAGCCGCCGCGTGCTGATGATCATGCGCGGGTCGAACGACAAGAATCCGAAGGCGCCTGGAGTCAAGTGGACGAGCCTCTCCACCGACGGCGGCAAGACCTTCCCCTCGCCTAAGCCGTGGACGTACGACGACGGATCGCCGTTCTTCTCGCCCAGCGCGTGTTCGCGCCTGATAACCCACTCCAACGGACGTTTGTACTGGCTCGGCAACATCACGCCGGAGAACCCACGCGGCAATCGCCCGCGTTTTCCGTTCGTCTTCGGCGAGGTCGACAAAACGACTGGACTCCTCCGTCGCGCCACCGTGCGCGAGATCGATACCCGCCGCGCCGGTGAGGATGAAATCCTTTCCCTGTCGAATTTCTACGCGCACGAAGACCGCGATTCGAAAGAGATCGTCCTTTACATGACACGCCTGTTTGCGCACGCCGACGGCTGGCTCGGCGACGCCATGCGATATCGGATTCGAGTCTGATACCTCACCCGTTCCGCAGACCCGGCCTCCCCGATCTCATTTCGACATCCGGTGTCCGTCTGTGGTAGACTCATAGTTTGGGTGGCCGCTCTCGAGGTGTGCCCCGTTGGAGAATCACCATGGAATGTCCCGTTACTGGTATCAAGACCCGCTTTGGCAACCGCGTTTCGCACGCTAACAACAAGACCCGCCGCACGTGGGAACCGAACATGCAGTCCAAGCGCTTCTGGGTTCCGAGCCAGAACCGCTACGTCCGCCTCACGCTTTCGGCGCAGGGCATCAAAATGATCGACAAGATCGGTATCGAAGCCGCGCTGAAGGACATGCACGCGCGCGGCGTCAAAGCCTAGCAACAGTTTCGAACGCACAAAAGCCCCGCCTCTCGAGCGGGGCTTTTTGTGTTTGCGGGGGTCGGTGGCAGATATTATGTCTTGGCGAAGTAGAGCGAGGTCGCGCGCTCCAGATCGGGCTTGGTCATCGAGATCGGACGGCCCTCGTAGCGCGAAATCGATTCGAGAATGTTGCAGATGTCTCCCGGATAACAAGCGCGCAACTCGGTGCGCCCTTCCCGCAAACAGAGTTTTCGCATGTATTCCGCCGAATCCGATTCGGCCGGAACGCGTCGCGCCGCGATCACGCGATCGAAAATCTGATCGAACACGGGCGCACTCACCGATTCGACATAGATCTTGTTCTGAATACGGCGGAGAAACGCTTCGTCGGCCAGATCCGAGGGGTCGAGGTTGGTCGAGAAAACGACCAGCAACTCAAATGGAATCTGGAACTTAACGCCGTAGCGAAGGGTTAGGTAATCGACGCGCCGGTCCAACGGAACAATCCACCGATTCAACAGATCGCGCGGCGACATCAACTGACGGCCGAAGTCGTCGACGATGAAAATGCCGTTATTCTCCTTCATCTGCAACGGCGCCGAATAGATGCCGGACGCCTCGTCCAAACGCAGCTCGAGCATTGAGGGAATCAACTCGCCGCCCACAACGATGCACGGACGTTTGCATAGAACCCAGCGCGGATCGACCTCCGGATCGTCGATTTCCAGTGCAGTATGGACGACCGGGTCGTAGATCGAGATGATCTGGTTATCGGCTTCGACGGAGTACGGAATCAGAATCGCGTCCTGATAAACGCGCAACATGCGTTCCGCCAAGCTCGTTTTACCGTTGCCGGACGGGCCGTAGACGAAGATCGAATTCTGCGAAATCAGCGCCGGACCAAGTTGATCCAGCAACCGGTCGGTCACGATCAGATCCGAAAACGCCTGCCGTAACGCCCGCCGGTCGATCTGCAATCGCGCCGATTGCGCCTTCGTCGCGCTATGGTATTCGTTGAGCGAAACGGGACACGATCCCGCGTACTGCGAAATCTGAAAGCGTTCACTCGCCAACTGGCGGCCGGCCGCGGATAGCGTGAAGTGGTAATCGTTGCCGGACATGCCCTTCACTTCCACCAATTGCTGTGCGCGCATGTAGCGGAACATGTGGTCGATAATCGAAATCGATACCCGTAACTTCTTGGAAAGATTCGACAAACTGCTCGTTCCTTCGAGCAGCAAACGCCGAACGACCAAATCGAGGACGAGGTTCTCGCTGATCCCTAGGTGTTCCAGCGTTTCCGGAATACGGGGAGAAAAACTGGTTGGGATTGAATTGCCGGCGGCTAATGGTGTGAAAGACATAGAGTCTCGCAGAACTATCGGCGAATTTCCAACAAGCCTTTAGTATCTCCACGTTTTCGACTACGGCGGCGTCATTATTGTGTGGGATTCCGCGCTTGGGCTTTGTGTCTGGCCGCGGCGCTTTTGCAGAGTGCCGAGCCGAGTTCTCGCGCACTCGTCCGCCAAGCGCAAAAGGCTGAAAAATCAGGCAGTTCGGCCGAAGCGGTTCTTCTTTACAATCAAGCCGCCGCCCGTGGCGACCTCAATTCCGCCGCCAAAGCCCAAGCCTTGAAGGGTCGCCTGCTCGGCGCACTGCCCGTCGAAAAAGCCGCGGCGCCGCCGGTCGAAACGCCCGCGTCCGAATTCTCCCCCATCACCCCCGCCGATCTCCGCGAAGCGCGCGAACTCCTTCCGCCTGCCGACCTGAAGTTCCCTTCCGGCAACTTTACGCTCGACTACACTCTAACGCCCCGGAAGCTGTGGGAGACCTGTGGAAAACTTTTCGGGTTCGAGCTACTTTTCGACAGCGACTTCCCCGAGGCGGGACAGCAACTCCAGTTCCGCTCCCGGGACGAAACCGCCCGCCAAGTTCTTCAAGCGCTTTCGATCGCCACCGGCAGTTTCATCGTCCCGCAAAAGCCAAACCGCTTCCTGGTCGTCAAGGACACGCAACAAAAACGCCAAGAGTTCGAACCCGTCGTCGCGGTCGTCCTATCGTTGCCCGATCCGATCACCGTTCAGGAGATGCAGGAAACGGCGCGGACCGTGCAGCAGGTGATGGAGATTCAGAAGTTCGGCGTCGATAACGTCAGACGGATGATCATGATGCGCGACCGCATCTCGAAAATCCGGCCGACGCAGGCGCTTTTCGAACAGCTGCTCGGCGCGCGGCCGGCGGTAATGATCGAAATGGAGTTGTACGAAGTCCGCGCGACTTACGCAAATCAATACGGCACGCGGCTGCCGACGTCGTCCAACCTGTTTTGGCTCAGCAGTTTGTTCAACAACGATCCGTCCAAGGTCGACACCGGCGGCTTGACGGGATCGTTCGGCCGAGGCGATTCGATGTTCGGACTTACTCTCGGCAGCGCGACTGTAACCGCAACCGCATTAAAAGGCTACGGCAAAACGCTACAAAAGACGTTCGTGCAAGCGTTGAACGGCCAGCCCGCGCAGTTGTTGCTCGGCGAGAAGTTTCCGGTTTTGACGGCCGGTTATTTCGGCGACACCGGCGCCGGCACGGGATCCCCGGAAGAGGTGTTCCGGCCGCCGCCGTCATTCCAATTCGAGAACCTCGGGCTGGCGCTCAAGGTCACGCCGTTCGTTCACGGCGAAGAAGAGATGAGCCTCGAAGTCGAGGCCGAGTTCAAACTACTAACCGGTGCGGAGATCAACGGCATTCCGATCCTGGCCAACCGCAAGTTCACTTCGCGTGTTCGGCTCAAAAACGACGAATGGGCCGTCATCGGCGGGTTGAATCAGGAAACGGAAACGATCAACAAATCCGGCATCCCGGGGCTGATGAACGTTCCGATTCTCGGCGCCGCGCTTCGGACGAATAACATCGAAGCCGACAGCACTTCGATGCTCCTTGTCATGCGGCCGCGCATTCTCGGCGTGACGCCGGGGTCGGCGCAATCCTCGGCCATTTTCCTCGGCAGCGAAACGCGCCCGGCAATGCCGTTTTAAAGTAGGCTCCATACATGGACGTCCAAAAGACGATGGAGTTCATTCTTGAACAACGAGCCGCGGCGCAGGCCCAATGCGCAGCCGATCGCTAATAACCGAGCGACACAACGCCGTCCTTCTTGCCCCCGACCGTCCCGTCGTTTAAGAACGTCAGGGACGCCTGGAAAAGCAGCAGGTGATTCCTCTCCCACAGCGCGTTGTGGGACGCGCAGCCGAGATCGAGCAGGATCTTCGCGGGCGCGCCGTAATCGGCATGCAGTTGGCGCACGTTGGCCGGCAGCGCTTGCTTGTCGAGCGCCGGGGCCACAAACAGCGCCGGAATCCGCATCTTCGACACCACTTCTTTATTCCAGCCGCGCGATGTGGCATTCGGCGCGCGACGCACGCCCGTGCCCCACGTCGCTCCGACCGGATCGGACGCCAGCATATCGCGCCACACCGATTCGCGCGCGGCGGGATCGACCTGATCCGGACAACCGATCTGCCTGTCCCAATTCGCGTCCAAATCAGCGCGCGATTGCGTGTTGAAAATCGGGCCGCCCGTCCGTGGCGCGCCGCCGGCGGAAGCGGCCAACGAATACGCCGGTGCAAGCAGAATCAACTTCGAAATACTCGCCGGATGCTGCGACGCGTAACCGCCACTGCGCGGTCCGCCCTGCGACCAGCCGATAAGACTCACCTTCGAGACGCCGCGAATCTTGCGCAGATGTTCAACCACCCCGTCGATGTCGTGCCAATCGGAATCGGCCGTCGTAACGCGCTCGGTGTAGGACGGCGCGCAGTCTTTTCCGAACAGCGAAAGCTGCTGCTCCCTGGTCAAGTTGCACGGGTCGTTCATGACGGCCGGGCGCGTCGATCGCCCGTAGCCTTCCATGTCCATCGAGAACACGTCGTAGCCGGCTTTAGCCAGATAGGCCATCCAACTGTAGTCCTTGTACTGCGCGTCGAATGCGACTTCGGCCGGCGTGCCCGCGCCGTGGACGAAGAGGACAACGCGGTCCGGGCGATCGTCGCCGCGCAGGCCCGCGCCGTCGAGCACGACCTCCCGCACGTAGATCTGCGCGGTCTGCCCGTTCATCGACGGCGCGACCGACTTGACCTTCACATAGTGATCGACGCGCAGCAGTTGCTGACTCCACGCGCACACACTCAACGCGAGAATGGCGAATTTCATTTATTTCTCCTCGGCGGGGCTCTCGCCCTGCATATGACGATAAACCCAGGCTTCGGCGAGACGCAGCTGCCGGCCGACCGTTGACACCGAAACGCCGCAAGCCTCAGCGGTCTCTTCGGCGTTCATGCCGCCAAAGTACTTCATTTCGACGATCTGCGATTTTCGCTCGTCGATGGCGGCAAGCGCGGTGAGTGCGTCGTCGAGCGCGGTCAGGACTGCGCTGTCGTTGCTCACTCCGCCGCTGCATTCATCGAGCGTCACCGGCCTCAGATCGCCGCCGCGCTTCAGTGCGTTCTTGGTCCGCGCATGCTGCACCAACACTTGGCGCATGATGTGCGCGGCGATGCCGACAAAGTGCGCGCGGTCCTTCCAATCGAGCTTGCCGAGCCCGGCCAGCTTCATGTACACCTCATTGACCAACGCGGTGGCTTGCAGCGTGTGGCCCTTTCGCTCGCGCGACAAGAAACCGGAAGCCAGCCGCCGAAGTTCCGGATACAACAACGCGGTGATGCCGTCGAGCGCTTCTTTATCGCCCGACTTCCAACGGTGCAAGAGTACGGTAACGTCGGTGGCCATCCGAAAGGCGGTATGGCGAGTTTACCGCAGTGGGGTCGCAACTCGCTCGGTATGCCGGCAAACAATACGTTCTCGCGGCCGCCGACGGTTGCGCTTCCATCTTGTCGTCTGTGATACCCTCATCGAAGTTTCGCGGCCCGTTGGGCCCAAAGGTCAAGTGATGAATCGAAGAAAATTCCTGACACACGCCGCCGGCGGCGCGTCCGCGGCCGCCTTCGCGCCCTACCTGAATCTGATGGCCGGACCATCGGCCGGCAAGGTCAAGATCACCGATGTGCAATGCATCCTCACGCGCATCGGATTTCGTGTGAGCCCGCTCGTCAAGATCTCGACCAATGTCGGGCTTGTGGGCATCGGAGAGTGCCATCACGATGAGAAAGGCTACGGCGCGAAGGACATCGTCTTGAACGTCTGCAAGCCGATCCTGATGGGTCAAGACCCGATGAACCTCGAGTACCTGGTGTTCAAGATGAGCACGCGTACTTCCTACTACGGGGGCAATCACGGCGTTGCAACCCACGCCATCACGGGCGTCGAGTTCGCCATGTGGGATCTCATCGGCAAGATCAACGGGCAGCCGGTTCACCGCATCCTCGGCGGCGGCTCGCATGTGAAGGAAGTTCGTGCCTACGCTTCGACGGGACCACTCGACATGTCGAGCAAGGAATCCTGCGCGGAATTCGCGGAACGGATGAAGCGGCAGGGCTGGACAGCGTGTAAGACCAACATCCTCCGCGATCAGCGCTGGGAGCAGTTGGACAACCGGCGCATGTCGAATGTGCAGGTCGACCGTAACGCGAAGGGCTTTGCAAACATGCGGGGCGCGTTGGGACTCGACTTCGATATCGCGGTCCATTGCCACTGGGAGCTCGACTTTGACAGTGCGCTCCGGCTTGCGCAAGCGGTGGCGCCGGTGCGGCCGATCTGGTTGGAAGACCCGCTGCCGATCGCTTACAACGAGCAATGGGTCAAGCTCACGGCGAAGTCGCCGGTGCCGATTCTTACGGGAGAAAATCTCTACGGCCGCGACGACTTCCGTCCATTCATCGTGAATCAGGGTGTCAACATCATCGAGATCGACGTTTCGATGGCCGGCGGCCTTCTGGAGGCGAAGAAGATCGCCGATCTTGCCGAGACCTACTACATCCCCGTGGCGACACACAACGTGGCCGGGCCCATTGCGACGATCGCCTCCGCTAACTTTGCGGCAACGGTGCGCGAATTCACGGCGCACGAAGCGTTCATCAATAACCCGATGAACCGCGATGGAAATGGCATCAATGGCGACCCCGACGTGCTCGGCTACGACAAGGAGATGATCGTCAAGGGGCACATTCAACTGAGCGACCGGCCCGGTTACGGCATTCAGTTGAACGAGAAGCTGATTAGCGCGAAGTATCTGGTGGAAGGCGAGAAGATGTGGGCGTAGCTGGGACCGGATTCCGTCACTTGGGAATTCGATTCAGGTACTGGCGCGCTCTTGCGAAATTGGGCTGCAGCCGCAGGGCTTCGCGGTAAGCGGCGGCTGCATCTTTCGCTTTGCCTTGCGCTTGGAGACATACGCCGAGGTTTAGCCAGGTCAGTGGTAGCTCGTCATCTAACTCCAAAGCGCGGTGCAGAAGAGGTTCGGCTTCTCGAAAGCGGCCCGCATGGCCGTAGGCGACGGCGAGGCCGTTTAGTAGCGCCGGATCCGACGACGTGCCGGCTGTTGCGTTTTCGAGGAGTCTGATGGCTGCGGGGGCGTCGTTCTTTCCGAGCAGGATTTCAGCCAGATCGGTGAGCGCGCCGGCGTTGTTCGCTTCCCGGCGAAGAGCCTGTCGATAATAGTGCGCCGCCTTGTCGATCACGCCCAACGCGCGGTATCCGCGCGCGAGCTCCAGGTAGAACTCCGGGTGTTCGGGGCGGGCCGAGCCGATGGCCGATTCCAGTTGCTGCGAGGCGGCGGGAAGGCGGGATCGGTCGGTTAATCCGGCGAGCGCCAGATAGGCCGTGTCTAGCGCGCTGCCCGTGAGCTTCGGCGGGTAATAGAGCTTGACGGGTCCGTTGTAGCGGCCGTGTTGCTCACGTTTCGGACTTGCGCCCGCCGCAAACGGCCCGCGCTGGATGCGGTGGTCGGTGACGACAACGTGCACCGCGTCTTCGGCGCGGCGTTTGGGCATGTGACAATCGGTGCATTCGCCGGTGCGTTCCGGATGGGCGGTTGGATGGCAGCCTCAGCAGGCCTGTGTGTAGCGCTGCGCGGCGTCGGCGCCTCGGCGGGTTTGGTGCGGGTCGTGGCAAGTGGCGCAGGTCAACTTTCCTTTGCTGCTTGAGAAGCACGCTGATTCGCGCATGCCATACTCCGAGTGATTTACCGTGACAGGGCTAGGCGCGGTGGAGGGGGAAGAAGCGAAGTAGAGTGTGAAATCGCCGAGGGGCTCACCGGGGCGATAGGAGAATGGCCCGCGATTGAAACGCCGAATCGAATCGGGAATTGTGCGGCTGGCGGATTCGAGGTGGCACTGCATGCAGATTTCGGCCTGGCGGTCCGGGTTCAGACGGGCCGGATTCACGATAGGTCCTTTTCGATGGACATGCGCTTCGCCCGGGCCGTGGCAGCGCTGGCAATCGATGCAGCGGCCGGTCCCGCGGTTCGCCTCGGACGGATAAGCATTGTGGCAGAAGAGGCAGGAATCGGAAACTTCGCGGCGGAAATCGGAGTGATCGGAGCGATCGTAACCCGGACTCATGGCCCAGTGACCGCCGTCGCCGGCGTACCAGCTCAGCGGCAGTTCGGCCAGTTTGCCGTTCTTTTTCCGGGTTAGGTAGGTCCGCGCGTGATTGCCCGATCCCATGACATAGTGGATCTCCTTCTCCACCGGATCTTGACCGTCTCGCCGCATGAAGAATCGCCCGTCGCGTTTCGCGACCGAATAGTTGCGGTTCGATAACGCATGCGTGAAACGCGCGGTCCAATCTTCGACGACGGGAACTTCGGCGATCGGCGCGAATGATCGCCCCATGCCGGTCTGCATGTACGACTCGTAGATTCGCACGTGGCAGGGCTGGCAGGTCGCGGGCGCGACGTAGCCGTTCTCACGGGTCTGGGACCAGCCGCACAACGCGATCAAGGGCAAAAAGCGGAACATGAACCGCCGCTATTGTAATGTATTCAAGTGGCCCGGTTGTTCATATGGATAGGCGGCGCGGCGCTTCTTGCGCTCGGCATCGAGCTCTATTTTCGTCCGAATACCCCTGCCCCGCCGAAAGCCGAATACGCCGACCCCGCCTCCTGCCGTCCGTGTCACGCCGAAATCGCCGCGTCGTATCAATCGAGCGGCATGGCGCGCGCGTTCTACAAACCAACTCCGCAAAACGTGCCGATCGACCGGACCGTGCGGTTTGAGCACAAGGCTTCGGGCCACATCTTCGAGATGAACTGGCGCGATGGCAAACTCGTGCAGCGGCGTTCGACGCAAGACGCCGACAGCGCGTTTGAGATGGAAGTTCACTGGGTGATCGGCTCGGGCAATCACGCGCGAACCTTCCTGCACCAGTCGCCGAACGGCGAGATCGTTGAGCTTCCGCTGTCGTGGTACGCCGATGGGAACAAGTGGGGGATGAGTCCGGGCTTCGATAAGCCAAAGCATCACGGCTTCAACAGGCAGATCGACCACGGTTGCATGTTCTGTCATACCGCGTATCCAACGGGAGTGGACGACCGGTTCGGCCGCGCCGCTCTGTTTCCCGAAAAGCTGCCGCAGGGAATCGATTGCCAGCGATGCCACGGGTCCGGCGCGGCGCATGTGGCCAGTGCGAAGAAAGGTAACATCGTGAATCCCGCGAAGCTCGACGCGGACCGGCGGATGGATGTCTGCATGCAGTGCCATCTGGAAACGACGAGCGCGCCGCTGCCGGCTTCGACGCGGCGGTTCGGCCGTGGCGCGTACTCTTATCGGCCCGGCGAGCCGCTCGGCGATTTCGTCGTTCACTTCGATCACCCGTCACAAACGGGACACGACGACAAATTCGAGATCGTCGGCGCGGCGTACCGGCTGCGGCAGTCGGCGTGTTATCTGCAATCGGCGGGCCGGCTGACATGCACGACGTGTCACGACCCGCACAGGATTGTCCGCGGCGCGCCCGCTGTCGCGCGGCAGCGGCAGGTTTGTCGGCAGTGCCATCAAGCGGCGCACAATGCCGACAGCGACTGCACCACCTGTCACATGCCGAAGCGCCGGACCGACGATGCGGTTCACGTGATCATGACCGATCACCGCATCCAGCGGCACCGGCCCAAGGGCGACTTGCTTGCGCCTCGGCAGGAAAAGGAGGAATCGTACCGCGGACCGCTTGCGCTTTACTATCCGGCCACGCTGCCGGAGCGGGATCTCTACCTCGGCTTGGCGCTGACGGCGCACTCGGCCGATCGCTCGCGCGGCATTTCCTTACTTCACGGAGCGGCAAAGGCGGACCCGAAGGTCTGGGCGTTTCTCGGTGACGCGCACATGGCGAACAACAACCTGCCGGAGGCCATCCGCTCGTATGGAGAGGCGCTGCGGCTGGATCCGGGGCTTGAAAAGGCGCGCTTCAATTACGCGCAAGCGCTGGAGAAAAACGGAGACGCGGGCGGCGCGCGCCGCGAACTCGAGCAACTCAAGCTGCCCGAAGCCCGCGTCAGCTTGGGACAGCTTCTCGCCAAATCCGGCGATGGTTCTGGCGCCGCGGCCGCGTTTCGGCAGGCGTTGCAGTCGCGCCCGCATGAGCCCGCCGCGCACATGGGCCTAGGCGCGATTCATCTGGCGCAGGGCGATCTGACCGCGGCTTACGAAGCCGCTTCGAGCGCCTACCGCGCGGAGCCCGATAACCGTGAGTACCGGCTGAATCGCGCGCGGATCCTCTACCTGCGCGGTAAGCGGCGCACCGCGACGCAAGAGTTCCAAGCCGTGGTACGCGCCCACCCGGATTTTATGGAAGCGCATCTCAGCTTGGGAATCGCGTATGGCGAGGAGGGTCGCCTCGCCGATGCCGCCAATCAGTTCCGGGAAGTGCTTCGCATCAGGCCGGATCATGTCGAAGCGCGGAAGAATTTAGCGATCGCAACAGGGAGATAGGCGAAAACCATTTGCAGCATCCTTGATAAGGGTTATATACTGACGCTGGATCGCCTAGTCTCAAAAGCGTCCGTCGATTTAAGAATAAGAAGGAGATACCGAATGAGTAGCAGATCCAAGTGGATTGGTCTTGTCACACTGCTGTGCACCGCAGAGGCCGCATTTGGCCAGAGTTCAACGGGCAGCATCACCGGTTTAGTGGTTGATGCCTCGGGTGCCGTCGTTACCGGCGCGAAGGTGACGGCGAAGAACTTGAACACTGGCGAAATCAGCGAGAGTGTTTCCTCCGGCACCGGCAACTACGTGCTCGTCGGACTGCGCGTCGGCTCCTACGAAATTTCATCGAATGTTGCCGGCTTCAAGGGCTGGTCGCGTGGGCCTGTTGCGCTGAGCAGCAACGACAACGTGCGCATCGACATCGGACTCTCCGTCGGCGCGACGAGCGATCAGATTCGCGTCACGGGCGAGGCGCCGCCGATTAAGACCGAGTCCACCGAAGTCTCCACTACGATGGAGAACAAGCTGGTCAACGATCTTCCTATCGCGGTCGCCGGCATCGGCGGCGGCATGCGCAATGCGTTTCAGATCATGATGATGATGCCGCAGGTCAAGAGCGGTAACGGCGAGGGCGCCTGGGACGATTTGCAAGTTGGCGGCGGCCAGC
>VFZW01000134.1 GCA_016871055.1 Acidobacteriota bacterium
CGAAGTGGGTGTGAAGCCTGAGGATGCCTGGCCGCCGATGATGACTTTACCGGGTTCGGCGGAGATTGCGCATGAAAAGTCTTCGCTGGTCGAGCCGCCGAGGTATGTGAAAAACGTACGCGCCTTGGTCGCCAGGTTGATGCGGGCGATCATGTCGTCGTTGCTGCCGCCGAGCGTGCTCTGAATGGAGTTGTTGGCCGCGAGGTTGGTGGATGCGGTCTGGCCGACGATCCAGACATGGGCGCCGTCCTTGTCAAATGCGACGCCGCGCGCGACGTCCGCGCCGTTGCCCCCGATGAAGGTCGATTGGGCGAGCGTGCCGTTGGTATTGATCTGGGTGAGGAAGCCGTCTAAGGAACCGCCTCCGAACAAAGGTTGGGAAACGCCGGCGGTGACGGGAAATCCGCTACCGGCATGGCCAGCGATGAGCGCGGAACCGTTGGGTCCAATGGCGACACGGAAGGCAGCGTCGACGCCTGGTCCGCCGAGGTAGGTCGATGACGCGAGAAATGGGCGGGTTGCGTTGATGCGCATATGGAAGGCGTCGACGACGCCGCCGAACGTGGTCTGCGCGGCGAAGGACAGCGGGAGATTCGTCGCGGAGGTTTGGCCGACGACGTGAATGCGGTTGGCGATGGGATCGTAGGCCATGCCGAGCGCGAGGGTTTGGCCGTTGCCGCCGTAGTAGGCGACAAAGTCGAGCGCGCCGCCGGAGAGGGTCAGTTTGGCGACGAAGGATTGGGCGGTGGCGAAGTTCGGGGAGCCAAAGGTGGCGGCTTGGGGGAGGTCGCCGACGGTCAGGAATCCGGCGATCCAGGTTTGGCCGGCGGAGTCGACAGCGACGGCGTTGGCGCTGTCGACTCCCGAGCCGCCGAGAAAGGTGGAATATTGCAATATCGGATCGATGACGAGGGTTTGCGAGGGATCGTAGGCGCCGAGCGAGAAGCTGACGTGGCGGCCGTCGACGATGTAGGCGGCGTCGACCTGCGTTTCGCCTTGGTATGCGATGGGTTTCTGGAGCGTGACGGTTTCGCCGCCGGCGGTGATGGCGAGATCGCCGAGCGGCGTGGTTGCGATGTGGTCGGCACCGTCGAACGTCATCAGGATGCTTTTGGCGTTGGCTTGGGGTTGCACGATGAAATCGTACTCGAGGAGGTTCTGGTTGCCGTAGAAGACCATGTCGATGCCGTCGTAGACACGTTCGTACTTGACGCCGGAGTAGTGGCGGACGTTTTCGCGCCATTTGGCGCGGTCGTCGCCGAGGAAGTAACTTGAGGTGCTTTTGAGTTTTTCCGTGGACTTTAGAGACGGCCGGGTTGAGCGGCCGGACATGCGGATGGTGACCGGAACGTTCTTTGCTCCCACGCCGAGGACGGTTTCGGTGGGGGTGAAGTAGGCGCGAAACCCGGCGCCGGCGGTTCGGAAGCGGGCGCGGGCGTCGAATTGGCCGGCGTTCTCCTCAAAGTGGAGGGGGAGAACTGGAGTGCTGGCGGCGAGTGAGCAAGTCGCCAGCAGGGAAAGCGAATAAGCGCGGAAGGTAAGCATAAGTGTCCTTTTGAGCCGCTAACCGCGGGGCAACTTGTGGTCCACTGTTCGGGAAACCGGACGCGGATCGCACGCGGGGCGGCGGTAGAGTTTTTGGAAAGTCTTCTCCGTTGCCGGAGGTCTATGAGGACAATTATGCGGGACGACCTATTTCAGAGTTGTCAGGAAAAGGTAAGGAAGTTGTAAAACCTCTGAGCGCGGGGCGGCGGTACGGAAACCGAACCTTTAAGGCCGGCGGCCATATTTGGCGAGCTGTCCGCGTGAGTTTTCGCAGATGGCGCTGGCGGTGGCGGCGGTGGGCGGCAGCGTTAGAGCCGCCTGGCCGTACTGCGCCATGGCGATGGGCGACATGTTCTCGGCTTGGCGCTGGAAGGTGAGCTTGGGCTCGCCGTCGGAGGCGATGCCAATCTGGATCAGGTCGCCGGGACGGATCTGGTCGGTGGCGATCAGGTTCGATAGCGGCTGGACGATCAAGCGTTCGATCGCTCGTTTGAGGTGGCGGGCGCCGTATTTGGTGTCGACGCCCTGGCCGAGGAGGTACTCTTTGGCGTCGGCGGTGGCGTGGAAGACGAAGGCGCGATCGGCCGAGGAGGTGAAGATGCGCTGCTGGACCGCCTGCAGTTCGATGTCGAGGATCTTGCGCATTTCGGCTTCGCCGAGCGGATGGAAGACGACGACTTTGTCCAGCCGGTTCATGAATTCGGGCGTGAACTTCTTGCGAGCCGCTTCGAACCCGCTGCGGGCGATTTTCGAGGAGGTTTTTTCGTCGAGTTCCGCTGGTTGGACCGCGGCCGATGAGCCGAGGCCGAAGCCGAGCTTGGGGCTGAGGATCGAACTCATCTCGTTGGCACCGAGGTTGGAGGTCATGAAGATCATGGCGCGAGAGAAGTCGACCTTGCGGTTGTCGCCGAGGGTGAGTATGCCTTTGTCGAGGATGCCGAGCAGCAGGTTCCAGAGCGAGTCGGACGCCTTTTCGATTTCGTCGAAGAGGATGAAGCTGATTTTGACGCGTTCGGTGTGATGCTGATTGATCGTTTCCTGGCTTAGCAGCGGGTGGGTCTCGCGGTGGCCCAGGTAGCCGGGAGGCGAACCGATCAATTTGGCGATTTCGTGCGAGTGCTGGAACTCGGCGCAGTCGATTTTGATGACAGAGCGCGGATTGCCGACGAGGGCTTCGGCCGTGGCTTCGACGATGCGGGTCTTGCCCGTGCCTGTGGGGCCGAGAAAGAGGAAATTGCCGATCGGGCGGCCGGGCGGGTTCATGCCGGTCAGATGCATCTGATAGATGTTGACGATCTGGTCGATGGCCTCGGGTTGCCCGACGACCAGGCGGCGGAGATTGGCGTCGAGGCCTGTCCGCGTGGGGTCTAGCGTGACCGCTTCGGATACCGCTTTGTCGAGTGCTAGTAAGTCGGCCATACGCGGATTTCCTCGGAGCCAGGTGCCTTCCTCGCGCCAATCGACTTCTGGACTTGCCCCTCGCACGCTACTCTTGTTCGCGCTCTTGGGCTTGTCGTTGTCATGTCGATCGGATAGCCATCGGTTCATTGGGTTGCTCGCTACACCTACTATTTCGGCGAAGGGGCGGCAAACATGAGGGGAAATGGCTTTGCGGTCCGGTTAGGAAAACTCCTCTCTATCCCTTCTGCGGGCGGGATGGCCTTAATTCGATACGGCTTATCAATGTACGTTCCGGCATGCGCAACGCAGCCAAGGTGGCTTCGGCGACATCGGCGGGTTGGATCTTCCAGGAACTGGGTTTGCCCGCCGAGCGCGGCGAAAAATCGGTGTCCACGCTGCCGGGCATAATTTCGGTGATGCGAATTCCGTCGTAGCGGTGGTCGAGCATCATGGCCTCGCTCATCCCGTTCATGCCGAACTTCGACGCGTTGTAGGCGGCGCCGCCGGCGAAGGGATTTTTCGCTGCCAGACTACTGATAAAGACGATGTGGCCGGACTTTGCGTTTCTCATCGGCGCGAGCGCGGCGCGGGCGCAAAGGTAGGCACCTGTAAGATTTACATCCAGCGTCTTTTTCCACTGCTCCACGCTCAGGTCTCCTGCCGGTCCGAAAACGCCGATGCCGGCGTTTGCGATGAGGATGTCGACTCCGCCCATGCGTTCGGTCGCGAACGCGAACAGTGCCAACACTTCGTCTTCACTGGATACATCGGCGGCTACGCCGAAAACCTTAGGGTCCGATATTTCCGATACGGCTTTGTTCACACTAGCCTGGGTAGCGCCGCAGAAGGTGACCTGGGCGCCTTCCTGCAGCAGAGCCCCGACGAGAGCCCGGCCGATACCGCGGGTGCCGCCGGTGACGACGGCGCGACGGTTGTTAAGGGATTGATCCATGAATCGATCATGGCACGCGCGCTTAGGGGTGATTCCATTCGGTCCAGACGACGGTGGAATGGCCGGCCGTATCGACGGTCGCTCCGCGCAAGCGATAGCGGCCGGCGGCGAGTTGCGGCAATGCAATGCGCACTTCGGCCTGGGTGGCGCTGTGCCAGCGAACGTCGGGCCGCATGTCCTTGGCCAGTAGGGAAAAATAATCCTCGTCGTTGGGGCCGAAGAGCTCCCACAAGACGAGCGCGTTGTGGAGCACGCCTGAGGGATCGGCGCCCAGGGTGTAGTAGACAGGCGCGTCCGTTTGTTCGACTTGCGCGGTGGCGACACCGTTTGCGATCGTCACGCTTAAACGCGGGCCGTTGGCGCGACGGCGATCGACGGCTTGCGTGTTTGCCGGCACCCGGACGATGTCGCCGCAGCCATCGAGGCGAAGGCCCGGGATGTCCCAAAAGAGATCGAAGGAGACACCCTCGCGCAGACTGCGTTCGATCTCGGCGAAGAAGCGGCTCATAACGGCGCGGTGGTTGCGGCGTTCCAGATTCAACTCGCCGATGCCCCATAAATTTCCACGGCCCATCTGCACGTGGCCGAGCCCGTAGCCGGGCGGCAGCAGAATGGCGCGTGCGGCTTTTTCGACAGCGGCGCGCGGATGCTGGCGCGCGTGACTGCGCAGGTGCCGGCTGAGGGCGAGGATTTCGCCAAACTGCACGCAGGCGAGTTGGTAGTTGTCCCAAAAGAAAAAGCGTTCGGCGCCGAGATCATAGGCGTGGGTGAGCCAGAAAGGCGCGTCGGCGCGTTCGACGGCGCCGTAGATGCTGACGCCCCATTGCTTGTTATTAAGCCGCGCTGCGCCGCGCAAGAATCCGAAAACGACCGCAGGCAGCACGCGCATGTCGTCGACGCGGAACTCCGTGCCGTAGGCCATGTTCCATTCCGGCAGCGTGCGGCGCGTGCCGATGCGGCCGGGCGGTTCGAAGACCATGGCGGCGGGCACGAGGGGATCTTGCGATAGCGCCCAGGCCGCGGTTTCGGGCATCGTTTCCCAGTTGTAAATGTTGCGTTGCGCGAAGGACATCGTGCCGAGATCGACATCCTTGCGCGCCTTGAGTGTGCGCATGAGGACTTGCGCGGGGCCGGCTGTGATCGACTTGGCGTAGTGGGCTCGGTAGGTGTCGAAAGCGGCTTCGGCGGTGATCGCTTTGCGGAAGGCGGGATCTTTTGCGAGCTTGGGCCGGAGATCGTGATCGCGCGTTCCGACGGCGGGTTCGTCGAGAAACAACGCGGGGCCGAGATATTGGCTGCGGTATAGCAACTCGGGGTAGGAAAGTTGTTCGTGTGGTCCCCAGAAGTAGAGGCCAAGATCTTCGGCCCATTGTAGCTGATGGCCGATGGCCTTTACGACGGTGATTCCGGCTTGGGCCATCAATTCGTAGTCGGCTTTGCTGAAGGGGACGTAGGCGTAATCGGAGCCGTCGTAGCGGCGTGTTTCGTCCTGCTGCCTGGCGTTCGATGCGGGGCCGAGCCAGAGGTCGGGACGCAGGTTGACGATGCGCGGGTTGGCGGGCGGTTCCAATGGTGCGGAGGGGGTGTTGTCGCGGACGTAAACGTGGCCGAGGTATCGCGTGCGGCCGTCGCTCAGCAGTTGAGGCCACAGCTCTTCCCACGGCGACATCGACGGCAGTACGGCGCTGCCGGTGACTTCGTGGCGATACTCGCGTGGTTCGCGGCCTTGTTCGTGGACGATGTAGCGGGAGCGGTCGCGGCGCAGCCAGATCCGGTAGCGGCCTTCGACATTCAGATTTTGCCAATCGCCGTCGTGCAGAGCGAATCGCGCGATGGCGTTCGCCGGCACTTCGAGACGCCACGATTGAGCGGAGGCGAGTGCGGCGGCAAGAAGGGCGACGACGGCAAACATTCTTCGCCAATGATACGCTATGACCGAATGACGACGACAATGTTGAGCAGGCGAGAGCTGATGGCGCTGGGACTGGGCGGTTCGGTCTACGCCGCCGCCACGCCGGGCGAGACGCATCAGGCGACCGGGTGCAAGATCGGAGAGATGACGGCGGAGTCGGCTGTAATCTGGGCGCGGCGGACGGCGGCGTCGGCGCGGTTGTCGAACGGGATTGTGCGGCGCGGACAAGGACGGGCCGCGAAGTATCTGAAGCCGGAAGAAAACGTCGAGTTGTTGGAAGGAGCATCGAAGGGCGCGGCGGGGTGGATGCGCGTTGTGCACGACAAGGGATCGACCAAGTGGGTGGAGGTGAGCGATCAGGCCGACTTCGCCGCGTCGATCCCGGTTGCTGGCCTGCGTGCCGCGACGCAGCACAAGTTCACGATCGAGACGAAGGCCACGCGGAACGGGCGCGTCGATGGGGAATTGACAGGGACGTTCAAGACGCTGCCGCGGGAGCAGTCCTCCGTTCCGGTGCGCGCGGCGCTGCTGAGCTGCCAGATGTATTGCCACATGGACCGCGCCGATGGGTTTCATATCTACGAGAGCATCGGCAAGTGGAAGCCCGATTTTCTGTTGAGCTGCGGCGATAACGTTTACTACGACAGCGAGGATCCGGTCGCGACGAGCGAGGCGATCGCGCGCTATCACTGGCAGCGGATGTATAGTTTGCCGACGCTGGTCGAGTGCTTGCGCGGAACCGGCGGCTACTGGCAGAAGGACGATCACGATCTGTTGTCCGACGATGCCTGGCCGTCGATGAAGGACTCGAAGGTGAAGCCGTTGACGTTCGCGCAGGGCCAGCGCCTTTTCCGTGAACAGGCGCCGTCGCCGGCGGCGGGCAAGCCGATGTATCGAACGGTGCGCGCGGGGGCGAATTTGGAGCTGTGGCTGCCGGATTCCCGCGACTACCGGTCGGCGAATACGGACGCCGATGGACCGGGGAAATCGATCTGGGGCGCCGAGCAGAAGGCGTGGCTGATGAAGGCGCTCCGGGCGAGTACCGCGAGATGGAAGATTCTGGTAAATCCGAATCCAATCGTTGGGCCGGACCGGGCGAACAAGAAGGACAATCATTCGAACGCATCGTATGCGCACGAGAGCCTGGAGTTTCGAAATTTCCTGAAGGCGAATTTCGACGGCAATGTTGTTTCGATTTGCGGCGACCGGCACTGGCAGTATCATTCGGTCGATCCGCATTCCGGCTTGCATGAGTTCGGCTGCGGCGCGGCGTCGGACGAGCACGCAGGAGGCACGCCCGGTCTCAACAAAGACCTGCACCGCTTTCACCGCGTGAAGGGCGGTTACCTTTCCATCGACGCCGACGCCTCAACGCTGCGGCTACAGCACCGAGACGTCCGTGGCGAAGTCGTGCATTCGCGCTCTTTCGAAAGAAAGGTTTAATCTAGTTCACATGTCCATGACACACATCGACTCGCTGACGCCGCTACGCGCGGTGTCTCTCCGCGAGAACGTCGCGGAGTTGCTGGTCGAGAAAATCCTCTCGGGCAAGTTCGAGCCCGGTGACCGGTTGAACGAAAGCGCGCTGAGCCGGCAGCTGCAGGTCAGCCGCGCGCCGATTCGCGAGGCGCTGCAGCAGTTACAAGAGCAATGGCTGGTCGTCAACCAACCGCGGCGCGGGATGTTTGTCGTCGAGTTAACCAGTGAAGATGTGCGGAAGATTAACGCCATGCGCATTGTGTTGGAGGGCGAGGCGCTCGTATTGTGCCGGGATCATATGACGCCGGCGGTGCTGCGGCGCTTACAGCAGATTGTGGAAAGAATGGAGCGGGACGACGAGTTGACGGGGCTTGAAGCGACGCGGTTGGACTTCAGTTTTCATCGCGCTATTTGGGCGAACACCGCGAATGAGTATTTGGAAAGGGCGCTGACGAGTCTGACGTCCTCGCTGTTTTCGTACAAACTCTTGACTAAGCCGCCCCACGAAAAGCTGCGCATGGTTCTCGATTCGCATCGGCCGCTGCTTGAATTCCTTACCGGCGACGGGGACATTCTCGCGGCGCGCGAGGTGATTCGACAGCACGTCACGCTTCGATGGCAGACCCCCTAAAGACGCGCCGTTGGCTGCGCGCTTCTGGCGGCGTTTCGCTGCCCGTGCTTGAAGTGTGCGGTGGACCGGGGCCACGTTTGGTGGCGACGGCGGGCGTGCACGGCGACGAATACGAGGGTGTGCGGGCGCTGTATGAACTGTTTGAAGAGTGCGGCGAGTTGCGCGGCGAGTTGGTGCTTGCCCCTGTTGTCAATCCGGAGGCGCATCGCGCGGTGAGCCGGGTGAATCCTGTAGACGGCGCAAATCTTGCGCGGGTGTTCCCGGGCGACGCCGACGGCACGATTTCAGGGCGGATTGCTTCTGTCGTTGCGCGGGAACTGATCGCGGGCGCGTCGTTCTACATCGACTTGCATTCCGGCGGCGTGCGCTACGCAATGCCGTCGATGGCGGGTTACTGGATGGGCGATGCGCGGGCGCGCGAGGCGGCGCTGGCGTTTGGCGCGTCGGTGATCTGGGGGCATCCTCATATTGAACCGGGACGGACGATTTCGTTTGCGAAAGAACGCGGGATACCGTTTCTTTACGTCGAGGCGTGGGGCTCCGGGCGGATTCGCCGCGACGATTTGATGATGATGAAGCGCGGCGTTCTAAATGTCATGCGCCACTTGTCCATGCTCGATGGAGTCCTGGATGTCCCTTCGCCGCCGTTGCGATTGACAGGTGCTGGTAACACCGATGATGGCATCAGCGCGGGTTGCGATGGGTTTCTGCTTTTGGATGTTGCACTGCTGGATTCGGTGTCCGTGGGACAACGCATGGGGAGGCTGGTCGACTTGCAGGGAGTGACAGTGGAAGAGTATTTTGCTCCACGCGCGGGTGTGGTGGCGTTGACGCACGAGATGCCGATCGTCGCAAAGGGCGATACTCTATTTCTTCTGGCGGATATCGAACGATGACATTTAACTTGCCACAGGCCGAAGCGCAGGTGCGGGCGCGGACGGCAGGATCATTGGCGGCATATGAGCGATCGCAGCGGACGCTGGCGGGCGGCGTGTCGACGGCGCTGCGGCGGTCGGCAAAACCGTATCCGTTGTTCTTCGATCGCGGTGAAGGCTCGACGCTTTACGATGTCGATGGCAACGCCTACATCGACTACACGCTAGCGTGGGGGCCGCTGATTTTGGGGCACGCGCCGCGGGTCGTCAATGAGGCAGTGGGCGCGCAGTTGACCAAAGGCCACACGTTTGGCGCGCAGCACGCGCTGGAGTACGAGACGGCGGAGTTGTTGTGCAAAGCGATTCCGTGCGCGGATCTGGTGGCCTATGCCAACAGCGGCACAGAGATCGTGCAAGTCGCGCTAAGGCTGGCGCGCGCGGTGACGGAGCGTCCGCTGTACTTGAAGTTCGAAGGGCATTATCACGGTTGGGACGACAGCGTCCTGGTGAGCTACAAGCCGTCGATGGAGCAGTCGGGGGCGATGGCGCCCGTGCCAGTGGGGTTGGGTCAGCGGCAGTCCCCGGGCGCGGTGGTGGCGCGGTGGAACGATGAGGAGTCGGTGCGGGCGGCGTTCGCGGCTCACTCCGGCCGGATTTCGGCGATCATCTGCGAGCCGCTGCTTTGTAATAGCGGATGTCTGCCGCCGGCCGATGCATTTCTTTCGTTCTTGCGCGAGACCGCGACGCGCGAGGGAGTGCTGCTGATCTTCGACGAAGTGATCACGGGCTTTCGATTGGCGCTGGGCGGCGCGCAAGAGTTCTACGGCGTGACGCCGGATTTGGCGACATTCGCCAAGGCCGCGGCGGGCGGGTTGCCGGTGTCGATTCTCGCCGGGCGGCGCGAGTACATGAACTGGATCGCCGAAGGGCGCGTGGTGCACGCGGGGACGCTGAATGGAAATCCGTTGGCGTTGGCGGCGACGCACGCTGTGTTGCAGGAACTGGCTTCGAGCGACTACACGACGCTGCATGCGCGCGGGCGGAGGTTGCGCGACGGACTGGTCGACGCATTGCGGCGCAAAGGTGTGGCGGTGGTTGCGACAGGCGAGGGAACTTGCTTTCAGTTGCACTTTCAAGCGTCGACGCCGCGCGAGTATCGCGACACGATCGCCGGCGATAAGGCGCTGTACGCGGAGTTTCTGATGGCGCTGCTGGCTTCGGGTGTTTATGCGTTGCCCGATGGCCGCTGGTATCTTTCGTTCGCGCACGGTGACGATGTGGTCGATCGAACGCTGGCGATTGTGGAGGCGTTGTGAGCTTTCTCTTGTTACTTGCGGCGGCGCTGCCGTTCGAATCGATGTTCGCGCCCGCCGTGCCTGGGAATATGCGCAACTCCGAAGCCGATACCGTGGTGCTGCGCGATGGCCGCCTGCTGCTGGCGTGGACCGATTTCGATACCGATGGATCGTCGGACTGGGCGCGCGCGAAGATCTCGGCGCGTATTTCGCGCGATCGCGGAGAGACCTGGGGCGAGAAGTTTACGCTGCAAGAAAACATCGGCGCCATGAACGTGATGGAGCCGGACTTGCTGCGTCTGAAGAGCGGGAAGATTCTGTTTATTTTTTGCCGCAAAAATTCCGAGGGTGATGCGGCGCCATTTGTGCGCGTATCGCGCGACGACGCGAAGACGTTCTCGCCGGCGCGGCCGATGGCGATTACGCCGTCGCCTTCCTACACGGGATTCAATCACGACCGCGCGATTCAGCTGCGGTCGGGCCGCATTTTGATGCCGCTATTTTTCACGACGGACTACCGCGTCGATCCGCATATCCGGTCGCGTGTCTACTACTCCGACGACGAAGGCGAGACGTGGACGCCTAGCGAAACGATTCTCGACCTGCCCGATTCAAAGCCGGGCGCGCAGGAGCCGGGCGTCGTCGAACGCAAGGACGGCAGCGTGTTGCTTTGGGTGCGTACGGCGAAGGGGCAGATCTATCGCGCGGTGTCGGCCGACAGGGGCAAGTCGTTTGGGGCGCTGTCGCCGATGGCCGTCGATTCGCCGCTATCGCCGCAGTCGATCAAACGGCATCCAAAAACAAAGGACCTGATTCTTGTTTGGAACAATTCGACGACGACGCGGCGCGCGCCATTGACGGCGGCGGTGTCGAAGGACGAAGGCGAGACGTGGATGTTGTACAAGAATCTCGATGAGACACTAGGTGCGACGTTTGCCTATACAAGCATCGAATGGCTGCGCGATCGAGCGTTGATGACGTACTACGTGAAGAACGTCGGGCCGG
This sequence comes from Acidobacteriota bacterium, assembly GCA_016871055.1. GTDB lineage: Bacteria > Acidobacteriota > Terriglobia > Bryobacterales > Bryobacteraceae. The sequence goes on from VFZW01000134.1 coordinate 11,096, forward strand.
GATGGTCGCTGAAACTGAAGGCCGTGCCGCTGGATTGGTTCTACAAAAGATGAGGATCAATGAGTGGTTGTACATGGTGGGAAGCCGGCAGTTCGGACTGAGCAGCCGCTATGACTGCCATATCTACGCGCTGCGCGGCGAGCAGGGCATTCTACTTGTTGATGCGGGTTCGGGCATGGGGCACGATGCCGTGATCGCAAACTTGCGGAGCGAGTTCGGTGATCTGTCGCGCGGGACGATCCTGATCACGCACAAACATCCGGATCACTCCTGCGGTGCGGCGCGGTTGCACCGCGAACTCGGCTGGCCGATTGCGACGTCTTTGCACACGGCGCCGTTGTTGATTTCTGGCGACGAAGACGATTGCGGGCTGGCCGAGGCGCAGCGGATGAAGTCGTATCCGCCGGAGATGCGGCTTAATCCGGTGGACGTTGCGCGCGTGATCGAAAATGGCAATGTCGTCGAGTTGGAGGGTTTCGCGCTGCGCGCGATTCGTGTGCGGGGGCACTCGGCCGATTCCTTCGCCTACCTGTTTGAACACGCGGGCAAGCGGTGTTTCATATGCGCCGATATCGTGTTCTACGGCGGCGTGATCGGGCTAATCAACACGGCCGATTCGAGCATGAACGGATACAAAGAAGACTTGCCGAAGCTGGCCGGTCTGGGGATCGATGTCCTGCTGCCGGGGCACGGGTTGTTTACGGTTTCGAACGGACAGATTCATATCGACGCGGCGTTGAAGCAGATTGCGAATGGATTTATTCCCCGCGCGATCGGGCAAGGAGATCTGATTTTTTGACGCCGTGCGTCGCCAGCGCCGAGCACGGCGATTCGGTGCTTTTCAAGCTCGAATCATGCCAGCCTTCGGGGTCGTACAAGGATCGATTCGCGGCGGCGGAGGTGGAGCGGTTGGCGGCGTTGGGCGTGAAGCGCGTGGTGGCGACGTCGTCGGGAAATACGGGATCGGCGCTGGCAGCCTACTGCGCGCGGGCTGGAATTCAATGCGCGGTCGTGGTCAATGCGGATGCGCCCGCGGGGAAGTTGGCGCAGATGCGCGCGCATGGAGCGCGCGTGTTGCGGGTGCGTGGATTCACTGTGGATGCCGCGGTTACCGAGCGCGTTTTCGAGGTGTTGCACGGCCTGGGGATTCCGCTCGTTGTGTCGGCGTTTCGGTATTGTCCGGCGGCGATGGCTGCGGTGTCGTTGGTAGCGCGCGAGTTGGTTTCTTTCGAACCCGCGCATGTGTTTGTGCCGGTGGGCGGAGGTGGGCTGTACACCGCGGTTGCACGTGGAATCGGCGGCGTGCGCGTGCACGCGGTGCAGCCGGCGGGCTGCGCGACGGTGGTCGATGCGTGGCGCGCTTCGGAAAGTACTGCTCGTGTCGTGCAATCGACGACGCGGATTAGCGGGTTGTCGGTGCCGAACGACATTGACGCGACCCTGGCGCTTTCGACGCTGTATGCGAATCGCGGCGAAGGTGTGGCGGTGGGTGACGACGAAGTCTTCGCCGCGCAGCGGTTGATGCTTTCGCGTGAGGGCATCTACTGCGAGCCGGCGGGCGCGGCGGCTTATGCGGGATGGCTGAAACTGCGGCCGGAAGGGCGGTCGGTGTGTTTAGTAACGGGGCATGGATTCAAGGATCCCGATTCAATCGCGGCGATTTCGTTTGACGATTCGCTAGTTGACGCCGATGGTGTGGAAAGGTGGTTCGCGAATGCTTGAAGGGCGAGTCTATATCGTTACCGGCGGGGCGACTGGCATTGGCGCGGGTATATCGCGCGTGTTGACTTCGTATGGCGCGCACGTCGCGGCGATTCAGCCGGAGGCGATCGAAGGAACGCCGATGTTTCGCGGCGATGTGCGCGAGCCGTCGCTATGGTTCGACGAAGTCGTTTCAAAAATGGGGCGACTGGATGGGCTTGTCAACAACGCGGCGATCACGGGGGCGGTGGCGCTTGCGCCGTTTCTGGATGCGTCGCGCGGGCATATTGACGAGATGCTCGATGTGAATGTGAAGGGCCCGGTGTTGTGCTCGCAACTTGCGGCGCGGTATTGGAAGGATCGCGGCGAAGCGGGCGCGATCGTGCATATCGCGAGCGTGGGTGCGTATGCGGCGCAAAAGAACGCGTCGATCTATTGCGCGTCGAAGGCGGCGTTGTCGATGCTGGCGAAGGCGATGGCGCTGGAGCTGGCCGAACATCGAATTCGTGTAAATGCCGTGGCGCCGGGCGACATCTTCACGATCGCGAGCAAGGACGCGAGTGGGCTGCGGTTCACTCCGCTGGGCCGCCGGGGGCAACCGGAAGAGATTGGCGAGGCGGTGGCGTTTCTGTTGAGCGATCGCGCTTCGTTCATCACCGGTGAAACGCTGGTCGTCGATGGCGGATACTTGAGTTACTAAACCATGCGCGCCGGCATTCTTGGCTTTCTGCACGAGTCGAATACGTTTCTGGATGTGCCGACGACGTTCGAAGACTTCGAGCGTACGTCGATGACTTCCGGCGCCGCGCTGATCGAGCGCTGGACCGGCGCGCATCATGAACTCGGCGGTTTTCTGGCTGGCGGCATTGAAGCCGTGCCCGGTTTCGCAACGTTCGCGGTGCCGAGCGGGACGCTGACGGCGGATACGTTTGAGGCGATCGCGGCGAGGTTGATCGCCGCGGCGCGTGCGATGGAGGTCGACGGGTTTCTGGTTGCGCTGCATGGCGCGACCGTCGCCGAGAACTATCCGGATGCCGATGGTGAGATTTTGCGGCGCTTGCGCGCGGCGGTGACTGGGCCGATCGTCGTGACGCTTGATCTGCATGCGAACGTGTCGGAGAAGATGGTCGAGCACGCGACGGCGATTGTGGGCTATCGGACGAATCCGCATCTGGATCAACGTGAGCGTGGCATCGAAGCCGCACATTTGTTACGGCGTATCGTCGACGGTGCGGTCAGGCCCATACAGGCGCTGATCACTCCGCCTCTGGCCGTACCGATCGCGGTGCAGAAGACGAGCGAGCTGTTTCTGTTCGACGATCTTGCGCATGTGTTGACGTGGCCTGGCGTGCTCTCGGCTTCGGTGTTTCTTGGCTTCTACTATGCCGATGTGGCGGAGATGGGAACGAGCTTCTACGTTGTCGCCGATGGGGATGTGGCGCTCGCGGATCGCGCCGCGCGGTATCTGGCCGATCGCTGTTGGGCGCGGCGGCATGAGCTTGTGCCGCAGTTGCCGGTTCCGGAGGAAGCCGTCGCTCACGCGATTGCTTCGCAGAAAAAACCGGTTGCATTGATGGACGTCGGTGACAACGTGGGTGGCGGCAGTTCGGCGCGCTCGCGCGTGTTGTTCGATGAGTGCGTGCGGCAAGGAGCGCGGGGCGTAATGGTGATTTTGCACGAGCCGGAATTGGTGCAATCGTGTGTGCGGGCGGGCGTGCGAAGCGAGGTCGATCTCGGCTTCGCGCGGGGTATCGTTAAGACGATCGGCGATGGACGATTTACGGAGACGAAAGTCCGGCATGGTGGGTGGACACATGGCGATCAGGGCGTGTCGGCCGTAGTAGAGACTGCCGAGGATCACACGATCGTGCTGACTTCGCATCGCATGGCCCCGATGAGTTTAGAGCAGGTGATCTCGCTCGGCGTGCATCCGGAGCGGAAGCAGATTCTGATTGTGAAGGGGACCATCGCGCCGCAGGCCGCCTATGCGCCGGTGGCCGGAGAGATCGTGCTCGTCGACACGCCGGGACCGACGGCGAACGATCCTCGCTCTTTCGCTTACAAACACCGGCGCGTGCCGATGTTCCCGATGGAGCCCGAATGCGAATTCTGATTTGGCTTGCCTCGGCATGCGCCGCCTGCGCGCAGGTGGAGATTCATCTGTCGTATGGACTGCTGCAGAACATTGTGGGTGCGCAGGTCTTTACCGAAGACGGCCGCAAATATGTAAAGGGCAGTAAACAGGAAAAGTGCACGTTTGCATACCTGGAGAATCC
>VFZW01000135.1 GCA_016871055.1 Acidobacteriota bacterium
TCCCACACGAAATGAAACATCTCATGTGTCAGGATCCGCCGGTATTCCGCGGCGCGCCGCTTGAGTGACGGATGCAGGTAGATCACCCGCCGCCGTATGTCGGCGCCCGCCACCGCGTCGCGCGCGCCGTCGCGCAGTCCCGCCGACCATTGGATCGAAACCGCCCCGCCCGCCGGCGTCAATACGTCCGTTAAGAAATCACTTCGCAATCGGCAATGGTCCAAAAGCGGGCGCGCCCATGTCGAGCTCATCGTTCAAGTTGACGTACGGATCGCGCCCCGCGCCATACCGTACCGATGCTCCTTCGGGCAGTTTCCCTCCGAAATGCAACAGCACGGAGTTACCATCGCGCGGATCGATCTGCGCCTTGTATACCGCCGGAAGCATCGCGCCGTCCGGCCCGTGAATCGAAAAGCCGGCCAGCCGCCCTGTTGTTACCAGCTTGCCGTTTACCTCGGCGAAAAGAATCCGCACCGTCTGCCCCTCGAGCGTTGCATTCACCGGGCGCGGACCCCGCCGGTACGGCTTAAACTTTTCGATCTCCGGATGCATATCGTGCATGACCAAGTCGCTCATTCGGCGCGCGAGCCGCTTCAGATCCGGCGTCGAGATGTGAATGATATCGTCGATGCTCAAGTCCACCGCCGAAACCATCCCCACTTTCGGTATCCGCGACTCGGCCTTTCGCTGCTCATCCTGCACCGCATTCCATTCGTTAGGATTCGTGAAGGCCACATGCCGGCCGATCTGCACGTAGTAGAACGGCAGATCCGGCTGCGCGAAGTCCGCCCGAAACGCCTCAATCAGTTTTTGAAACTTCTCCGCGAATAATGGCGCCGCTTTGGGCGATGCGTCCGATTCGCCTTGGTACCACAGCACGCCGCGGACCTTGGATCCCACGGCCATGAATCTTCGATATGTCGCGCCGTATAGAGAATCGCCCTGTTTGTCGCGCATCGTGGGACTCCATTGTTCCATCGACGTGCCGCCATGCGCGCACGGAAGGAGCCCGACCGGCACGCCCGTGCGCCGCAGCATTTCCTTGGCGAACGGGAGTCCGAGGCCCGCGCCCTTCTTCCGGTTCGCGACGTATTGTTCCAACTCCTGGCCTTCCAATTTCTTCGCGACGCCTTCCTTGTTCTTTCGCCAGTGCACGGCGTCCGCGGCGTTGACCAGTTGATGTAGCGGTTCGTTGGCGACAACCCATCGATCGCTTTGATCGAATGAACGGACGCGCGGGTCGGACGGCTCGACATCGATCAGGTCGCCGACGCCTTCCATGTTGCTCTGCCCGGCCAGAATCCACAGATCGCCGACAAAGAAGTCTTTTACGGAATCTACGCTTGTCGATCCCGCCACGCGAACCTCGACTGAATACGGTCCTCCCTGCGGAACGTCCTTCAGGTCACCGGCCCATCCAAAGGAAGGCTTCACGCGTTCCAGCGCGCGCCAGTCGAAACCCGCCAACGGCTGGCCGCCCTCGCCGATGATTCGCGCCTCGACGAACTTATTGGCCGAAGACCTCGGCGCGGTGCCTGCCAGCCGGAGGTCGGCGCGCCCTTCCGCATTCCGCTGCATCACGGAGCCCGCCGCCGGGCCCATGTTGATCCGCAGATCCTGCGCCCATGCCAGTGCAGAGACCAATCCCAGTAACACTACCGTCCAAGTCGACATGCTCAAAATAGTATCATCGCCAAGACACTATGGAACGACGCACCTTTCTAACCGGGCTGATAGCCGCCGGCGTGGCGCAGGCAAAAATGACCGGGCCAATCCCGATGGGCCTCAATACCTACTGCCTGCGTTCGCTTCGCTGGAACGACGCGCAGCACCTCGACTACTGCGCCTCGCAGAAACTCGACGCGATCTTTTTACAGGACTCGCTCGATCCGAAAAAAGACGATCCCACGCACTGGAAGTGGGTGCGAGAACGTGCCAAGGAACTCGGGCTGCATTTGCAGACGGGCGGCTCGGGTGTGATGCCGCGTTCGCCCGAGGAGTTCGAAAACTCGGTGAGGACGATGCGCCGCAATATCGAGCGCGCGGCGGCGATGGGTTCGCCGTTGATGCGCGTCGTGCTTGCGTCGGAGCGAGCGAGCTTTCCGCCCGGGCCGGTCGAACAGCACATGGAGACCGCCGTCAAGCTCTTCCGCGCCGTGCGTACGCAGGTCATGGACGCGAATGTGAAGATCGCCGTCGAAGTGCACAAGGACCTGCTTGCATGGCAGCACAAGACCGTGATCGAAACCGCCGGCAAGGAGTTCGTCGGCACCTATCTCGACACCGGCAATCCGGTGTTCACGATGGAGGATCCGTACGAAGTCGTCGAGACGCTCGGGCCGTATGCGTTGACGCTGCATCTGCGCGACTCCGTTGTCTTTAACCATCCCGACGGCATTGCCGTGCAATGGATCCCGCTTGGGGAGGGGACTGTCGACTTCCCGAAGATCGTCGCGCGCGCCCGTGAGATCTGCAACCCGCTCTACATCTTTATCAAGCCGATCACCGGACGGCCGCCGCACATCCATCGCATTTACGACGACGCCTATTGGTCCACTTGGCGCGACGTGAAGGCGCGTGATTTTTCCCGATTTCTGGCGCTCGCCAAAAGGGGCCGCCCCTACGAGGGCCACGTCGTGATCGAGGACCTCTACCAGCGCCCCATCCCGCCGCACTTTCTCGCCGCCGTGCAATACCAACAGCGCGAGCACATGGAACGATCGATCGCCTACGCCCGCAAAACGCTGGGCCTTGGAGTAAGAAGTTAAAATGACTCGCCGCGACGCATTCCAAACACTCTGGGCCGCGCAGTTCGCCGCCGCGCCCGCGCTGAACGGCCTCCCGCCGCTGACGATCAAGGACGTCAAGGTCATCGCCACCAGCGGCGGCCGCGGCTATCGCTGGATCTTCATCAAGATTATTACCAGTGAGCCGGGCCTCTACGGCATCGGCTCGGCCAGCAATCACTATCAGACGCACGCCGTCATCGCGGCCATCGAAAAACACCTCGCGCCGTACTTGATTGGCAAGAACCCCGACAAGATTGAAGACCTCTGGCAGAGCGGCCACTTGCGCACCTACTGGCGCAACGGACCCGTCAATAACAACGTGTTGAGCGGCCTCGACATGGCTCTCTGGGACATCAAGGGCAAGCGCGCCGGCATGCCCGTCTACGAACTGCTCGGGGGTAAAGTCCGCGACGCCGTGCCTTGCTACGACCACTGCGGCGGCAACTCGAACGAATCGATCGTCGAATCCGTGCAGAAGTCGCTCGCTAATGGATTTCGCCACATTCGCATCCAATACGGCGGTTACGGCGGCGGCGGTTTCATTCCGAAGGGACAAGGCTCCCGGCCCGAGAACGGCCACGGCGGCACCGCCTTCGACGAAGAACAGTACATCGACGCGGTGCCGAAAATGTTCGACTTCGTACGTTCCAAAGTCGGCTTCGGCCCGAAGCTATGCCACGATGTGCATTCCCACCTGAGCGGCATCAACGCCGTCGAATTCTGCCGTCGTGTGCAGCAGCACCAGATGTTCTTCATTGAGGACGTGCTCTCGCCGGAGCAGCTCGATTGGTACAAACAGATCCGCCAGAGCTGCACCACGCCTCAGGCCGTCGGCGAGGTGTTTTCCCACCCGCTCGAGTTCGTTCCGCTTGTGACCCAGCGCCTGATCGATTTTGTCCGCTGCCGCGTCTCCGCCATCGGCGGCATCACGCCCACCAAGAAGCTCGCGACGTTGTGCGAATACCATGGCGTGCGCACCGCGTTTCAAGAAGGAGGCGAGAACGATCCGATCAACCAGTTGGCGGCCTATCACGTCGACATCTCGCACCCCGCCTTCGGCATTCAGGAAGAGAACGCCTTCCCGCCGGTCGCGCAGGAGATGCTGCCCGGCTGCGCGCAGATTCGCGGCGGGTATCTCTATGGCAATGACAAGCCCGGACTCGGCATCGACATTAACGAACAACTCGCGGCCAAGCACCCGATCCAGCCGTTCACCGAAGGCGGCCATTATCGCCTTGATCGCACTCTTGACGGGGCCGTCGTTAAGCCGTAGCCGGCCGCGCGAATGCGCTAAACTCCGGTTAATCCCATGTCTCGATCTTTCGCGGCTCTCAGCGCGCTTCTCGCGGCGTCCGCGCTCGCTCAACCCCAAAGTTCGATAACCGGAACCGTGCTCGACTCTTCCGGAGCGATTGTGCCGGCAACGGAAGTCGTCCTTACCGAAACGCGCACGGGCGTGGTCAGCCGGACCGTCTCCAACGATACCGGCACATTCACATTCGCAGCGCTGCCGACCGGCAATTACACGCTCGAAGGCGTTCGCACGGGCTTTCAGAAGTTCGCGCTGCGCGGGATCGTTGTCGAAGTTGGCGCGAGGCTGACGCTCGACGTGAAACTCGAGGTTGGCGCCGCCGCGGAGGTGGTTGAGGTCTCCGCCGAGACGACGCAGATTCTCGCCGAGCGGTCGACCTCCGTCGGCGGCGTTGTGAACGCCCAGCAGGTGCTCGCGCTGCCGCTCGTGAATCGCAACGTGCTGGGGCTCGCCACGCTGCAGGCCGGTACGCTCGGCGAGAGTTTTTCCGGCACCCGGCGCGGCGCGCTCAACATTTCGCTCGACGGCATCAACGTGCAGGACAACCGAATCAACAGCGGCGTCGCCTCCACCGTCAGCATCTCGCCCGATCGCATCGAAGAGTTCCGCATTGTCACCTCGCCCGCCGATGCCGAATTCGGCAGGGGCGTCGGACAGATCCAAATCATCTCGCGCTCGGGTACGAACAAATATTCAGGTTCTCTTTTCGAGTTCCACCGCAACACCGCCTTCAACGCCAATACCTGGTTCAACAACCAACGCGGGGTCGACGCACGCGGCGCGCAAATCTCCCCGCGCAATGTTCTGCTGCGTCACAACTTTGGCGGCCGTTTCGGAGGGCCGATTCAAAAGAACAAGACCTTCTTCCACTTCAACTATGAGAAGCTCATCCAGCGCACCAAAAACGCCCTGACGAGTACCGTACTTACTGAACAGGCGCGCGCGGGCCGCTTCCGCTACTTCAGCGGCGTCCGCAACGGCAACGCCGACGCCGCCGCGCCGACTGTGAATTTTGACGGCTCGCCGCGCCAACCCGGCAATGCCGTGCTGCAAACCGTCAACCTTTTCCAAATCGATCCGCAGTTCCGGGGCCGCGCCGATTCCACCGGTCACATCGCGAAGTTCATGACCGCCGTGCCGCTGCCCAACAACTTCCGCTTCGGCGACGGGCTCAACACAGCCGGGTATACATGGAGCCGCCGTGTCGCCGATGATTTCGATCAGTGGGTAGTCAAGATCGATCACAACTGGAATGGCAACCAACGGACGTCCGTCTCCTACTCCCGCGAGAAAACCGATACCGAAAACGGCTTCATGGCGCAACCCTTTCCAACCGCACTTGGGGGAACCTACGCCGACAACGCAAGCACGCTCTCCGTGCGCCACGTGAGCACGGTTTCGACCACAACGATCAACGAATTCACCGGCGGTTTCCAGCGCCCCCGCGTGCGCTTCTTCAGCCCCTGGGAAGTCCACGGCGTCGACAAGGTCCTGCCCTCCAACGGAGCGCAGCCATTTCTTCCTCTTCTCGCATCGGTGACGAACCCGATCGTGGATCAAGACCCGCAAGGCCGTATCTCACCGGTCTACAGCTACGGCGATACCATCAGCCGCTTCAGCGGGAAACAGGCACTGAAGGCCGGTGGCGAGGTTCGGTGGGTATCGTCGAACGGATTCAACTCCTTCACTGTCGTTCCGCGCTACGTGCTCGGTTCGGGAGTGCTGAACAATGCCGCGATCAACGCGGTGCCCGGCATCGCCGCCAACAATGGCGTCGCCACGAACATCCTGAACGACCTCACGGGCACGCTCGCCAATATCAATCAGGCTTTCAACGCCGTCGATGCCAGGAACCCGCGCTTCCTCGCCGGCGAGCCCCGCCAGCGCACTTGGCGCCAGCGAGAGATCAGTTGGTTTGCCAAGGACGATTGGAAAGTCACGCCGTCGCTGACTCTGAACCTCGGCCTGCGCTGGGAATACTACGGCGTGCCGTACGAAGCGCTCGGCCGAATGGGCGCGCTGACCAACGGATCGGCCGGCATCTTCGGACTCTCCGGCAGCGATTTCTCCGCGCTCTATAGGCCCGGCGTCATGACCGGCTCGCTCACGGCCTACGAAACCGTCGGCCCGCGCAGCGCCAACCCCAACAAGCAAATCTACGCTGGCGACTACAACAACTATTCGCCCAACGTTGGCCTCACCTACGCGCTGCCCTGGTTCGGCAAGGATAAGACCGTCTTCCGCGCCGGCTACGGCATCGGCTTCGAACGCAACTCGATTCGCAACTTCGACGTCTTCACCGCCGACATCCCCGGCATGCGCATCGTCAACAATTTCCGCGTCACTGGCCTGCTCAATCTCGCCAACGCGCCGCAAGTCACACCGAACGCGCCGCCGTTTGCGCCCGTTCCATTGACCGATCGCGGCCTGACCGCCTACGCCTACGACTCAAGCCTTCGCACTCCCTACATTCAAAACTGGAACGCGAGCGTGCAGCGATCTCTCCCGGGCCGCATGTCGATCGACGTTCGTTATGTCGGCAGCAAGGGTACGCGTTTGCTGCGCGCCTCAAACATCAACGAAACCAACATTTTCGAGAACGGGATCCTTGATGCCTTCCGCGCCGCCCAATCTGGACGCGAATCGGCGCTTCTAGACCGCATCTTCAACGGCCTTGTTCTGAGCGGCCGCACCGTCGGAACGAACATGACCGGCTCGGAATATCTGCGCTTGCAGCAGACCGGCAATGTTGCCGCGCAAAGCGTCGGCGGCGTCGCCGATTTCATCAACCGGTCGACCGTCGCCGGCGTGCCGGGTACGCTGCTGCGCCGCGCGATCCTGCCCGAGAACTTCGTCGTCGCCAACCCGCAGTTCGCCGGCGCGCTGCTGCTCGGCAACTACGCCAACTCGACCTACCATTCGATGCAGATCGAGGTGCTGCGCCGCTCGTCGAAAGGCCTTTTTCTCCAATCCAACTACACGTGGTCGAAGAACATCGGCGAAGAGGAAGGCGCCGGGCAGGATCTTCTCGACAGCTTCCGCGACGGCCGCAACCGGCGTCTCGAAAAGCGCCTGTTGACGCTCCACCGCACACACGTCTCCCGCAACAACGCCGTCTACGAATTGCCACTCTACAAAGGTTCGAACTTCGCGCTCAAGCAATTGCTCGGGGGCTGGCAGATCAGCGGCATCTTCAACATTTTCAGCGGCCAGCCGATCAACGTCGTCTCCGCACGCAACAGCTATAACAACTTCGGCGGCGACAACACCGCGTCCGTCGACGGCCCCGTCGCCAAGGGCCTCGGTCAAGTGATCGTCACCGGCAACACCGTGCAGTATTTTCAAGGCTTGACCGGCAGCACGCCGGATCCCGCCATCGCAAACATGACCACGCTCAACAACATCCGAACTACTTCGGCCATGTTCGCTATTCGCGACGCTTCCGGCAACGTCGTCTTCCGGAATCCGGTCCCGGGCGAACTCGGCAATCTGGCGTCGATGTTCCTGAGCGGCCCCGGCTCGTTCCGCCTCGACATGGGCCTGCAGAAGAAATTCCGCATTACCGAGACAAAGGAGTTCATCCTCGAACTCGACGCCCAAGATCTCCCCAACTCGCCCCAGTGGAACAATCCGAACGCCGACATCAACAGCACCAACTTCGGCCGCATCACCGGCGCCGGCGGCACGCGCATCATGTTGCTCGGCGCGCGATTTAACTTCTGATCAACGTCGCAACCGCCTGGGCTTCTCCCGACTTCCCCTCGCCCACCGGCCCGACCTTTTCCGCTGTCTTGAACTTCACTCCCACGCGATCGGCCGCGATGCCGAGCAACCGGGCGATGTTCTCCTGTACGGCAACGCGGTAGTCCTTCAGCTTTGGCCGCTGCAAAATCACAACTGTGTCGACGTTCGATACGGTGTATCCGCGCTCGCGAACGAGCGCGGCGGCGTGCAGCAGGAACCGGTCGCTCGATGCGCCTTTCCACTGCGGATCGGTATCGGGGAAGTGCATGCCGATGTCGCCCAGCGCCAGCGCGCCCAGCAGCGCGTCGGTCAATGCATGCAGAAGGATGTCGGCGTCGGAATGGCCATCGAGTCCGAACTCACACGGGATCGTGACGCCGCCGAGAATCAGCGGACGCCCTTCGGCGATGCGGTGGTTGTCCCAGCCCAGTCCAGTACGGACGTCGATCATGCTTTCTCTTCGCTCAGGAAGAGCCGCGCCAATTCGAGGTCGGTCGGCTTGGTGATTTTGATGTTGCGGTCGCTGCCGGCGACGACATGAATCGCCACGTTGTCGAGCCGCTCGACGAGGCTCGCTTCGTCGGTACCGGTGAAGCTATCGGCGGCGGCCTTGGCGAACGCCTCCTTGATCAGCGGCGTCTCGAACACTTGCGGCGTCTGCGCGAGGATCAGCCGTTCCCGCGGGATGGTCGTCTCGACACGATTCAAATGCACGCGCTTGACGGTGTCGACGGGCACGATGCCGAGCATCGCCGCGCCACAACCGGCCGCTTCCCGAATCACGCTCTCGATCGCCTCGATCTCCACGAACGGCCGCACGGCGTCGTGAACGGCGACGAGCGTTACGTCTTCGGCGAGGTGGCCCAGCGCGTTTTCGACCGACTGCTGGCGCGTCTCGCCGCCGACCACGAGGCGAACCGGCTTGGCGAGCGTCTCGCGATCGAGCAGGTCCTGCACCCAGCCAATGTCGTCGCCGCGCAGAGCCACGACGATTTCGTCGACGAGCCCGCAGCGAGCGAATTTGCGAATCGTATGCAGCAAGATCGGCACGCCTTCCAACTGTAAGAACTGTTTGCGGCTGGCGGGCCCCGCGTCGGGCTGCGTTTTGGCCATGCGGGTGCCGAGTCCCGCGGCCGGTAAGATGACGGCGACTTTCATTGTATGGGCTTAAAGCTCCATTGTAGTCTTATGAGCGCTCGTCGAATCGCGCGAATATCATTTTGCCCGCCGCGGTTTGCAGTACGCTGGTCACGGTTACCTCGACCGTGCGCGAGATTAGCTTCTTCGCGTTGTCGACAACGACCATCGTTCCGTCGTCCAAATACGCCACGCCCTGGTTCGCCTCTTTGCCTTCTTTCTGAATGAAGACTTTCATCGTTTCACCAGGCAACACAAGCGGTCGCAGCGCGCCCGCCAGTTCGTTGATGTTCAATACCGTGATGCCGTGAATTGTCGCGACTTTGTTGAGGTTGAAGTCGTTGGTCAGCACCGGGCAGCCGTAGCGTTTCGCCAGTTCGACGAGCTTCCTGTCTACCTCGTCGATGTTCGGGAAATCGTCGTCGACGACCCGCACCGCGATGTCCGGATTCTTCCGCATCTCCTGCAAAATATCGAGCCCGCGCCGGCCGCGGTTGCGGCGCTGCGCGTCGGCCGAATCGGCGATCGATTGCAGTTCGCGCAGCACGAACTGCGGAGTCAACAGCGTGCCTTCGATGAAGCCGGTCTTGGCGAGGTCCGCGATGCGGCCGTCGATGATGACGGAGGTGTCGAGGATTTTCATTCGCCCTTGCGCCGCCTGCGCCGGGCCGCGCCGAAGTCCGATCATCGCGCCCAGGTAGAAGAAGCTCAGCAGCAGGGCGAGTTGAAGGAACGCTGGAATCAGCGGCGCGACCAGTGCCGCGCCGACGAGGCCACTCAGCGCGCCAACAGAACCGCCGATCAAACGGTCGATCGCCACCGCGCGCAGGCGCACCTCAACGACGATCACGGCCAATCCAATCGCCGCGCCGATGGCGGCTGCGTAAGGCGAATGCGTCATCCCCGCGGCCGCAAGCAGCGCGATTAGAAGGAGCCGAAAGAGAAAGTAGCCGGTCATCGCGGCGATCCGGATCGCTCGAAGAACTTCCAGATCTCGCGCGTTGCGTCATACTTCTTCGTCGATGGGCCGATCGTTCTTTCGCGCAGTCCAGCCGCCGCGCCGCCCGGCCATCCGTGCCCCTGGTCGTCGATGATCACCGCTTCAACAATACCGCAGTAGCGCCGCCGTTCGACACCGTTCTCGACTACGCGGCCGGTCTCGGCGTCGCAGCCATTCGCGCGCGCCCACTTCAACAACGACGGCTCGACGGGCGGCGTCGTTCGCTTGCCCCACGGCAACGTCGATTCACCGCCTTCAAATGGTACGAGCGGATCTTTCTTGCCGATGATCCAAAGCGCCGGCATCTTACGTGTGGCGCCATCGACGCACGGCAGCGACGCAACCGGCGCGATCGCGGCGATCTTATCCCGCCGCTTTACCGCCAGCAGAAACGACAACGCCGCTCCGTTGGAGTGGCCCGTCACGAACACACGTTTCGTATCAATCTGAAAACGCCACGCGGCGTCGTCGAGCAACGCGTCGAAAAACACGGCGTCGTCGATTCGCGCCCGAGGCGAGGCGGCGTTGAGATTGCCGCCGTTCCACAACCGCGGGTTCGTCAGGAACGCGGCGTCGAGCCGGGGCCTGGCGGGCAATCCATCCGGAGCGATCACCGCGAAACCGTTCGCCTTTGCGGCGTCAAGCCAGCCGTTGCGTTCCAGGTACAACTTGCCGCCGCCGCCCGCGCCATGAAAGACGAATACAACAGGCGCGCCGGCGCTTTTCGGCGCCCAGGCGTGAACGCTCCACGTGAGTCCCTGCGACTCGACCGTGTACTCCTCGGCCAAGCAGAGCGTGCCAAGCAGCAGGAATCGCCACATCTCAGCTCACCAACGGCTGCACAACCTTGCCGTGCACGTCGGTCAATCGATAGTGGCGGCCTTGGAACTTGAATGTCATCTTGGTGTGATCGACGCCGAGCAGGTGCAGCATCGTTGCATGCAAGTCGTGCACATCCATCGGATCCTTCACGATGTTGTAGCTGAAGTCGTCGGTCTCGCCGTGCGTGTATCCTTTGCGGAAACCGCCGCCGGCGGCGAATATTGTGAAGCAGCGCGGGTGATGATCGCGGCCGTAGTTGGTCTCGGTCAACTCGCCTTGTGAATAGACGGTGCGGCCGAATTCACCACCCCAAATCACCAGCGTGTCGTCGAGCATGCCGCGTTGTTTCAAATCGCGGATCAACGCCGCCGTCGGTTGATCGGTGTCCTCGCATTGCTTCGGCAATTCGTTCGGCAGTTTACCGTGTTGATCCCAACCGCGGTGGAAGAGTTGAATGAACCGAACGCCGCGCTCGGCCAATCGCCGGGCAAGCAGGCAGTTGGCCGCGTAGGATCCGGGCCGCCGGGCGTCGGCGCCATACATTTCAAACGTCGATTCGGGCTCCTTTGAAAGATCGGCGAGATCGGGCACCGAAGCCTGCATGCGGAACGCCATCTCGTATTGCGCGATGCGCGTGGCGATTTCGGGGTCCTGGCTCTCTTCGAGTTTGATCTGATTCAACGCGCCGAGATCGTCGAGGTACCGGCGGCGCGCCGCCTCATCGTAGCCATCGGGGTTCGACAAATACAGCACCGGGTCGCGACCCGATCGAAACTTCACACCCTGATACTTCGTCGGCAAGAATCCGCTGCCCCACATGCGATCGGCGAGCGCCTGCGAGTTGCCGCGCCCTTGCGAGATCATTACGACAAATGCCGGGAGATCCTTGTTCTCGCTACCGAGCCCATACGCCAGCCACGAGCCGATCGACGGGCGCCCCGCGAGCTGAAATCCGGTCTGAAAGAACGTGACCGCCGGGTCATGGTTGATGGCTTCGGTGTGCAGCGACTTCATGATGCACAACTCGTCGGCGATCTTGGCCGTGTGCGGTAGCAACTCGCTCAGCCACGCGCCGGACTGGCCGTGCCGCGCGAATTTGAAGACGGTCGGCGCCGTTGGGAAGTTGGCCTGGTACGCCGTCATGCCAGTGAGGCGCTGGCCCATGCGGATCGATTCGGGAAGGTCCTGCCCGCGCACGCGCGCCAGGCCCGGTTTCCAATCGAACAGATCGAGCTGTGACGGACCGCCGTGTTGGAACAGATAGATAACGCGCTTGGCCTTGCGCGCCACGTCCGCGCCAAGCAGCGAGGCCGCCGCGGTCGAGAACAGAAATCCTCTCCGGTCGATCATTCCTTGGTCACCGCCTCGTCGGTATTCATCAGCAAGCTTGCGACCGCCATGTAGGCGGCGAGTTCGCGTTTGTCGAGCGCCGCGTCCGGCGGCGAATCGCCGTGCGCGAGAAACGCATCGCGCTCAGCGGCGCGCGACGCGAAGTGGTCGAGGTGATACGCCAGACTGCCTCGCAATACGCTGAGTTCTTTCTCCGACGGCGCTCGCCCAACTACGATTCGGAAGCCGTGTCGCAATCGCGCGTCGCGATCGGGAGACTCCTTCATCATCCGCTGTCCGACAAATCGCGCCGCTTCAAGGAACGTCACATCATTCATCAGGTTCAACGCTTGCAGCGGCGTGTTGGTGCGGTTCTCTCGCACCATGCAAGCCTCCCGCTGGGAGGCGTCGAAGTTCATCATCATCGGCGGCGCGGACGTGCGCTTCCAGAACGTGTAGAGCCCCCGGCGATAGAGATCGGGGCCTTTCGATTGCACGTAGTACATGTCCTGCATGATGACTTCTTTCCACAGACCATCGGGTTGATATGGCTTGACGGACGGCCCGCCGAGTTGCTCGTGCAGCAAGCCCGCCTGCAACAGGGCGGCATCGCGGATCATCTCCGCCGCCAGACGAAGCCGCGGCCCGCGCGCGAGAAGCCGGTTGTCGGGATCGCGCCACGCCTGATCGGGCGCGGACTTCGACGACTGACGATACGTCGCCGACAGCATGATGCGCTTCATCAGCGCCTTGACGTCCCAGCCGCTTTCCATGAATTCGACCGAAAGCGTATCGAGCAGTTCGGGGTGCGAAGGCCACTCGCCTTGCTGCCCGAAGTCCTCGGCGGTTTTTACAAGGCCCGTGCCGAACAGTGATTGCCACACGCGGTTCACGAACACGCGCGCGGTGAGTGGGTTTTGCCGGCTTGTCATCCAGCGCGCGAGTTCCAGGCGATCCTTCGCGGCGCCGCCGAGAACGGCCGGCAAACCCGGTTCAACCTCGTCGCCCGGCTTGTCATACGCGCCGCGCAACAGAAGATTCGTCTTTTTTCGAACGGGCGATTCGGCCATCACCATGACGGTGGGGAAAGTTCGTGTGAAGCGTTCGCGCTCTTCGCGCCGTTTGACGAGAGCGGCCCATTCGGTGGGCGCGTTGGCGGCGTAATAGAGTTCATCGAGCCTCGCGGCGTTCGGCGGCGCAACCATCGCCGCGATCTCTTCGCGGCTCAAGGCGCGCGAGTAGATCTGGACGCCGTCGATCGTCTTTAACTTCGACACGAACTTCCCGCCCGCATTGCGGAACGGCCGGTAGAGTGTGTCGGATTCAAACTTCGCTTTGACGGGCGCGCCGTCGACATACAGCCGCGCGTCCTCGGCGAGGCGTGTGCCCGAGTACGAAACGGCGACATGATACGAACCCGCCGGTAGAGGCTCTTCGGCGACGACACGCAACGCGTCGGTCTCATAAGCGTTGTTGATGTGAAACGTGAGCTTCCCGTCCTTGACGAAGAACGCGATGCCCTTGCCGCGCGCCGTCTCGGAGGCCTTGCGTGAAGCGATCGGGCCATCGCCGGAAACAACCGCGGCGATCGAATAGCGGTCTTCGATATCAAAGTCGAGCGCCATCGGGTCGGCGGCATCCTGCCGGCCTTCAAACGGCGCCCATGCGTTTTTCGCCGGTTTCCAACCACCGCGCTTGTGCTTAGCGGCGAGCGCGGATTCCATGACCGCGATGTCGCGATCCAGCGTAGCCAGCGCCGCTTGTTGGGCGGACGTTGGCGCAGTCAACAGCGGCGGCGAATTGCCGTACTTCATCGCGCGTCCGCGCTCGGGGACGTTGTTGAAGTACGCGAAGAATTCGTAGAACTCTTTCTGCGTCAGCGGGTCGTACTTATGGTTGTGGCAGCGCGCGCAGCCCATAGTGAGGCCAAGGAACACGGCCGAGGTCGTCTCGACCCGATCGACAACGTACTCAACCGCGTACTCTTCGGCGATAATTCCGTCTTCGGTATTGCCGCGATGATTGCGATTGAAGCCGGTGGCGAGCTGTTGTTCGAACGTCGCGTTGGGCAGCATATCGCCGGCGATCTGTTCGACGACGAACTTGTCGTAGGGCTTGTTCTTGTTGAAGCTCTCGATGACGTAGTCGCGCCAGCGCCACATCACGCGTTCGCCGTCGAACTGATAGCCGTTGGTGTCGGCGTAGCGAGCGGCGTCGAGCCAGCGCGCGGCCATGCGTTCGCCGTAGCGTGGCGAAGCGAGCAGCCGATCCAGTGTCTGCTCGTAGGTTTCATTGCGGTCAAGTTCGGCGGGCGTTGGCGGAAGGCCGGTGATGTCGAGGGTGGCGCGGCGTACCAGTGTTTCACGCAGCGCCTCGGGCGATGGTTTCAGCCCCTCTTTTTCCAGGCGCGTGCGCACGAAGGTGTCGATTGACCCCGTGTGTCTGGCGGGCGGGATGAACGCCCAGTGCTTTTGCCACGGCATGCCCTGATCGACCCACGCGCGCAGCGTCGCGATCTCGGCAGGCGAGAGCGTATTGCCGGTCGATTCCGGCGGCATGCGCAGGAATTTGTTTTGCTGCGTGATGCGTGGGACGATCTTCGCCGCCGCGCCTTTAGCGGCGTCTTCGAGATCGAGCCGCAGCGGCACGCCTTTGGTCTTGGCGTCGGGACCGTGGCAAGCGAAGCACTTGTCCGAAAGGATCGGTCGCACGTCGCGGTTGAACTCGATCTTGCTCTGCGCGGCGAGCAGGGCGCTGGCGACGGCGGCAAGGAAAATGTTTTTCATCGTCTGCATCAATTCTAGCCAAACACATTTGAAATGTTGAAACCATCGGTCGTCTGTCGGATGATCTTGTTGTCAAGACGAGAACAGGAGACTGGCGACCGATGGAAACGTTCACAAAGCT
>VFZW01000136.1 GCA_016871055.1 Acidobacteriota bacterium
GACGCCTTTCGCCGCCAACAGGAGAATCCGGCAGCGTAGCGCCACACGCTGGGGGGAGCTTCCGTTCCGGAGCAAGGCTTCGAGTTGCTCCCGTTGGCTCGCTTCTACCGCCAAGGGAGCTGCTGGGGTGAACATGACCCAGTATGAGGCAACTCTGCCTATATGTACATAGTTATATGAGACAGGACACTAGGTTGTTCTTTTCCTGCGGGTCCTTCGACAGATCGTACAGCACCGGCGCTTCGGCCCAGGCGGTTTCGGGGCGGCCTTCCCAGATCGGCACGGCCAGATTCGGGATGTGCGGCACGATGAGTTTCCAGTTGTCCCTGATGACCCACCGATACTTCACGTTCGCCGCCGGCTTGGCGATGTCGACGGACGTGTGCGCAAACGTCGCGCCGAAGATCTGATTGCGCCCGCCGATTACGCGGGCGTCGCGGCCGCGCCATTCTGGCGGAGTCTTGCCGCCCGCCGCCGCGAGGAGGGTCGGCGCGATGTCGAGGCTTGTGGCCAGCGTCTTGTCGTCGCGCTTAGGCGTTATCTTGCCTTTCCAGCGGAAGAAAATCGGCGTGCGCACGCCGGCATCGTAGGGCGAGAGCTTTGCGCGCGTGTCGTACAAGCCGCGATGGCCTTCGAGCTGCACCCAGCCGTTGTCGGCTAGGTAGACGAAGAGCGTATTGCTCGTCTGAACCTTTTTGTCGATGTAGGCAGCGAGTTCGCCGACGGTCTCGTCGAACCACTCGATCATTGCCATATATTTCGCCTGCGCGGCGGGCAGGGCAGAGTACTTGGCCAGCAAACGCTCGGGCGGGTTGTGCGGCGTGTGCGGCATCATCGGCGCGTACCAAAGCAGATACGGTTTATCGCCGGCGGCGTCGATGAAATCGAACACCGGCTTCATCGTCTTGCGACCGATTTCAAGGCCGATATCGCCGTGACGCCCGCCTTTGGTGACATCGCCGTGGGACATACATTCGGTGAAGCCGCAGCAGTTGCATTCGCCTTCCCACCACTTGCCGCTTTGGTGCGAGACGTAGCCGAGGTTCGATAGTTCGCCGACGATTGTCTTCGATTTCTTGAACAGCTCGACCATCGCGGCGCGGGATTTGACATCGCGGGCGTTGCCGGGAGGGTCGTTGCCGGTGATGAGGTGCTCGTGCGGATAGCGGCCCGTCATGATCGATGCCAGCGACGGGCGGCAGAGGCTTGTCGGCACATAACCTCGCGTGTAGAGCAGCGACTCACCGGCGAGCTTATCAATGTTCGGCGTGCGGGCGTGCGGGTGGCCCATGAATCCGTAGTCGGTCCAACCATGATCGTCCGAGACGATCATGACGATGTTGGGTGGGGCGGCGGAAAGGGCGAGTACGGCGAGGGCTAGAAAATACTTCACAGTTGATACAGCATAACGTAGACGATCACGCCGGTGACGGAGACGTAGACCCAAATGGGAAAGGTCCAGCGGGCGATGCGGCGGTGCTCGGCGAAACGTTCGCGGAGGCCGCGGAAGAGCGTGATGGGCGCCAGGATGGCGACGGGCACGGCGAGCACGATGTGCGTGACGAGGATCGTCAGGTAGACGCACCGAATCACTCCGGGTTTTTCGAACTTCACGCTGCCGACGTTGAAGTGGTAGATCAGATACGACGTGAGAAAAAGCGCTGACATCGCGAAGGCCGCAAGCATGACCTTGCGGTGCGCTTCGCGGCGGCCTTGGCGGATGAGCCGGTATCCGATAAGCAACAGCACGAAGGCCGTGAAGTTCAGGCAGGCGTTGAGGGCGGGGAGGTCACGCAGTTCCATAGATGTTCTCGATGTCGTTGAGCAGCGGCTCTAGGCCGTCTTCCAAGCGATTCCGCACGCGGAAGCGCATGTCGGCGTCGACCAGCAGATAGTGCATCGTGTGCTCCATGCTGAGCTTGCCGGCGAAGAAGCTCTCGCTGATTCTGCTCAAGGATTCTTGCGGGCCGGTGAGGAGATGCCAGCGTGTTGCGTCGATTTTGTAGCGCCTGGCGAGTTGCGAAAGAACTTCGGAAGTATCGTTGGCGGGATCGACCGTAAACGAGACGATGTGAATACGATTCGTCCGCTCTTGCAACTGAAAAAGCGCCGTGTTCAAGCGTGGGCAATGCGACGTGCAGTTGGCGAAGAAGAACGACGCGACCCAAGGAACGCCGCGTAGTTTTTCGCTGCGAAACTCGGCGCCGGTTTGGTCCGTGAAGGCGAACGGCGGAATCGTCGAAAGAACTGGCGGTTGCGGTTTGCGGACGCAACTCGACAGCAGCGCCGCGGCAACCACGCCACGCCTAGAGATGCGTGCGGTCGAGGACCAGTAATCCATAGATCACCGGCAGGTAGATTACCGATGCGAGAAGAACGCCGCGGGCTTTGACCAAACTGCGATCGCCCATCATGCGGATGCATGCGCCGACAAACGCTACGCCGCAAATCAAAGCACCGAAGAAATAGAATGCGCCGGCCATTGAAAGCCACGTGGGCAGGAGGCTTATCGGAATCAGCACGACGGAAAAGAGAAGGATCTGTCGGACCGTGGAGTCCCCATCGGGCTCAACGACGGGCAGCATGCGGATGCCGCCTCGCGAGTAGTCTTCACGGTACATCCAGGCGATTGCGTAAAAGTGTGGGAACTGCCAGAGGAACAAAATTGCGTAAAGGACCCAAGCTTCGGCCGTAAGAACGCCGCTGGCGGCGGCGAAACCGATCAGCGGCGGCATCGCGCCCGGTACCGCGCCGACGGTCGTCGAGATCGGCGAGCGGCGCTTCAACGGAGTGTAAAGGCAGAGATAGCTGAGTTCGGTGAATAGTCCGAGTCCGGCGGTTAGCCAATTGGCGCCGAGGGCGAGTTCGAAGAAACCGATAAGCGACAAGGCGAGGCCGAAAAGGAACGCGTTGCGCGGAGAGATGACACCAGCGGGAATTGGGCGCTTTTCGGTGCGGCGCATTTGCGCGTCAGCGTCGCTCTCATACCATTGGTTCAACGCCGCGGTGCCGGAGGCCAGCAACGCCGTGCCCAACATACAGTGCAGGAGCACAATCCACTGCAGCGGACCGGAAGCCCCGAAGCAGTAGCCAACGCCGGTGCTCACGAGGATGAGCCAGGTAATGCGAGGTTTGGTAAGGGCCAGGTAGTGCTTCACTTAAGCCACCACCACCGGGCGAACGTATCGCGAAATTTGGATCTCCATTAACGCGCAGGTTGCCGTGGTGATCGCCCCCACGGCAACGTGGAACACAGACCAGAGTAACACGCCGCCACCCGTCGCCGGATCATTGCGATACAGATAGGCGGCGATACCGAGCAGCATTTGAACGCCGGTAAGAATCAACATCGCCAGCGCCGTGCGGGTCAACGGTTTCGGCGCGTTCTCGGTCGACCACGCGGCGATGCCCGCGTACATTACCATCCCCATCACGAGAAGCGCGCACCCGATATGCGGGAGCAGGCCGACAATGTTGTGGCGGTAGAGCGCGCCGAGGGCGGTCTGAACCAGCAGGGCGAACCAGGTGACACGAGCCAAGGAGCGAAGCGAAGGCGAGCCAGAGTCGATCACAGGATTCATATCGGCCACTGGGGTGGTAAGTAATACTCCAATCGCCGCCCCGGATAGGAGCATAGAAGCGGCAATGGCATGGCCAACCCCGGCGAGTCCTGCGCCTGCTTTGGCTTCCAGCATTCCACCCGACCCAATAGCCACTGCCAATGAAGCGCCCACAAGCGTCCGAGTGGCGGGAATTCTAAGGGCGACAGCGACAGCGCTTGCCACCGCCAACATCGAAAGCGCACGGTGCGGCGTTCGCAAACTATTGTCGTTGAACGAGTTTCCCGTCGTTACCAGCGCGCCGGTCACTAGCGCCGCCAACGCGATGACAACCGCGAACAAACTGAGAGTGTGATCGGTAAATCGCCGCATCCCTATTTTCTAGTTTATCGCAGGATTAGAAAATTTCCAGTCTGACAGGAAATTACTTCTTGAAGGCGATCTCGGCGGACCTGGTTTCCTTGGCCGCCACGGAGACCTTAATTTCCTGGGTGCCGAGCTTCTCGTGCCAGGCTTCCAAGGTGTATTCGCCGGCGGGGAGGTCTTTCAGAAAGAACGAGCCGTCGTCGGAAGTCACGGCGAAGTAGGGGTGGGCAAGCACGCCGACATTGGCGCGCATCCACGGATGGACGTTGCACTTGAACGGAATCATGACGTCTTCTTTGTCGAACTTCTTGACGATCTTTTCGCCTTTCGGCGCTTGCGACGAGTTCCACTCGCGATTGTTCTTGGGCGTGGGGTGGATGTTGTGCATGGTCGGGTCGTCGTTGGTGAAGACTAGTTCCTGGCCAACCATGATGCCGAGCACACGTGGCGCGAACAGGCAACCTTTCTGGTTGATCTCGACCGGGGTCGACGGTGTCGGCCACTGGCGCGCGGGCAGCCCGGCCTTCACGTACACGAACACGTTTTTCAGTTCGCCACCCTTGCCGACGACCATGTCCTGCGGCGGCAACTCGCCCTTGTGTTGATTGGCGCATGCCGGTACGGCGTCCATGTTGATGGGCCTCGAAGCCGGCTTTTCGCCCGAGAACGTCACCTTGCCGGTGATCGTGCCGATCGCGGTTGGATCGAGCGGCGGGGCTTCTTTTTTCGCTTCCGGTTTCGTATCGCCGCCTCCACACGAAGACAGAAGCAAGGCGGCGGTGAAAAAGCAGGACAATGAACGCATCAGGTTTATCATAATAGCGAAATGCAGCCGCTTTTCGCTTTGCTCGCCGCCGCCACGCTATTTGCGGCTCGACCGCTTTCTCTCGACGACATCCACAAGTTTAAGGACGTCGCCGATCCGCGCTGTTCGCCCGATGGCAAGTGGATCGCCTACACGTTGAATACGACTAACGTGACTGAGGACAAGCGTGACACCGATATCTGGATGATCTCGATCGATGGAAAGGAGGACGTCCGGCTAACGACGTCGGCCGAGAACGAGTCGTCGCCGCGATGGAGTCCCGATGGGCGGTATCTGGCGTTCACGTCGTCGCGGCCAGGGCCGGGGAAAAACAAGGGCGCGCAGATCTGGTTGATCGACAGACGGGGAGGGGAAGCGCAGCAGATCACCGATTCGAAGGCTCGCATTTCCGGTTTTGAATGGGCGCCGGACTCCAAGCGCATGGCCGTTCTGCTGCGCGATGTAGAGGACGACGTCGGCAAGCTTGCCGAGAAGGACCGAGAGAAGCCAAGGCCGATCGTCATTGACCGCTACTCGTTCAAGCGTGATGGACAGGGCTACTTAAGCGCGACGAAAAAAACGCGGATTCATCTATTCGATATCGAGTCGAAGAAGTTCGAGTTGTTGACGACGACCAATTTCGAGGAGGCGACGCCGGTGTGGTCGCCAGATGGGACGCGCATTGCCTTTACGTCGAATCACGCCGCTGACTGGGACCGCGTGCCGGGTTCGGACGTATTCGTCGTCGAGGCGAAGGCGGGATCGGCGCCTCGGAAGTTAACGACGTTCGCGGGCACGGATTCGCAACCGGTGTGGTCGCCCGACGGGAAGTGGATCGCGTATTTGAAGGGCAGCGATCATCAGTTGGGCGAGTACAACATGACCCAGTTGGCGGTTATCGGCGCCGATGGCGGTGCGCCTCGGATTGTGACGGCGGGATTGGATCGCGGCGTGTCACAGCATCAGTTCACGGCCGATGGGCGTGCGCTGCGGTTTCAGGTGACCGACGACATGTCGGCGTATCTGGCCCGTGTGGCGGTGACGGGCGGGGCGGTCGAACGATTGACGGCGGGGAATCGCGTGTTGAGCGCGATCGACACCAATGGATCGTGTATGGCCTCGCTAGTGGCGAGCGATCATGCGCCCGCCGAGGTGCACGTTATCGAGAACAACGTAGCGCGGAAGCTGACTTCGCATAACGATGCGCTGCTAATGGAATTGCAGTTGCCGGTGACCGAAGAGGTCCGTTTCAAGACGAAAGACGGCAACGTGGCGCATGGTCTATTGACCAAGCCGGTTGGGCATGAGGCCGGCAAGAAGTACCCGATGTTGCTGCGCATTCACGGTGGACCGAACGGGCAGGATCAACACGCATGGAACTTTGAACGCCAGATGTTCGCGGCGCAAGGGTATGCCGTGTTGAACATCAACTATCGCGGTTCGTCGGGACGCGGGCAGCAGTATACGGTGACGATCGCCAAGGACTGGGGCAACAAGGAAGTGATCGACCTGCTTGCCGGCGTCGATCACGTGGTGGCGTCGGGCGTCGCCGATCCGGAGCGGCTTGGCGTCGGCGGTTGGAGCTACGGTGGAATCCTGACCGACTACCTGATTGCGACGACCACGCGCTTCAAAGCGGCGACTTCGGGCGCTGGCGTGGCGTTTCCGCTGGCTTTCTACGGGCACGATCAATACATCCGGCAGTACGACAACGAGATCTCGCCTCCGTGGCGCGGCGGTCTGGAGCCGTGGTTGAAGATCTCGTATCCGTTTCTGCATGCCGACCGGATCAAGACGCCAACACTGTTTTTGTGCGGCGATAAAGACTTCAACGTTCCGCTGCTCGGCAGCGAGCAGATGTATCAGGCGTTGAAAAACGTCGGCACCGAGACCCAGTTGATCATCTATCCCGGCGAGAACCACGGCATTGCCAAGCCCAGTTTCCGGCGCGATGTGATGCAGCGGTATCTGGATTGGTATGCGAAGTATTTGAAGGGAACTGCGCCGTCCAATTAGCGCAGGCCCGTCTCAATGGCCGGGAACATCCGTTCGAGCCGCATCGCCAGCACCAGCACCGGGTGCCCGGTGCGTTCGAGCGTGTCCATAACACTCGCCCCTTGCAGAGCGCGCACGCCGGACGCCATGCGCTCGATCTGCGAATACCACAGCACCGGGTCGATTGACGCGGCGTTGGCCAGCGCGAATGCAATGAACTCTTCAATGGCGCGGTCGCGTTCGGCGCCGGGCGGGGCGGCGAGAATCGCGGCGGTCCAGGAAGTGGCGCGACGCACGAAAAAGTCTTCCTCGGACTCATCGCTCGATTTCGATTCGGTTGCGATGGCGGCGACGAAAGTCCGGAACTGCTCGCGCCATTCGGCGGTGTCTTTCTGCGTGGCGGTCAGAGCCCCGCTTTCGCCGAACATCAGCTTTCGCATCCGTGCGGCCTGTGTGTCGGCGGCGGGAAACGGGTGTCGCTCCGCCCCTTTGCCGAGCGCGGATTTCCAGGCGGCTTCGGGCAGCGCGATGCCGCTCGCCCGCTCGTGCGCTTCCGCCGCTTCGCGCCGTGCGATGAAGTTCGCCGATTCGGCGCAAGCCGGTTGTTCGAAGGCTTGCAGCAGCCACGCGCGCCATCCGCCGGCTAACACCCCCTTCGGTTGTTCCAATAAGCGAAGGCCGACGTTCAGTTCGTTGAGGGCATTCGTCGCCGCTTCGAGCGACGCCTGAAACGCGCGATCGCTTTTTTCGATGTTATTCAGCGCTTGCGCCAAGGCGCCAACGTAGGTGGGCAACTCTTCGGGCGGTCCACGGCGCGAGAGAATCGTGAGCGCGGCGCCAGCGATATCCGCATGAGTACGTACTCGCTGAATCGCGCCTAACACGGCCGCTTGTGACGGGTTGAGTTTGCGGATGGTGGCGTACCAGAGGGAAGGATCGTCGATGAGCGGGTCCTCGCAGGGCGGCGATGCCGGCCGGGGCGGTGGTGTTACCGCGAACCGGCGCGCTTTGTCCTTGGCGGGAAGAATTGCGATAGCCCGCGTTTCGAGAGTTAAGCGATCGAGTCCGAGTTTGTAGGCGGCGTCCCAATAGGCCGCCCGGCTGTCGGACTGTGCAATGCCCGGCGCCAGCCGTTTGCGCATCGGGTGGCGAGCATTTCGGGCGAACTGAAGCGCTTCCTCAAGCAGTTCGGCTTCCCAAGCCGGGTCGTGCAAGCGCTTCGATTCGGCAATTCGAAGCAGTCCCCACGCGGCAAATTCCGGAGGCGCCGACCGCGCCGATTCGACAAGCGCGTAAATCTCCGGCTGCGCCGCGCGGCGCGCATCGGACGCCGAGAGTAGACCGACCGACAGCAAGACAATCCAGCGCATCCTTCCAGACTACTCGTTTGGAAGCTGGAATTGAATGGATGTATCCGCGGCGGTGCGCTTGAAGTTCAGCGACTCCAGCGCGAGGGTGATCACCCGTTTGTAGCCGAATAGAACGTCGAGCCGGAACTCGGTGCCGTAAGAGACCGGGAACCAGACGTTCTCGGCCAGCCGCTGGTAGGTAACCGCGAAACCGCTCTGCCGCAGATTACTGCCGAAGATTGTCCGGACGACAAAAGGCACCTTGACCGCCCACTCGGTTGCGATATGAACGGGCTGGTATTCGGCAGCGTCGATCCAGGCCTCGCCTTTCCACTGGCCGTGGCATTCGTCGTCGCACTTGGGTTTGCCGATCGGGTCAAAGGCGATGTGGTGGGTCGGCCGGCCTTTATAGTCCTTGGTCTCTATGAGCCGGAATTGATAGTAGGGAAGTTCCGCCGCCCGCAGAGGAAAGAGCTTCTTAGGTATTCCATCGCGAGAATTTGAGTCGTCGACCAGCTTGCCGGTTAGTTGGTCCGCCAACTCGCCGTCGATGTCCAGTTTTTTCGAGCGGAACTCCGGGTCGGAATAGGGGATCAGCGACTTGCCATCGTGAAACTCGCCTTCGACCGATACCAGCTTCTTTTCGGTCGACTCAGCGCCGGGAACGATGTCGTAGAGCCGCAGTTCCTGCCTGGCGACTTTACCGTTGGTTCGCAGCAGTCGCGATCGGACCTTCTGTTGATAGACGTACTGACGCCGGGATTCGGTCGCGCTTTCGATGTTCGCGGCAGCCTTCGCCATGATATCGAGCGGAGTCTCCGCGCCAAGAGCCAACGTGGCCACCAGCAGCTTCCACATGCCTGAGATGACGTGCGAGTGGCCGCGATTGTTCCGCTTGGGTCGGTCGTTAACTATAGTTATCATTCGCATCGGTTTTGCTTGGTACCGGTAGTACAAATGATCAGTTGTTGTAAGGCATTTTGCTTGTTTGTTCTAGGTGGCTCGTACTAACATCAAGCCAAGTGTTGTTGCACAATCGCAACACGTGCCCGGCTCGAGGGCAGAACGACAGACAAAACGAGTTTCACATGAGAATTGAATTCGCAAGCACGTTTCGGTGTGCGTTGCTCCTATTTGCGGGAGTCGCCTCCTACGGCGCGACCTTTACCCTGGACTGCTATATACCCGGAGCTGGGACACTTTGTACTTCCGTGTTGGTTCCTTATGGTACCATCTCGATCACCGACAACGGTGTTGGGAGCGTCTCTGTGAATCTGACGACGGCGCTTGGGGGGGGAAGTTCAAGGATCTCCTGCTAAACAACACAGGATCGCCGGCATTGACCGCGCCGGTCGTTTACAGCTCGAACGCGTTTAGTCTGTCACCATACAGCGGGCTATTCGACGTCGACACCAACCTTGCCAGTGGCGGCCACAACTCGAACACGCCGTTCAATATCACCAGCCTTAGCCCTGGCTTCAATGCGGCGAGTTTCCAACAGCTTGACAGCGCTGGGGTTTTGTACGCCATCGTCCACCTACAGCAGATCACCTGCGATTCGAACGGCGCCAACTGCGTTCAGGGCAGCGGTTCGATAAAAGTAGGAGCGTCTTCGATGGTTCGGCCTCCCGACGATCCTCCGGGAGACGATCCGACACCGGAACCGGCTACTTACGCGATTGTAGGACTTGGACTGGGCGCGGCGTACCTGATTCGCAAGCGCGGTTAGCTAAAAATCCAAAAACGAAAACGCCCGCCGGTGCTTCGGACGGGTGTTTTCGTTCTTCCTTATTTCTGCGTCACGGTAACCGTGGCGCTGCCGATTTTCACGGTTCCGGTGCGGGATGTCTTGCCATTCTTCTTGGCGACCGAAATCGTGACGGTGCCGCTAGTGGTCCCCGAGGCGCCGCCTGTGATGGTGATCCAACTCACATTGGATGTCGCTGTCCAGGTACAGCCGCCGGAAGACGTTACGGCAATCGAGTAGGTGGCTGCGGCGCTGCTCGCGTTAATCGATGTGGGAGACACCGTCACCGCGCCCGACTGGAAGTTCCCCGTAATGCCGTAGGTTGTGTTCGCTGTGACGCTTACCGGAGTATTCGGCGGAGCGACCACGCCCGACCAGCTTACGAAGCAGGCCAAAGCTGTCGGCGAAGCGCTCACGGTCACCGATGTCCCCTCGTCGTGGAAGTTGTCGGCGGTTGCCGGAGACTTCGTCGTCGTGCCGAGCGAAGTATTGGACGAGCCGTTCGTGATCAGCCATTGGCGCTTGTAGTTGGCGGTGAGCGAGTAGGTCGAAGTCGGAACGGTCACGGTGTGCGTCTGCGCGCCGCCGTCGCTCCAGCTTTGGAAGACGTATCGGGAGGTTGTGCCCGTTGTGTTCGGAGCGGACACCGTGTGCGCGCTACCGGACAGCCATTGCATCGTGACCGGGGCAACCACGCTTACGCCGTCGACGACGAGGGTTTGTCCGGTTGGATTGGAACCGATCGTCACGTTGACATTGGTTGGGGTGCCCCCGGCGGGGTACATCGTCTTTGCGCCCGAGACGTCGCCGGAGGAAAGACCGCTACGTTGTCCGATTGCGATGCCGGCCGGGATGGTTTCGATCGTCGGCAATCCGTTCGAACTGAACGCATAGGCGCCGTAGTGCATTATCGAGCCGTAATCATAGGCGCCGATGTCGTCGCTTGTAGTGATGGCCTGATCGAAGTTGCTGGTGGCGGTTGAAGTGATATTGGCGTAGTTGATGATGACTTTGGTATTGCGGTCTTCACGAGTGTGCTCATGATACAGGCCGATCGCATGTTCGATTTCATGGATCGTGTTGCCGGTCGAGCACTGGTCGCCTATGTTGATCACCTGGCCCGCCTGGCGCATGTAGCCGATATAGGAGTTGCAGGATGAAGTCGAAGCCGGGCGGGTAAAGCGGACATAGTAGGTATCGCCATTCCGGGGCCGGAGTGTGATGTGACCCGCCAGCAGAGTGTTCCAGTGCGCGACCGCATCGTTGACGCGGTATTGATTCGGCATCGTCGCGTCGATTTCATACGGAATTACGCCGCCGGGCCAGCGATAGGTGGTGCTTGTGATCCCTTGGCTCTTGCGTACACCATTTTTGTCTGTGATTGCGCTGACTTCCTCGGCGCGACCGAGCAAGATATCCCCTTCGGCGACAGCGTAGCCATTCTGAATCTGGAATGGTAGCTGGCTGCCGCGGAAATCGGCTGTGCCGGTTGAGCCTTCCAGGTCCGGCCGGGTGATCCCGTTCGCGGAAGCGGACGAGAGCTTCTCGAATCCAGCGGCTGTAAGCTGGCGCACCTGGGTGAGGGAAAACGGCAGATCGCTAACACCCTCGCCACCAAAGAAAACTTGCAGGCTTGCCGAGGCGCCGGACGCCGCAGCGGTCCAGAAGGCATCCCCGTTGAGCGGGCCGACGTTGTCGTAGGTCGCGACAATAGCGCCAGCGCCATCGATCAGCCGCAGTTCGGCGCCTTCCGGCAGGCGGAGGTTCTCGATGAAAAACTGAACGCCGGCGGCGCCAGGAAGATCGGCGCGCAATTTTAGACTCCAGTTTCCGCCGTCGTTGCCGATGAGGATGTTATCGGACGAGAGGCCAGCCAGCGAGGGTTAGGCCATCGCCGTCACCAGAACGTGGACCGTAGGAGGAGACGTCGATTGGGCGAGCTTGAGCGGCCAAAGTGGCTGCTGCAAATACAGATAGAGACAAGAACTTCGCGTAACGCATGAGACACGCTCCGATAGGATTTCTCAGTTTGAAATGGAACTAGTCTGATGGTGAGGCAATCCAGCTTCGAAGTCTCTCCGGTAAGGTCCCCTTAGACACCGCAATATCGACTTAGAACCTGAAGCATTCCCCGGATAAAGTCGTAGGTAGAACCCGTGTTCATTAACCTGCGGCATACTCCATTGACGGCTACGATGGAATGTGTAATTATTCGGTTGATTGAATAAACATTCAATAGCAGCCGGCGACCTTCGGCACGACCTCGATCTCACACTTGACGAGTTGCGAGCACTTGTCGGGTTAGCGGACGCCATGAAACGTGCTCCGCACTCCTTTGCGGAGACGCTGAGAGGCAAGGCCCTGACCCTGCTTTTCGAAAAACCTTCTCTGCGAACGCGCTACACCTTTGAGATCGCAATTCAACAACTTGGCGGCTTTGCGGTTACTAGTAGTGGTATGGTTGGCGAACGAGACCCGTTGAAAGACGTCGCCCGGAATCTGGAACGCTGGACCCAAGGAATCGTCGCGCGGGTGTTTACGCAGCAGACGATCGACGATTTGGCCCAGTGGGCGCGCGTTCCTGTCGTCAACGCGCTCAGCGATCTATATCATCCCTGCCAGGCGCTGGCCGACGTGCAGACGATCCGCGAGCGATTCGGCCGGTGGGACGGCCTCAAACTGGCTTATGTCGGCGACGGCAATAACGTCGCCCATTCGCTCATGCTGACCGCTGGGCGTTTGGGTATGTCGATCTCCGTCGCGTGCCCGGCGGGCTATGAGCCCAATGCCGCGATCGTCGCCCAAGCCCGCGCGGCCGGTGTGACAGTTGACATTGTTTCCGAGGCCGCCGAAGCCGCCTCCGGCGCGCACGTCATCTACACAGACGTTTGGGCCAGCATGGGCCAGGAGTCCGAAGCCCTCGAACGGCAGCGGATTTTCGCGCCCTATCAGGTCGACGAATCGTTGATGGCGCGAGCCGCATCCGACGCCATTTTCCTACACTGCCTTCCCGCCAAGCGCGGCCTGGAAGTGACCGACGCCGTCATGGAATCGCCGCAATCGGCGATCTTCGATCAGGCGGAAAACCGTCTGCATGCGCAGAAAGCGCTGCTCGCCATGCTTCTTCAATAAATCATGTCCACAGGCGACAAACTTCAACTCTGGGGCGGGCGGTTTGAGACTGGCCCGTCGGCAATCTTCGAGTCGTTTTCCGGCTCGCTTCACTTTGACAAGCGGCTGGCCGATTGCGATATCCGCGGCTCGCAGGCCTTTGCGCGGGCGTTGCAGCGCGTCGGTATTTTGACCGCCGAAGAGTGCGCGGCGCTGGTGGCCGCGTTCGACGAGATGCGTGTGGAAGCTCGTGAAGCGGCGTTCTACGAAGGCGCCACCGACGAGGACGTTCACACGCTCATTATCCGGAAATTGAAAAGCAAAGTCGCCGGGCTGGCGGACAAGATCCACACGGGCCGCAGCCGCAATGAGCAGGTATCTCTCGACACGCGCCTGTGGCTGCGCGAGACGATCGACGAAACACGCGCGCTGCTGAAGGCGTTTATGACCGAACTGCTGGCGCTCGCCCGGCGGCATCAGAACGCGGTCATTCCCGGCTACACACATTTGCGCCGCGCCCAGCCGGTGTTGTGGGCCCATTACTGCTTGGCCTATTTCGAAATGTTCGCACGCGACGACGAGCGGCTGGCGCAGGCGCGGGCGCGCGTCAATGTTTGTCCGCTGGGCAGCGGCGCGTTGGCGGGTTCCGGATTTCCGTTCGACCGCGAGGCCATCGCGCGCGATCTCGGCTTCGACGCCATTACGCGCAACAGCATGGACGTGTCTGGCGACCGCGACTGGGTCCTCGATTATCTGTACGCCGCGTCGACACTGATGCTCCACTTGAGCCGTCTGAGCGAAGATTGGATTCTCTACTCCAGCGACGAGTTCGCGTGGATGGATCTTGGCGACGGCGTCACGAGTGGATCCTCGCTGATGCCGCAAAAGAAGAACCCCGATTCGCTTGAATTGATCCGCGGCAAGTGCGGACGCGTTTTCGGCAGCCTGACGTCGTTGTTCATCACCGTCAAAGGCACGCCGATGACCTACAACCGCGACATGCAAGAGGATAAAGAGCCACTCTTCATCGCCGCCGATCAGGTGAACGGATCGCTGGCGATGATCGCCGAGGTCACGCGCACCGCGGTGCTGAAACCGGAAGCGCCCGCCGAAGCCGCCGAGGTAAGCTGGGCCGTCGCCACGGATGTCGCCGAGGCGCTCGCCCGCAACGGCACGCCGTTTCACCAGGCGCACAAGCTGGCCGGCAAACTCGTGCTGCACAGCTTGCAGAACGGCATCAAGCCGGCCGATTGGACGCCCGAAAAACTCGCGGCATTTGCACCGGAGCTGACGGGCGAGATGGCCGCACTGATGAATCCGGCCGAGGGCATGAAATCGCGGCAGGTACCCGGCGGCACGGCCCCCGAACAAGTCGCCCGCGCACTGGCCGAAGCCGAAGCGAGGATAGTCAACATCGGCGTATGAACAAGTCCTATCGTCAAGGGCAGATTCTGAAAGTGATCGAACGCATGCGCGTTCACACGCAGGATGAACTGGCGCAGGAGTTGCACAAGGTCGGCTTGGAAACGACGCAGGTCACGCTGTCGCGCGATATTCGCGAGCTCGGTTTGGCTAAGACCGCCGATGGTTATCGGGTCGTGGAAGGTGCGACGACTCCTCACGTGCCGGATCTGGCGACGATAGCCGGAGAGTTCCTCACTGACGCCCGCGTCGCGCAGAATCAGCTTGTGCTGAAGACCTCGCCTGGCAATGCGTCGAGCCTCGCCAGCGCGCTGGACCGCGCCAACTGGCCGGAAGTCATCGGCACGCTCGCCGGCGACGACACGGTGCTGGTCATCGCGCCCGACGCCGAACAAGCCACCGCGTTGCGCACCCGTATATTAGATTCTTGAATCAAAGATTCTAAATCAGAGTACTTCAACATTTTGAGGTTAGGCTGCGAGTAATTTGACGATCTCCTCGATGGCGCGATCGGCCTTGTAGTAGGCGTTTTCGAGTTGGCT
>VFZW01000137.1 GCA_016871055.1 Acidobacteriota bacterium
AGCAGCGTGTCGATCGCGCCACCACCCTGCGCGTGCGATGTCAGCTGCCAGCCTTTGTTGCGTGCGGCACGAAAGATGCGCGTCAGTTTTTCCTTGTCGACGAACAGCGTACCGCGCGCGTCGGGACTTGTCTGGCCGTAGAGTTGGCGGCCGTACGGTCCATACGGCATACGCTGATAAGCGGTGCCGACCGATTGGCCACCGTCGAGGGTGACCTTGAACGTGCCGAACTTGAGCCACTCGTCGCCTTTGTTTGTGGTCCAGTCACGGCTGTTGATCTCCTGTTCGATGTCTTCGATCTTTCCTCCGGCCTCGATTCGCCACGTGAGAACCGTCCGCACAGGGAGCCGACCGGCTTGTTTCAGCGACTGGTATGTGGCGACGTCGGGCGCGGTGACGGCGCGATCGCCGACGGTGGTGAGGCCGGAAGCGGCGTACAACTTGAGCATCGTTTCGAGGGCGTCGATCCGTTCGTGCTCGCTGAACTTTGCTTCGTCGCGAATGCCTTTGAGCAGCCTATTGGCGTTGCGGAGAATGCCGTTCGGTTCGCCGTCGGCGCCTTTTACTACCTCGCCGCCCGGCGGGTTCGGTGTGTCGCGCGTGATGCCGCTGACTTTCAAGCCGAGTGTATTCGCCGACCAGACGTAGCTGCCGTCGAAGGCAACCGGGTGCGTGGTCACAACATCGAGATCCTGCTTTGTCGGAAAGCGCTGCTCTTTCAGGCGCGGCGGCAGCGTGCGCGGGACGACGATCCAATCGCCGGCGGGTGTTGTCTTTGCTCGCTCCCTGATGAAGTTCTGAATGTCGCCAATCGAGTCGAGTGGCGGCAACTTGACCTTCCACTCGCTCAAACCCGCACCGATGGCGTGGACGTGAGAATCGATGAGGCCTGGCAAAACGGCCTTGCCCTGCAGGTCGACGACACGGGTGTTCGTTCCGCGCTCGGATTTCAGCACGGCTGTGTTGCCGCCCACCCGAGCAACTTTGCCGTTTTTCACCGCGATAGCCTGCGCGACGGTGAAGTTGCGATCGACCGTGAGGATCTTGCCGTTGTGAAGAATGAGATCGGCGTCGGCGGCAAACGCGGCGGCCGTTAGGAACAGATGGCGAACCATGCAATGATTCTACAAGCCACTGCGGCTTAGCGTGCAGGAAGCACGCCAATTTGCGAGTTTGCCGCGCAGGCGGTGTGCGATAACGGGGTGCTTGGCGATGAGGTCGACCTTCTCGGAGGGATCGTTCAAGAGGTCGAAGAGGGAGTCGGGAGTGTCGTTGAGATTGGAGAGAAGCTTCCAGCGATCTTCGATCCACGCCAGCTTCTGTGAGCCGCGCGAATCGTTCATCGTCTCGAACCCGAGGGGCGAGTTACGTTCGGCGTGTTTGCCGTCAAGGATGGGCAGCAGGTTGATGCCGTCGAGTTGTTTCGGCGGAGCGATTCCGAGCGCGGCGCAGATCGTCGGCATGTAATCCGACGTCGACGCGGCGGCTTTGATGACCCGGGGCGCGGGGAATCGCGCGGGCCATTCGAGTAATGCGGGCACACGGATGCCGCCTTCGAAGAGGCTACGTTTGCGGCCCCGAAATGGACCGGAGTTGCCGGGCGAGTTCGATACTTGGGCGTCGCCTTCGGGGCCGTTGTCGCTCGCATACCAGAGCATTGTGTTGCGCTCGATCTTGAGATGACGCAGCGTTTCGCGAAGCCGGCCCATCTGCTCGTCAAGAGCAGCGATCGCGCCGTAGAAGTGCTGGGTCTTCATCGGATATTGCGAGTACGGCGCGCGATGTCGCTGTGTGGCGAGGACGGGCTCGTGCGGCGCGTGAAACCAGATGACGGCGAGGAAAGGCTGCTTGCGCGCGGCGGCTCTTTCGATGAAGTCGATGGCGCGGTCCATGAGCACGCGGGAGTCGTCGCCTTCCTGGATGCCATGGATGCGGCCCGTGGCGGTCCAGTAGCCTTCGGGATCTACAGTAGCGACTTTGCGCGTCGTCGAGAAGAATTCGTCGAAGCCGTTGTCGGTAGGAGCGGACTTTCGTTCTCCGGCGAAATCGCCGAGATGCCATTTGCCGAAGTGCCCCGAGGTGTAGCCACGCGGCTTCAATATTTCAGCGATGGTTTGTTCACGCGAGGGAAGTGCGTATTTCGAAGGCGAGTCGGCACCGCTGTCAGCGTTGGCGGAAAAGATGCCGTATCGATAGGGATGGCGGCCGGTGAGTGCGCTGCCGCGGGTCGGCGAACAGACCGGCGCGCCCGAATAGAAACGGTCGAAACGAATACCGACACGGGCCATTTCGTCGAGGGTCGGCGTGGAAAGAATTCGGTGACCGTTGTATGAAGTATCGCCCCAGCCCTGATCGTCGGCGAGCGCAAGAATGATATTGGGACTGGCGGACTGCGCGGCGAGGGCCGACGCCGCGGCGAGGAACTGGCGCCGTGAGAGCATCCTAGCAGTTCTATCATGGGCTGTATGCGTTTTGCTCTATTCATTGCTTTGGCGGGGTTGTCCCTCTCCGCCAAGCGCCCGATTACTCATGAAGACGTCTGGACATTGAAACGTGTCAGTTCGCCAGCGATCAGCCCCGATGGAAAATGGGCGGTGGTCTCGGTGCTTGAACCCGCATACGATGACACGAAGAACGTTTCCGATCTTTGGCTCGTCGATTTAGGAACGGCGCGTCCGGTGCGGCGCTTGACGAATACGAAGGGCACCGAGAGCGGCGCAGCGTTTTCGCCGGATTCGAAGTCGCTGGCGTTTTCGGCCAAGCGCGAAGGCGACGACGAAGCGCAGATCTACGTTTTGCCGCTCGATGGCGGCGAGGCAACGCGAGTCACGAACTTGTCGACCGGCGCGTCGAGCCCAGTGTGGCGGCCCGACGGCAAGGCGCTGCTGTTTCAAAGCATGATTTACAGAGGGGCGGATGACGACGCCGCGAACAAGAAGATCATTGCGGATCGCAAGGCGCGGAAGTACAACGCGCGGGTCTACGAGGCGTTTCCATTTCGCTTTTGGGATCGTTGGTTGGACGATCGGCGGCCGCATGTCTTTGTGCAGACCATCGGAGAGGCCAGCGCAAAAGACCTGTTGGCCGGAACAAAGCTCGCGGCGTTGGAAGGATTCGACGGCACGCGGAGTGTTGGCGATGGGGATCTGGAGCCGGTGTGGACGCCGGCGGGAGATGCGATCGTATTTCACGCAACGGCCGATCGCGATCGAAGCGCGTACGCTCCGTCGACGACGCATCTCTATAGAGTTAGCGCTTCTGGCGGCGAGCCGGTTGCATTGACGAAAGGCTCCGACAGCTACAGCAACCCGAAGTTCCGGCCCGATGGCAAGGCGCTTTATGCCACGCAGAGCCGCCGCGGCGATCAACATCTTTATAGCTTGTCGCGGCTGGTGCGTATCGACGCCGCCGGTCCAAAAGTATTGAGTGGCGTCTGGGATCGCTCGGTTGGCAGTTTCGTGCTCAGCGCGGATTCCTCGAAGGTCTACATGCTGGCCGAACAGCACGGGCACGATCAACTGTTCGCGATCGGCGCCGATGGCGGCGCAGTCGAGCAGATTTCGGATTTGAAAGAGGGCGTGTATTCGGGGCTCGCGGCGGCGGCTGGGAAGATCGTGGCGCTGTGGGGATCGATGGTGCATCCGGAGGACTTGGCGTTGATCGACGCGCGTGCGAAGTCGCACCGGTTGCTGACGGACTTCAATAAGGACCGCATCGCGGAAATCGATTGGCAGGCGCCGAAGCATCTCTGGTTCACCGCGAAGAATGGCGCTAAAGTTCATTCGCTGCTTGTGCTGCCTCCGAGTTTCGATGCGTCAAAGAAATATCCGCTGTTGCTGTTTCCGCACGGCGGCCCGCACAACATGACGAAGGATCAGTTCTTCGTGCGCTGGAATTATCACCTGCTCACTTCGCCGGGCTACGTACTGCTGATGACGAACTACACGGGCTCGACTGGGTTTGGCGAGGAGTTCGCCGAAGCGATCCACAAGGACATTTTGCGAGGGCCGGGCAGCGAGATCGAACAGGCGGCCGACGACGCGATCGCGCGGCATTCGTTCATTGACGGGTCCCGGCAAGCGGCCGCGGGCGGCAGTTACGGCGGTTATTTGATGAACTGGTTCGAAGGA
Source organism: Acidobacteriota bacterium (assembly GCA_016871055.1). Lineage (GTDB taxonomy): Bacteria > Acidobacteriota > Terriglobia > Bryobacterales > Bryobacteraceae. Next base: position 4,131 of record VFZW01000137.1, read on the forward strand.
AATTCGATGCGCTTCAAGTGCCTTGTCAATCACGCGGGATTGACCGACAACATGTCGATGTGGGGATCGACCGACGGCGCTTACTACTGGGAACAGCGCAATGGCGGCCCGGTGTGGGATCGCAAAGGGCCGTGGGTGGATCAGAGTCCGTCGACGTACGCGGCCAACTTCAAGACGCCCATGTTGATCACGCACGGCGAGCGAGACTATCGCGTGCCGATCAGCCAAGCGTTTGAGATCTACAAGCTCTTGCAGCGTCAAAAGGTTCCGTCGAAGTTGATCGTGTTTCCGGACGCCAATCATTGGGTTCTGAAAGGCGAAGATGCGCGATTTCACATGAGTGAAGTTCTCGCGTGGTTGAAAAAGTACCTCTAAGCGCGACACACTACAAGGGTTGAAACGAGTCCTCTACCCACTGGCCGTCGCGCTTGGCGTGATCCTGATCTATTGGAAGTTCTCGCTGTCGAAGCAGTTCGCCTGGCTCGACGGGCCCGATCACGTCAACCAGGTTTATCCGTGGCTGCAAATGCAGGCGCGCGAGTGGCATCGCGGGCATTTCCCGATCATCGATCCAAACCAATTCGCCGGCAACGCGTTTTTGGCGCAGAATCAGCCGGGATCGCTGCACCCGCTGAACTGGCTCCTGTTCATACTGCCGTTAAAGCACGGACGCTTGCAGATTCCGATTCTCAATGGCTACTTCGTGTTGATGCATCTGATTGGCGCCTGGGCGATGTACTGGCTCGCGCGCGGACTGCGCATCACCCCGTGGAGCGCTGTTGTGGTGGCGCTAGGCTACGGTTGCGGCGGATTCATGGCGGAGGTGCAGTGGCCCCAGATGTTGAATGGCGTGGGCTATTTGCCGCTCGTGCTATTGCTTTGGATCCGCTATCTGCGCGCACCTGGCCGCGCGGAGTTGGCGGCATCGGCAGGCGTGCTGACCGCGCTGATTTCCTTCGCGGGGCACCATTCGGCGCCGGTGATGACTCTCGTCATGGTTGCCGTCGTTTCCGCGTTTTGGATTGCGGCACGATGGCGCCGGATGCGGTGGCCGCGCGTGAAACGGTTGGCCGGAGGGTTCACCGCGTTCGCCGTATTCTTCGGTGCGGGCGGCGCGGCGTTGTCGATGCCGGCGCTCGAGTTTTGGAAGGTCGCACTTCGATGGATTAACGCCGCGCAGCCGGTGAAATGGGACGACCCGATTCCGTTTCTTACGCACCGCGTCTATTCGTTAGGACCCGAGTCGTTCCTGGGATTTGTTATCCCAGGCTTTCACGCTGACGCGCCGCTAAGCCCCTACATTGGCATTTGCATCGTCGTCCTCGCGATTATCGGATTCCTGGCGCGCCCGGGCGTTCTCACATATCTTATGACGGCGCTTGCCGCCGTTGGCGTTTTGTTGGCGCTGGGAGACAGCTCGCTTCTGCACGGTCTGTTTTTCGCCCTCTTCCCCGTTTTCGACAAGATGCGCATGCCTTCGATGTTTTCTCTCTTGACTCAAGTGGCGCTGCTGGTTTTGGCGGGTTTCGGAATCGATGCGCTACGTGGCGGGTTCACGCCTCCTCGCCGGATGGCGCATGTCCTACTCGTTGCCGCCGGACTTGGGTTTTACGGCGTTGCTATCGCGAATGTGACGGCCAAGGAGGCGCTACATCGTGTCGATCCGGTCGCTTTCTTCGCCCTCTATTCCGGTGCGCTTGCGCTTGCGCTGCTGGCGCCATCGCAACCGTTGACAAGAGCCTTTATTGCGGGATTGCTTGTCGTGCTTGAAGTCGGCTCGACCGCTACACGGACGATCACAGACAAAGAGATGAAGTGGGAACGCTTTGAACACCTGACGCTCTATGACGATATCGCCGATTTTCTCTTGAAACGAAAGGCGCAAGAACCGCCGTTCCGAGTCTCCGCCACCGAGGAGTTGCAGCCGACCCATTTCGGCCCGCTTTATGGAATAGAGCAGTTCGATGGCGGGTGTTGTGGTGTCATGCCAAACGTTCTGCGCGCGGTGTGGCTGGAGCCGGTCAAGCGTCTCTATGGCGCGCGTTTTCACATTGGGCCGGCGCCGCGCAATCCGGGAGACGTTTCGCGATTCGAAGGCAAGTCGGGTTGGAAGGTGTGGGAGACGTCCGAGTACGCGCCGCGCGTTTGGACAGCGCACAAGTTCCAAATCGTCACCGACGAAGCCATGCACGCCGAGTACGAGAGGGGCTGGCCTCACATGCGGGAAACCGTCAGTGCGTTGCGGGGCAGGGCGGATATTGCGCAGTGTACGCAACCGGATGAGTTGAAACTGACGAATTTGCGCGCGGAATATGCGAGCGTCGCCGTGAATATGGGTTGCGCGGGGCTGCTGGTGTTATCAAATTCCGTTTTACCGGGATGGGAGATCTATGTCGACGGCGCGCGATCGACACAGATCGATGCGTACGACAAGTTCCTTTCCACCGTTGTGCCGCAGGGCAAACACAATGTTGAATTCGTATACGCGGCGCGCTCTCTCAAACGCGGCGTGGCACTAACTCTGGCGTCGCTGGTTGCGCTCGCGGTTTGGTGGTGGCTGCGGCTTAGTGGTCGGCTGGGATCGGGATTCCGAGGTCAGCGGCGCCCAGCGGCGACATGATCGCATCCGGGCAGTAGCGCGCGATATGTTCGCACGCGATCGCGGCACGGCGGACTCGTTCGCGGCTGAGCGCGAGAACCGTGTTTTCGAGGTGCGTACCGCTTGGGTAAACATCCGGCGCATTCTTCAAGCCGAACTTCAAATAGATCGGCGCGGCGACGCGGATAAATTCCGGTATTTCGTAATAGCGAATGAAGCCGCCGATGTTGTCGGGCGCTTCGACATAGAAGTCGATGGGCTTTGTGATCGCCGCGCGAATCGACGCGATTTGTGGCAGCGTGAGGTCGCTCGGAATGTTGATGGTGTCGGCGCCGAGGCGCTCCAGGATGCGCGCGCTGGCGGGGTTGGCCGGCGCCATCATTACCGAGGTCTTGATGATGAGGTCTTTGGGAAATATGCCCTTCGCACGGCCTTCCGCGACCAACTCGAGCGAGCCGAGATCGCTGACCAACACACTACGGATGCCGAGATCGCAGGCACGTTCGACATCGGCGAGTCCGTGCGCAAGTTGATTCGATCCGCGCATCGAAAGCGCCAGCGCGCGCCCCGCCGGCGACACCGCTTGTGCGCCGATGTCGAAGCTTGCGCGCGGTCCGAGAAAGAGATTCACTTCGATCGAATGCTTCGCGCCGATGGCCGACATCTCACGGATTTCTGGCTCGGTCAACAGCATGATGCCGGAACCTTGACTGATGCGGTGCACGGGCACTTGACGCTTCTCCGCTTCGTCGAGAACTGCGGTGAGTACGCGCGGGCCCTCCGTCGACGGAATCTCGATTCGATATTCTCCGCCGTCGGGAAAACGGAGCGGGGAAGAGGGGCAGACCTCGGGATCGGCCTGCGGCAGGCCCGACGACGCCAACAGTTGGCGAGAAGTTTCCATGGCGAACTACACCTCCAATGTAGTGACGGAGAAGCCTTCGGTGGCGACGCCGTTGAGAATTGCCTGGCTGTTGTGGCCGCGCAGCTTGAAAATCTGCGAGACGAGATCGCAGACGTTTTCGGAACCGCGCTCATAGAAAACCAGCACCGATGGTCCCGCGCCGCTCAACGCGCAGCCGAGAAGCCCTGGTGCGCGCAGTTTCAGAATTTCGTCGAGACCGGGAACCAGCCGTGCGCGATGCGGTTGGTGCATGCGGTCTTCGAGCGCCGCTGGGAATGCGGTGACCGTACCGGTGGCGAGCGCGGCAATCAACAGTGCCGCCCGCTGAACGTTGAAAATTGCGTCGGCCTTCGAATACTGCGCGGGCAACACGCTTCGGGCTTCATGCGTGAGCAGGACAAAATCGGGCACGATGATGGCGACGCCGAACTGTTCGGGAAGCGGCAGGCGCACCGCGCGTGCGATGCCGTGGGAGTCGATCGCGCTGGCGACGATCGATCCGAGAACGCACGCGGCGACGTTATCGGGGTGTCCTTCGATGCGAGCGGCCTCGTGCAGTATGCGATGTGGCGACCAGTTGAGATCGAGCAGGCGGTCGGCGATAACCACGCCCGCGGTGAGCGCGGCCGCCGAAGAGCCTAGTCCTTTGCCGATTGGGATATCGTTGTCGATCTCGAGATACAGCGGCGGCAGCCTGCGTCCGGTTTCGGCGGCGACGTTGAGAGCAGTCTGCCAAATAAAGTTGTTCTCGCCGGGCGCGATGAGTTCGGAATCGCGGCCGTTGGCGTGGATTTCCAGGCGATCGGCGGCGCGGAACCGGCACGTTAGGTGTAGATTCACCGCGAGGCCGAGTGCGTCAAATCCGGGGCCGAGATTGGCGCTCGACGCAGGAACTTTAACTTGATACAGCACGAGCTATCCGATCTGCACGCGGCGTTCTTCGCGGCACGAACGGTAAACGGCGGTGACAACTTCGAGCGCGCGCAGTCCTTCCTCGCCCGATACCAGCGGACTCGAACCGCTCTTGCACGCGTTGCCGAAGTCGACGAACTGACGCTCCAGGTTTTCAAGGGGGATGGCCATCGGATCGGACGCGCCCGACATCACTTGCTGCTCAACCGGGGCGGGATCGCCGCTGTCGTCCTGCACGTCCCAGTCGGTGAGCTTGTCGCCGGTCACGATCGCGGTTCCTTTGGTTCCGTGGATCTCGATGCGCTCGGAATAGCCGGGCCACATCGCCGTCGAAGCTTGAATCACGCCGGTCGCGCCGTTGGCATAGCGCAGCATTGCATTGACGACATCTTCCGATTCGATTTTGTGCAGCGCGCCGAGTTGCCAGTATCCGGTGACTTCTTTCACCGCTCCGACCAGGTAGAGGAGCACATCGACCTGATGTACGGCTTGGTTGATCAACGCACCGCCGCCTTCTGTGGCCCAGCTACCCTTGATCGGCCGCGAATAATATTGCGCGGTCCGGAACCACTTCACGTACGCGTCGGCCTGTATGATCTTACCGAGCCGTCCGCCGGCGATGGCTTTCTTCAAAAAGCTAGTTGAATCGTCGAAGCGGTGCTGGCTAACAACGCCGAGCACGATGCCCGCCTTCCGCGCGGTGTCGACCATTTGGCGGGCTGTTTCCACGTTGGTCGAAATCGGCTTCTGCACCTGAATGTGTTTTTTCGTCTCGGCGCAGATCGCAATCGGCTGCATGCGAAAATCGGGGAACGTGCAAACGTCGACATAGTCGACCTTGGCGTGACGACAGACCTCTTCATAGGTCGGCACATACTCGCAGCCATATTTGTCGGCGAACGCCTTACCCGCATCCGCATTGATGTCTGTGCAGACCGTCAACTCGTACCCGATATTCTTCAACGCTCGTGCGTGCATGTGCGAGATCGCACCGGTTCCAATCATTCCTACGCGCAATGTTTTCTCCTCGAAAGGCCAAGTATAACAAGCTGGCTCTGGAGCGCGAAAACGATTATGCTTATGCCATGACGCCTCCTCGCCTCTGCTGGCATCGCCGATCTTTCCTGCAATCTCTTCCGCTGGGGCCGCTCGCGCTGGCGGCGCAGTTTTCCTCCAAAGCGCAGACGATGAAGAACCTCGGTATGCCGGGGTTGTATCGCGGACGCGTCGTGTCCGTGCGCGACGATAAATCGATTGTCAGCGGCGCTTACCAGGCCGAGCCGGTGCGCCAGATGATGCGGCGAGGCATGACGGAACTGACGGGCGCGGGCGATGTGACCGCGGCGTGGAAACAGTTCGTCGAGCCGGGTGATATCGTCGGTATCAAGGTGAATCCGATCGGCGCTCCGCACGTCATCTCGGCGCCCGAGGTGCTGCGCGAAATCATCAGCGGATTGATTTCCGCCGGATTGAAGCCGCGGGACATCGTTGTCTATGACCGCTATCGCGCGCAGTTCCTCAAAGCCGGCTTCGACAAATGGCTGCCGGAGAAAGTGCGATGGACGCACGCCGTTGAAGACTACGAAGACATTCAACTCGGCATCGAAGGCTATGACCGCGATCACTTCATGGAGATGTCGCTCACGCAACCGGGCCAGGATCCAACAGCACCCGAGCACCGCCGCTCCTACGCCTCGCGCTTCATCACGAAAGACGTCAGCAAGCTCATCAACCTTTGCGTGTTGAAGGACCACCAATCGGCCGGCGTGACCCTAGCGCTAAAGAACCTCTCGCACGGTCTGGTCAATAACGTCGCGCGCAGTCATTCGAGCTACACACTCAACGCGTGCGGAGCGTTCATACCCGCCGTTGTGCAAATGCCGGTGATCCGCAACAAGTCGATTCTGCACATAATGGATGGCATCAAGGGCCTCTATCATGGCGGTCCCGGCGCCCGCCCGCAGTTTGTTTGGGAGCACAAAACGATGTACTTTGCCACCGATCCTGTCGCGCTCGACCACGTCGGTTTGCGGGTGATCGACGACAAGCGTGTGTCTGTTGGCAAGAAGAAACTGGTCGATGATATGCCCGATCAATTCAGCCGTTTCACGCATCGCCAACCGGAGCACGTAGAAATTGCCGGCGCGCTTGGACTGGGTGAGTGGAAGTGGGAGAAGATTACCCGACGCGAAATCGTGCTGTGAAATGTTCTCCACATTCTGTAACGCAAGACCGTCGCTAAAGGTTAGGGAGGGATCCATTGCGAAGCGGCGTTATCTGCGTGTGTCGTTTTCCAGGACTCGCAAAGGACGGCGGCTGAGGCGGCAGGCGGCCACCGCCGCTAGCCCGGCGATGGCCAGCAGCTGGGTGGATGGTTCGGGGATCTCCGCGGGCAGGTCGGCAAGCGTGTTCATGGCGCTAAATGTTACGCGGACCGACTCGGTGCTGCCCCCGCTGGGACGGTTGAGCACAATCTTTCCACTGAGTGTCCAATTGGCCGTGGCGAAATTACCGTTGGCGATCAGCCATTGCGAGCGATATCCGGCGGCGTCCGCGGGAAAAGTTGGTGGCCCGGAACGGGGTGTTAGGGAGGTAACCGTCATATCCTGGAAGGCGCTGCCCAACGATGGCGAGAATTATGGGCTTACGAAAGAGAGTGCTGTGATTGTCGCGGAGTGACCGGCACTGGTCGACCGCGCTTGAATGCGTAACGTGTTGAACGCCCGATCCTGCGGCTGGTACGGGATGCCGCCCGGCCCGTTCAACGTGGCTGCGCATCCGCTCGGAGCTGTCAGCGGTCCGGTACAGCCCGGTCCCCAGACTTCCGTAATCGTTGTGGGTATTCCAGCGACCAGGCGCGTCATCGACATTTGCAACGAGTGGCCTGGAGAGTTCGTGAGCTGGAAGTCCCACATTGTGCCCGTGAGACCGGCAACGTTTCCGGCGTTCCCAATTGTGTTGCTACCGAGCCAGGTAGTGCCAGCCGTACCGGTGCCGCCATAGGGACTCATAGACAAATCGAAGCCGCCCGCTGAAATACGATACTTGGTCTGCCAAATCGTTGGACCCACCACGCCGGTCGGATAGGAAGGGTTGGACCGGTTAAGCGTGACGTTAGGATCGTTTATATACACGCTGGCAGCGATCAATGGCAAACAGGCGCCCGCCGCAAGTGCAAAACGAAGAAAGATGGTGGCTTACCGTTGCCATCGGCTGCCCCACCGAGAAACACTATAAAGCGAAACACGTAGTACTACGCCAGTTCTAGGGCCATCAGAGCCTTGCGATCGCGGATGATCAGTCGCGTGCCCGCGAGAACGGGTGGCGTCCACGACAGGTTCGTCAACAGTTCCGCCTTCGCCAGAATCTTCAGTTTCTCTGGGCTGGGCTCGATCAGCATCAAATTGCCGTCCTGATCCAGCGTGATCAACTTCTTGTCCGCGCAGACGAAGGTCGCTTTGCCGATCGTTCGGTCCTGCCAGTGGATCTTGCCAGTCGCAATATCGACGGCGGATAGAATTGCCACCGATCCTTTTCCGCCGCTCGAAAAATACAGTGTGCCGTCTACGCAGACCGCGTTGCCGTGATGCAGTCGCAAACGATTCGCCGACCACACCTCCTCCGCCTTCGTCTGCATGCCATTGCGTGTGAGTTTGATGACCTTCGCCCCCGCGTCGTATTCGGATGAGATGAAGAGCAGGTTGGCGGGCGCCCAAACAGGAGTCGCCACGGCGATGCTGTAGCTTGCCTGAAACGGCACACGCCATTGGATGTCACCGTTGTGCGCGTTGACCGCAAAGACGAATCCATCCATCAACATCACCAGTTGTTCGAGTCCGTCGACGTTGATCATGATGGGCGACGAGTATACGTTTGGAAAATCGTTCGCGGCCCAGGCCTGCTTGCCGTCGGACTGATTCAACGCGACGAGCGAACGCCCTTTCCCGCCGCACGGCACGATCACTGTGTCGCGAAACGCGATCGGACTCGCGGCGTATCCGTATGGAAGGCGCGTGCCTTTCAACTCGTGTTGCCAAAGCAGTGCGCCGTCCTTTGCCGCGCGGCAATCGATGCGTCCCGTGACGCTCGCCGCGAAGACCTTGCCATTCGAGACAAGCGGTGTAGCATACGGCCCATGCCCCATATCGGGCGCCTCGGATCGAAACTGCGAACGCCAGGTCTGCTCCCACAACGTCTTGCCATTCCGGACGTCGATTGCCGTCGTGACCTCCTCACTTAGCCGGCCGTACATTGTGAAGATGAAATCGCCTTCAATCGACGGGCCGCTGTAGCCGTCGCCGAGCGGACGCTTCCACAACACCTTCGGCCCGCCGGCTGGCCACTTTGATTTCAGCGGCGGACACTTCTCGACGACGAAGTTTCGATTCGGCCCGCCCCATCGGGGCCATTGCCCAGAGAGCGCGGCTGATGCAGCTGTGAAGACACACGTTCGGCGGGTCATTGAAGAGTAGACGCGCAGATTCGCAAAAAGTTCCGTACCATCTGAGAATGCTCCGGCTGCTCTTTCTGCTTTCCTTTACGCTCTCCGCCCAGCGGATTCCTGTGGTTTTGTCGACGGACGTCGGCAATGAAGTCGATGATCAATGGGCCATCGTTTACCTCCTGCTCCAACCGAAGTTCGACGTGAAGGGCTTGATGTCGGCGCATGCGCCGAGCCTCGCTCCGCCGCAAGGCCGTGTGTCGCTCCAGATCCTCCGCGATGTCGTCGAGCATCGAATGGCGATGCATTCCCACCCACCGCTCGTCGAAGGCGGCCACGTACCGCTGGCCGACACGAAGACGCCGATCGTTAGCCCCGCTGTCGACTTCCTGATCGAAGTTTCGCGCGGCTACAGCGAGTCGAATCGCTTGCAAGTGCTGAACATCGGCGCGATCACCGACGTCGCTTCGGCGATCCTGAAAGACCCCACAATTACGCGCCGCATCCGCGTGCTCAATATGGGCTTTAACAATTGGCAACAGGGCGGCAACGAGTTCAACATCGCCAACGATCCGCGCGCAATGCAAGTCGTCCTCGATTCCGATGTGCCGCTGGTTACAGGCGCAGGCGATGTATGCCGGCGCGATCTCGCGTTATCGCTCGATCAAGCGCGCGCGATGGTCGCTGGACGTGGTCCGATAGGCGAGTGGTTGTGGACCGAATTCGCCGCCTGGTACTACCGCCACGTCAAACCCCTGCGCAAGGACGACTTTTCGAAACCGTGGATGATCTGGGATAACATCGTGCTCGCGCACCTGCTTGGCATGACGGAATCGGAAGAGAGATCCCGGCCGCGGCTAGGTGACGACATGATCTTCCAACACGCACGGGCTGGCGCGCCGCGCAAGATCACTTGGATGACACGGGTCGATTCGAAGGCGCTCTGGGCCGATTTTCTTGGGTTGCTTGACCGTTATCAGGCCACCCACGCAATCAGGCCTTTCGAGAGATAGCCGAGTGTCGCACGGAGCTCCCAAATCCGTACCGCTATCGTCGAAGGTCTTGATTTTCAATCAGGGACCAAACCGGCTCAGGCATGCCTAAGCTTCGCGTGCCGCTCAATGCAATTCGATGCAAGGTCGAGAGTACATTCGTGAATTAGTTTGTTTGAGTGTGCGGCCCGCTACAATAGACACTTGGAATCACGTCCAGGCGTAGACTTCATTTTCTTCGATGCGGGTGGCGGGCACCGGGCCGCGGCAACGGCGCTAGAAGCGGTTGCCCGGCGCGAAGGGCGCGCTTGGAACATCCGGCTCGTCGATCTGCAGGACGTGCTCGACGAACTCGACATCTTTCGCAAACTCACCGGCCTGCGCCTTGAGGACATTTATAACCGGCTGCTTGAAAACGGCTGGACACTCGGTTCGACGCAACTGCTTCCGCTTATGCACGGCGTTATTCGCCTCTATCATTCGGCGCAGGTGCGGGTCCTGGCGAAATACTGGGGCGCGCGGCCGCCGGCCATGGTCGTTTCGCTGGTGCCTAATTTTTCACGCTCGCAGTGGCAGGCGCTGCAGCGCGTCGATCCGAAGATTCCATTTGTTACCATCCTCACCGACATGGCCGACTATCCACCCAGTTTTTGGATTGAGCGGCAGAAGCAGATCTTCATTTGCGGTACCGATCGAGCCGTTGAACAGGTGCGCGATATCAGCCCGGAGTCGGCCGTCCATCGAGTAACCGGAATGATTCTGAACCCCAAGTTCTATGACGTTGCGGCGGTCGATCGCGCCGCCGAACGCCACGCGCTTGGCCTCGATCCCGCAAAGCCTACGGGCCTTGTGTTATTCGGCGGCATGGGCTCGGACAAGATGGAAAGCA
>VFZW01000138.1 GCA_016871055.1 Acidobacteriota bacterium
AGTTTCAGGCGGACATGAAAGAACCGGTGCGCGTCTGGGCATCTCCCAAACATTCTAATAAGGAAATGTTATATCACAAGTAAGCACTAGGCCGAAGGATCTTGCGCGGGGCGGCGATTTCAGGGATTGTTAGCGTAAGAGGATCCATGCCCCGCGCAAAACAACCCGTCAAGTGGTTCGGTCGTTACATTGTGTCTGACCCCGAGATTTGTCATGGGAGTCCTACGTTCCACGGAACGAGAATTCTGGTCGCCGATGTATTAGAGCAGGTCGCCGAAGGCCAGCCCTGGGAAGCAATCTCCGAGGAATGGCGTGGGGCTGTGAAACCAGCAGCTATAGCGGAGGCGGTTCGCATCGCCAATCAAGCTTTTGCCGACCACGCCAGTGAATACGTTGCGGCCTAGGTCTTTGGAAGAGAGCGAAGTCCCGGTCCACCAAGTTGCTTCGACTGGTTCAAGCAGGTATCGAAGGACGAGAACATTTTGGCCCTTCCCCGCCCAAAACGTGGCGTGACACTCTTCACAAGTGTTCGTGGCTTCTATCAGCAAGGCTTCAGTCATCGTGCCTATTGCCCAATTCCGAACAAAGGCATCGAGAAGCGGGTTGGTGTTCGGGTTCATCCGCTGGGCGTCTCCTGGTACCCATCTCGCCACAAGCCCGAAATGCACGCGCCCTGGCAATAGCAGGCCGCCTACGCCGCAGCGCGTTCGTACGTCTTAATCCACTGAATCGTCTGCGCGATTCCGTCGGCGAAGTCGTATTGCGGCTCGAAGCCGAGCGCGCGGCGCGTCTGCGAAATGTCGGCCTGCGAGTGCAGAACATCGCCGGTCCGCGGCGGCGCGTAGGTGGGATCGAGATGGACACCCAACTGGCGCGCAATCGTCCGCCACGCCTCATTCACCGTAATCCGCCCGCCGGTGCCGCCGTTGAACACGCGCCCCGACACGCCCTCGGCCTTCGCGGCAAGCAGGTTTAACCGCGCGACATCTTCGACAAAGATGAAGTCGCGCGACTGCTCTCCATCGCCGAAAATCATCGGCGCGCGTCCGGCAAGCGCGGCGTCCAAAAACAACGACAACACGTCGGAGTATGGACTCTTCGGATCCTGGCGCGGACCGAAGACATTGAAGTAGCGAATGCAGACCGTTTCAAGTCCGTAGCATGCGGCGAACGCCGAAGCATAATATTCCCCAACCAGTTTCTGCACGGCATACGGCGACATCGGTTCCGGCAGCATCGTTTCGCGCTTGGGCAATTCAGGATTGTTGCCATATGCCGCCGATGACGCTGCGTAGACAACCCGTCCAACACCGGCCCGTTGCGCCGCCGTGAAAACCGAGAATGTTCCGTCGATGTTCGAACCGTGACACAACTCCGGTTCGCTGACCGATCGTGGGACCGACGGAATCGCGGCTTGATGAAAAACTGCCTTGGCGCCGCGCGGGATCGCCTCGACTTCTTTCGTCTCCCGAATGTCAATTCGGTGCAATTCGATCCCAGCCCGCACCTGTGTCAAATTTTCCTCACTGCCTGTGGAAAAGTTGTCGATAACCGTCACGCGCGACGCGCCCTCTCGAAGAAGCGCCCGAACGATGGTCGAACCGATAAACCCCGCACCACCGGTGACGACGTATTTTGGTGCCATACACTCTCTTTCGGCAACAATCGCCAAAACATAAGCCGGATTCGTCGATAAGGTTTCCAAGTGACTCGCCCACCCATTCGTTTTGTGGCCGTTGGCGGGGGAACCGGCCTCGCGGCGATTCTCCGCGCCGTTCGTCCGCTTGCATCGCTACCCGACGACCTGCACCCGTCCGCGCCGTTTCGAGTCACGGCGATCACCGCCGTCTCCGACGACGGCGGCAGCTCCGGCCGTTTGCGGCGCGACTTCGACATTCGGCCGCCGGGCGACATGCGCCAGTGCCTGGCGGCGTTGACCGATTCCGAAGATCTGCTTTGCCGGCTATTTTCCTACCGATTTTCCAAAGGCGCCGCGCTGGTTGGGCACAGCCTCGGTAATTTAATGCTCGCCGTTGGAAGCCGCATGACCGGCGGCATGGAAGGTTCGCTTGCCGAACTCGGCCGCATGATGGGCGCGCACGGCCGCGTGATTCCGGCTTCTCCGGACGGATGCACCTTGTCCGCGATTTTGGCTGACGGGCCGCGCGTTGCGGGCGAATCGGCAATCGGCTGCGCCGCTTTGCCGATTGATCGGCTCGAGCTCCACCCCGCTTCACCTGCCGCTTCGCGTTCCGCGCTTTCGGCGATCGCATCGGCCGATATCATTTCCATCGGCCCGGGATCGCTGTTTACAAGCGTTTTGCCGAATCTGCTTATCCCCGAACTCGCCGATGCGCTTCGGCGGTCGACCGCGCTCAAGATCCTTTTCTTGAACCTCACTTCCGGTCCCGCTGAAACTTGCGGGATGACGGCGCTCGATCACCTTCGCGCCATCGAGAAACACGCGGGTCGTTTGATCGACATCGTCGCCGCCGATTCCGGCGTTTCGCCCCGGCATCCGCTCGCGGTCGATGAACCCGCCATCCGCGCCGCGGGATACGGTGTCGTCATCAACGCACTTCGCGCGCCCGGCTACGAAACCCGCCACTCCGCGCCGGCTGTACTCCGTCTGCTGCTCGACCACGCCTATCACTTATCGACAACGGCATAATAAGCTTAGAAGTGCACAGGCCGAAGCGAGTCCGTTGTGCACGGTTTGTCAATACAATGGACAAAGCGCGCCGCGCGGTTTGGATTGCACTCTCGGATCTCTTTCTCGATACCGACGTGGAATCGTTTCACGTCTCGACTGCGCAGGTATGCGCGGCGTCGCCGTACTCGGTCGCGGAACTCGAGCGGATTTTTGAAGAGGAGGTGGCGCCGGTTTGCCAGTCCAACCTCTTTCAGGTGGCCGGAGAGTGGGCGGGGTTTGACAACGAGGCGCTGGTCGCCGCCATCGCCGCGCGTCCGCCGCGCCGCCACCGTTTCAGCACCGCCGGATCGAGCGACTTTCGCGCCGTCGCATCACTCATTGAGAGGATCCGCGCCGGCTCTTCCGCTGACGCCGAATAGACGCGGAGCAACCAGGCTCAGCGTTATCTCGGCGTGTGCTGTTCCCGCACCGCGCGCGGGCCATCCATTCGCGGGCCGGGCTTCGGGTCGAGCGGATCGCGCGCCTTGGCGGGATCGAAGAGCTCGGGGCGGATCGACCGGAGCGTGAACGGCGTGAAGTCCGGCGTCTCGGTGAAGCAATCGGAGAGGTCGGCCGCCGACGCGTCGTACAGATTCAGCGGCGGCAGCTTCAAAAGCCGGAACACCGTCTTCAGCAGTCCCGGGAAACTCGAATTTACCTTGGAGACGTAGTTCTTTTTCGCGTATGGGCTGGCCATCAGGAAGACCGTGCGATGGGAGTCGACGTGATCGACGCCGCCTTGCGCGTCGTCTTCGGTAATAAACACCGCCATCTGTTTCCACCACGGACTCTTCGATAGAAACTGCATGATCCGGCCGAGCGCGTAGTCGTTGTCGGACATGTACGACTGACGGAATGGATAACCGTCTTCGGGACGCGGATTCGCCGCGTGATCATTGGGCAGGTGAATGTAAACCAGCCGTGGAAACGCTTCGTTGCCGACGATGTAACGCTGTTCCACCTCCTTGATGAAGGCGTTCGCGCGGTACTGGTCCGGAATGTTCATGTTGTAGCCCGGATAGTCGCGCGAGGTGTTCTTGTACAGCGGATCGGGCATCGGAACGTTCGTCAGAAATCGCGCGCCGGTGGGTGCGAGTCCCGGGCCTTCGTCGATACCGCTGAGCTCGAAACCCTCGCCGAAGTTCCGGAACGAAATGCCGTGTTTATCGAGATGATGCCACAGCGCGCCCGCTTCGAGTTGCTCTTCCGGATGCACCGACGAATTGCTGCCGGTGAACAACAGCCGGCCGGGGGCCGACGTCGGAAACCGGAAATTTTTCTGCCCGCCGTAGGCGGCCATCAGCGTCGACTCGGTCCATGCATTGGGATAACTGCCGACCATCCAGTGGTGCCCGTCGACCGATACTTCCGAATCGGCGTAAAAGTTATCGCTGAACGCAAACTGCTCGGCCAGCGCGCGATGGTTGGGCGAAACGGCGACATTCTTCATCGCGAAGCGCTGCTGCACCTCGCCGCGCTCGCTGGCGATAACGGCGTATTGGCCAAGCCGCGCCAGATCCCACGCGCCGTTCACCGGTGCGTTCGAGGCCGAGACGATATCGCCGAACACTTCGTCGAACGTGCGGTTTTCCTTGACGATGATGACGACGTACTGAATCGCACCGGGAAGTTTGCCCGCGGCTTCGGTTGACGGCGCGAAGCCGTTCAGCTGCATCACGCGCGCCGTGTGTTTGGCGGCTTGGCCCGAGTCGGGCACGGGGTAAATCGAAATCGTCCCGCGCCTCTGGTCGGTTATGAAACTCGATTCGAAGGCTTTTGTCATCGACGCATTTGGGCCGATGCCGTTGCCCTTCGCGTTGGTCACATACATTGTGCCTTCGCGCACGGCCACGCGCGTGGGAAACCAGCCCGCGGGCAGATGGGCTTTCACGGAATTGGTTTTCAGATCGATCACTCCGATGGCGTTGATGCCGGCCTCGGCGACATACAACGTCGACCCGTCGAGCGCCAACCCGGCCGGAAGAACGCCGCGCAGCGTCTCCAACCCGGGGATTCGGATGGGAATCTCGCGTTCAACTTCCAACGACTTCGCGCTGATCACGGTGACCGTATCGTTGTGGCCGTTGGCGACGAAGATGTGCTGGTCATTCGCGGTCACCGCCGTCGGGCTCGAACCGCCGTGCGAGCCGCGTCCAAACGGCAGCCCTGTCGGAATGAACTTCACGACCTTCGGCGACTCCGCCGCGCCGACATCGATCACCGTCAGTGAGTTCGCCTCTTTCACATTCGGGTTGCCGAGGCCGGGCACGCGCACGATTTGGCCGGAAGCGTTCATGCGGTCGGCGCCCTTCTCGGCCTCGGCCGAAGGAAAGCCGAATGCCGAAAAAGGCAGTCCCGTGTTCCGCGCATTTTTCGCATCGGCGCCCGGAATCGCGCTGTACTCGAACATGCCGATGTTGGTGACGTAGACATGTTTGCCGTCGGGGGAGAGCGCAATCGAAAACGGCAACCGGCCCACGCGCACATTCGCAACCACGCGATGTTTGCGCGCATCGATCACCGCGATACGGAAGTTCGCCTGATCGACGACATACAACAAACGCCGCTTGGCGTCGTAGACCAGATCGCCCGAGTAGGAATCTTTGTACTCCGCCGAATTCAACTCGTAAACGTCCTTCGCCTTGCCGCTGGCGGCATCGACCAATCGAACGCGGCCAGAATTGCCTTCGCTGGCGAACACCTCATCGTTCGAAGCGAAGGCGAGGCCCATGAACACGCTGCGAAAATCGTCGTCGTCGAGCGTTTCATCCGCCTTCTTTTTGGTCGCTTCGAAACGATTGATTCGCCAGCCGTCGGCGCGCTGCTCCAGCGCGGTGAGCGAGTACCCGCGCGGCCCGCCATCGGCCGACATCACGCGCTTTCCGTTCGGCGCAACGGCGAGCCCCCAGGGCCCGGGGCCGGTCTGGAACTGACGGCCCAGCGGCGCGATCATACGGCCGCCGGGGAGAATGGACTCTCCGCCTGGCCGTTTCACAACGGAACGGGTGCCGGCCGGGGGCCGGTATTCGGCGGCGGCAATCGCCGCAAGCAGTGCAACAAGGAGAGCGAGAGAGCCCCGCATGAGTATACTCTGTACATTACCATTCTCCATGCCTTCGACCACTCCAAAGCTGTACACATTCGAACAGTATTTCCTGAAGCACTCCACCCAGGGCGCACGCCTGCACAAGTGGCTGGAACACACCTGGCTGCCGGCTTACGGCGCGAAATCGGCGCTGATCCTGGACGCTGTTTTCGCCGATCACATGCCGCAGATCGCGGTGGTGGCCGAGTGGGACTCCGTCGACCAGGCGAACGCCTTGCGGCCTCCGGTTGCTGAGTTGGAGGATCATGCCGAGCCGCCGTACGAACATTTTTCCCGGTCGTTGCTGCAGGCGACCGATTACGCCCCGCTATTCGATTGGTCCGCGCCCGCGCCACGCTTCTACGAGTTCCGCATCTATCACTCACCGACCTGGCGCCAGCATAAAGCGCTGCACGAACGATTCGCGGGGCCGGAGATTCCGATCTTCCATCGCAGCGGGATTCACCCGGTGCTCTACACGTCGGCGTTGTTTGGACCATGGATGCCGAACCTGATTTACTTCACGCCGTTCGAATCGCTCGGCGCGCGAGAAGCCGCCTGGGCAAAGTTCAACGCCGATCCGGAGTGGATTCGCGTGCGGGCCGAATCGATTGAACAGCATGGGCAATCGAACGCGTTTATGACCGTTGCCATCTACAAAGCGGCTGCGTATTCGCCGCTGCGGTAAACGCGATGGACGGCCTCCGCCTGAAAATTCGCGAAGCCTTGCATGTGCCGGATCCTCTGCCGGCGCTGGATTCGGCGCAACATGGATCGAGCGAGATTGACGGCGGCGTTGTCATCGAGCGGGTGTCCTACACCACGCAACTTGGCATGCGCGTTCCGGCGATTGTGTACCGTCCTCGCGAGCCGCGCGGGCGCATGCCGGCGCTGATCGTCGTCAACGGACATGGCGGCGACAAATACTCCTGGTATGCGATGTATGCCGGTGTCGCTTACGCGCGGATTGGTTTCGTTGTTGTTACATACGACCCCGCCGGCGAGGGCGAACGGAACGCCGAGCGGAAGTCCGGTACGCGCGCGCATGACCGTGTCATCGAACCGGAACGCCTCGGCCGATGGCTCGGCGGGTTGATGATGACCGACGTGATGCAAACCGTGTCGTATTTGCTAACGCGCAACGATGTCGACCCCGCGCGGATCGCGGCGGCGGGTTATTCGATGGGCTCGTTCGTGGTGGCGCTCGCGGCGGCGGCCGACAGCAGGATCGGAGCGTCGGTGATGGCGGGCGGTGGCGATCTCGATGGAACGGGCGGCTATTGGGATCGGTCGAAGCCGATGTGCCAGGGAGTGCCGTATCGGGCGATGGCGTTTCCGGGCGATCGCGCGGCGTCGCTCTACACGTTGCATCGCCGCGTATTGATTTACAACAGCCGCGAAGATACCGTCGTCGCGATGCAGGGAAGCAAAGACGAGTTCTTCGCGGACCTCAACCAGCGTGTTATCGCCAGGGGCGGCAGGCCGATCGAGTGGGCTTTTGTCGACGGTGCGAGTCACCGCCCCTGGTTCGTGACGAGGCCTGTGGCCGAATGGCTAACGGGACGCGATCTATCGAGCGAAGGGCAGACAAGAATCGCCGGCTGGGCGTGGGAGAACGGCATCGGCCTCGATCCGTTGTATGCGACCTACGATCGCGAGGGCGGAACGCTGGCGTTGGGCCGCGCGGTGACGGCGCTCCGCCGGGAACAACTTCACGTGTTCAGCGAAGCGGAATGGCGGCGCGAACGGGGGCGTTTGTTACATGAAGCATGGCTTGAAAAGGCGCGAAGGGACAAGTAACGGCATGGCTCTTCGGATAATGCGAATGTTGGTGTTGACGACTACGACGGTCGCGGTCAGCGGGATGCTTGTATTGCTGGCGATAAGGCTCTATCCCCCGGCGCTCGGCATTCTGTTGGCGCTGGCTGGCCAGCGTCCCGCGTGCGGGCTCATGGAGTCGATTTCGGGGATCAAGCAGAAGTTCGTGGTCGTCGAAGCGGTGCCGCGCATCGCGGCGGCGTCGCGAGTTGCGCTGGATGAGCGGGGAGGCTTGAGGTTGTGGGAAACTCCGCACGGAAAATTTTGGGTGCCAGGCGACAGCGGCGCGGTGATGCCTATCCTGCTGGCACAGCAGCAGGCCGGCATTTACGGTGACGTTTCGCCGGGCGAAGTCGTGATCGACGGCGGGGCGCACGTGGGTGTTTACACACGGCGTGCGCTGGATGCGGGAGCGAGACTGGTGGTCGCCGTCGAGCCCGCGCCCGACAACGTCGAGTGCATGCGGCGCAATTTCGCCGCTGAGATAAAGGCCGGCCGCTTTATTCTCTATCCCAAGGGAGTGTGGGATCGCGATGATGAACTGGTGTTGCACACAGTGGCGGGTAATTCCGCGGGAGATAGCTTTGTGATTCAAAACGGCGAAGGAAAGGGAATCCGCGTTCCTCTCACGACGATCGACAAGATGGTGACTGAACTGGGCTTATCCAAGGTCGATCGAATCAAACTCGACATCAAGGGCGCCGAACGCCAGGCGCTGCGGGGAGCGGCGGAGGTTCTGAAGAGATTTCGTCCGAAACTCGCGCTGGCGGCCGAGCACCATCCCGACGATCACGAACAACTCCCCGCGCTCGTTCGCCAGGTTCGCCAAGGATCGAGAATTCGCTGCGGCATCTGTGCTGTTCGCAACTACGGCCTTTACCCTGAAACTTTGTTGATCGAGTAACACGCGCCCGAATGCTACCCTGAAGTTTCATGCGCCGCACCGGGTGGCTGTTGCTGGCCGCGTGCCTGGCCTTGGCGGTGACCGTCGGCTGGGTGTTTCGCCAGCAGAAAGCCGAACAGAGTAAGAACGCGCCCAGAAGGCCCGATGCCCTGGCGGCCGGACTGCTGGCCAAAGCGGGCGAAGGCTGGGTGTGGACCAAGAAGGACGGCGAACGGGCCGTGGCCGAAGTTCGCGCGAGTGAGTTCGAGCAGTTGACCGACCCGCCACGCGTCAATCTGAAAAACGTCGAAGTCAAGATCTTTCACAGAGACGGCGCCGGATACGACTTCGTGCGCTCTCCGCAAGCGGAACTGAAAGCCGACGAAGGCTCGCTGTTCGCCGACAGCGATGTCGATATGACGATGGGGCTGAAGAACGACCCCGATGCGCGCAACAGACTGATCAACATCAAGACGTCGGGCGTGACCTACGACATGCAGACCGGCAAGGTGACGACCGAACGCGCGGCGGCATTTGTGTTCGAAAACTCCGCCGGGTCGTCAACCGGCGCCGTCTACGATCCCGCGCTGCGCGAGTTGATCATGAACGCCAACGTCAAGTTGGATTGGGCGAAAGGCGCGCGCAAGATGCATGTCGAGGCGGGGCATTTGGTGTACCGCGAGGACGAATCGAAGATTCGTTTGTCGCCCTGGTCGAAACTCGTTCGGGAGACCCTCACGCTTAACGCCGGCGACGCGGTTGTCTCGTTGAAGGAAGGCGAGATCGAACTTGTCGAGGCGGTCAAGGCGCACGGCGATGACAGACAGCCGGCGCGGTTGCTGGAGTACCAGGCGGAGAAGCTGACGATGCGCTTCGCCGATAAGAACGTCATCAATCGCATCGAAGCGGAACAGAACGCGAAGATCGCGACTACATCCGACGCCGGCAAAACAACGGTGACCGCGCGCCGCGTCGACATGGACTTCGACACGCCAAAAGGCGAGAGCGTGTTGAAGCGAGCCATCGCGCGCGGGGATAGCGTCGTCGAGTCGACTCCTCCCAGAACGGCCGGGCGCGTGCTGAAGTCCGACGTCATCGAGATGGCGATGCGGGAGAACGGCGAGGAGATCGACAATGTCGTCACGCAGTCGCCGGGCGAGATCGAATTTTTGCCGAAGATGCCCGCGGACCGGCATCGCAGGTTGAACGGCGAGCGCATGTGGATTCGTTATGGCGCGAAGAATCAGATCGAGACTTTCCGCGCGACCAAGGCGACGACGTGGACCAAAGGCAAGCCGAAGATGCCGGATGCGAAGACGTCGTCGGAGGAGCTGCTGGCGACGTTCGATGGAAAGACCGGGGATCTTGCGCTGCTGGAACAAACGACGAACTTTCAGTACGAAGAGGGCGACCGGCGGGCGCGGTCGTCGAAAGCCAAGCTAAACCAGGCTGTCGAGCAGATCACGCTAACCGGCGCGGCGCGGGTATGGGACCTCGCCGGATCAACCGAGGCGGCGCGGATCGATCTCGATCAGAAGACGGGCAATATGATCGCGGCGGGGAAAGTAGTTTCGACGCGTCTGCCGGACAAGAAGCAGAAGAAGACGCCGTCGCTGGTGGATTCCAGCGAGACCGTGCAGGCGCGCGCAGAGAAGATGACCACGCGCGACGACAACAAGTGGGTGCGGTACGAAGGTGGCGCTTCGATGTGGCAGGGCGCCGATAAGATCGACGCCGATGTCATTACGATCGACCGCAAGAATCAGCGCCTGGAGGCGAACGGCAAAGTCTATACGCAGACGCGCGAGAAACCGAAGGCCGATGCCAAGCGGCAAAAGGCGGCGCAGTTCACTCTGGTCCGCGCGCCCGAGTTGATCTTTAACGACGCGGAGAAGATCGCGCATTACAAGAACGGCGTGACGCTGCAGCGCGGCGACTTGAACGTGCTGTCGAAAGAGTTGCGCGCGTGGTTTTCGAAGGAAGACAACGCGCTCGAACGCGCGCACGCCGATGGCGCCGTGAGTATTCTCCAGCGCTCGGCGGATCGATCGCGAAACGGGTCGTCCGAGCACGCCGAATACGAAGTGGAAGAAGGGCGTGTGTTGTTAAGCGGCGGCGCACCCGTCTTCACCGATTCGGTAAAAGGTACGACGCGCGGGCAAACGATCACCTGGTTCGCCGACAATGATAAGTTGCAGGTTGATGGCGAAGCGGCGCGGCCAACCGAGAGCCGCTTGAAGCGCAAGAAGGTCGGCAAATAGCATCCATGCGCGTTCTAGAGACGAAAGAAATCTCGAAGTCATATCACGGCCGCAAGGTGGTCGATAATGTGTCGGTCAACGTGCGGCAGGGCGAAGTCGTTGGCCTGCTCGGCCCAAACGGCGCCGGCAAAACAACGAGCTTCTATATCATCGTGGGACTTGTCAGCGCGGACTCGGGACAAGTGCTGGTGGATGGCGAAGACATCACGAATCTGCCGATGTTCCGGCGCGCGCGGCGGGGCGTTTCGTATCTCCCGCAGGAAGCGAGCGTGTTCCGCAAGCTGACGGTCGAAGAAAACCTGATGGCGATTCTCGAAACGCTGCCGTACGATTCGCGGCAGCGCAAGGAACACATGAACCGGCTGATCGAACAACTGGGCCTGGAGACCGTTCGGAATTCGAAGGGCTACATGCTATCCGGCGGCGAGCGGCGCCGCACCGAGATCGCGCGGTCCCTGGTGATCGAACCGACGTTTCTGTTGCTCGATGAGCCGTTCTCGGGAATCGATCCGATTCAGGTCATCGAACTACAGCGGATCATCGGCGAGTTGAAGCGCACGGGGATCGGAGTCCTGATCACCGATCACAATGTCCGCGAGACGCTGGCGGTGACCGATCGCGCCTATATCATCAGCGGCGGGCGCATTTTTCGCACTGGTTCGCCGGAGGAGCTTGGCAGAGATCCGGAGGTCAAACGAATCTATCTCGGCGACAACTTCCGCCTTGACGGCGCGTAGCCTGATACAATCTGGCCGCGCGTATATTGCAAAGGAGCCGCGAGTCCGGGCGCGGATATGCCTCGAAAGAATCCAGTACGCCCAAATAAAAAATCGTCAAGCCGTCGCCGCGCTGTTCAGCCGGCGCCCCAATCGCTCGCAGAAGCGATCGCGCGTATCGCCGAACTCGAAACGCGCCACGAGAGTATTCGCCGCGAGTTAAGCGAGGCGCGGCGGCTGAACCGCGCCGCGACCATCGACATCGGCTTCGCGCTGGAGTTGGAGCGCCGCCGTTCGATGGAACTGGAAGAGGCCTACTACGACACAATTCTGCGCCTCACGCGTGCATCGGCCTACAAAGACCGCGAAACCGGCGCGCACATTCAGCGCGTGAGTCACTACGCGCGCGTACTCGCTCGCCACCTGGGTTGGAGCGACGACGATCAAGTGCTGATCTTCCGCGCCGCGCCGATGCACGATGTGGGCAAGATCGCGATCCCCGACGATCTGACCCGAAAGGCGGGTTCGCTGGACCGCGGCGATCGCAAAGTCATGGAATCGCACACGCTGATTGGCGCGAGTTTGCTGGAGGGATCGAATTCGCGGCTGCTCGACATGGCGCGCGAGATCGCGTTGACGCATCACGAACACTGGGACGGTTCGGGGTATCCGCATAAGCTGACGGGCGAGCAGATTCCAATCTCCGGGCGCATCGTGATGCTAAGCGACAACTACGACGCACTGCGCAGCCGGCGGCCCTACAAGCGCGCGTTCGACCACGAGGCAACGTGCCGCATCATGCTTGACGGCGATGGCCGGACACTGCCGTCGCACTTCGATCCCCACTTGCTGGAGATCTTCCGCGCGGCGCACCAAGAATTCGATGCGATCTTCGAGCAGTTTAGAGACGAAAGCCAGCGATGACAATCATGAACAAGAAATGGACTTTGGCCGCGCGCCCCGAAGGGCTGCCGAAGGCGGCTGATTTCGAATGGCGGACGGAAGAGCTGAAGCCGCTCGAAGAGGGCGAGATCCGCGTGCGCAACGTATATCTTTCGCTCGATCCGGCCAATCGCGTCTGGATGGTTCGCGATACCTACGTGCCGATGGTCGGTCTCGGCGAGACGATGCGCGGCGGAGGAATCGGCATCGTGGAGGAGTCGCGCAATTCGAAGTTCGCGGCCGGCGATACGGTGCAGGGTTTGATCTGCTGGCAGACCTATTACACTGGACCGGGAAAGGGCTTCTCGAAGGTGCCGCCGGTCGGCATACCGCTGGCGGCTCACTACGGGCTGTTCGGGCACATCGGCTACACGGCGTACTTCGGATTGCTCGACATCGGCGCGCCGAAGGAGGGCGAGACGCTGGTTGTTTCGGCGGCGGCGGGGGCTGTTGGTTCGCTCGCCGGGCAGATCGGCAAGATCAAAGGTTGCCGTGTGGTCGGCATTGCGGGCAGTGATGAGAAATGCCAGTGGATCACGCGCGATCTCGGCTTCGATGCCGCGATTAACTACAAGACCGAAGACCTGCGCGTTGCGCTGAAACGGCATTGCCCGAACGGGGTCGATATCTACTTTGAAAATGTCGGCGCCGCCACGCTCGAAGCCGTGCTCAACCGCATGAACAACTTCGGACGCATCCCAGCGTGCGGTATGGTGTCGACCTACAATCGCACCGAACCCGAGCCCGCGCCGAACAACTTGTTCCACATCATTACGAAGCGCCTGAAGATGCAGGGCTTCATTGTCATCGACTACGCAGCCCGTTTCGAGGAAGCCCGCGCCGAGCTGTTGCGCTGGCATCAAGAGGGCCGGTTGCAGTACCGGCTGGACATCAATCAGGGCCTGGAATCGGCGCCGAGCGCGTTTCGAAAACTGTTCGACGGATCCAACACCGGCAAGCTTCTGGTTCAAATCAGCCCCGAGACTTGATAGAATTCCAGTCATGATGGGCAAATTCTTCGTCTTTTTAGCCGCGGCGTTGTGCCTGGCCGCGCAGGAAGACGGCGCCGCGTTTTTCGAAAAGAACGTCCGTCCGTTACTGGCTCGCCAGTGTCTTGGCTGCCACTCGGCAACCAGTCAGCCGGTGATGGGCGGACTGCGCCTCGACGATCGCGAAGCTGCGCTGAAAGGCGGCTCGCGCGGACCGTCGATTGTAGCCGGGAAACCCGCGGAGTCGTTGCTGTTGAAAGCGATTCTGCACGAAGCCGGCGCGTTGAAGATGCCGCCCGGGCCGAAGTTGAAGGACGCCGATATCGCGGTACTCACGCAGTGGATTGCGATGGGCGCGCCATGGGGCAAGGCGATCGTGTCGGACGCGGCCAGCGGGAAGTTCTGGGCCTTCGTGCCGCCGGCGAAACCTTCCGCGCCCGCTGTCGCCGCGAAGGCTTGGGTTAAATCGCCGGTCGATGCATTCGTGCTGGCGGGGCTGGAATCGAAGGGCATCAAGCCTGCCGCGCCCGCCGACAAGCGGACGCTCATCCGCCGCGCCACGTTCGGTCTCACCGGGCTACCGCCGACGCCGGGCGAGGTTCGCGCATTCCTTGCCGATAACTCGCCGGAGGCATTCGCGAAGGTCGTGGATCGTCTGCTCGGGTCGCCTCGATATGGCGAGCGCTGGGGCCGGCACTGGCTTGATGTCGCGCGATACGCCGACTCCAACGGGCTCGACGAAAACCTTGTTTACAAGAACGCGTTTCGGTATCGCGACTACGTGGTCGCCGCCTTCAATAAAGACAAGCCTTACGATCTGTTTTTGAAAGAACAGCTGGCCGGCGATCTGCTTCCCGATACCGGCAATTTGAACATTTCGTTTGAGCGGTGGACCGCGACCGGATTTCTGTCGTTGGGTGCGAAGATGCTCGCCGAAGACGATCCGATGAAAATGGAAATGGACATCGTCGATGAGCAGGTCGACACGACGATGCGGACGTTCAACGCGTTGACCGTTGGCTGCGCGCGCTGCCACGATCACAAGTTCGATCCGATCCCGCAGGCCGACTACTACTCTCTAGCGGGCATCTTCAAGAGTTCGAAGACGATGGAACATTTCAAGGTCGTCGCGAAGTGGCATGAATTCGTGCTCGCGCCCAAGGAGGATCGCGATCGCCTGGCTGGGCATGAAGCGAAGATCGAAGCAAAGACCAAGGAGATCGGCAAGATCACGAGGGCCGAGAACATGACGATCACCGACGCCGCGAAGCAGCGTGTCGGCGATTACTTACTCGCGGCTTCGCTTGTGCAATCCAACGCGGCTATCAAACTCGCGGCCATCGAGAGCGAAACCGGCGCGATCGTCCGCGGCGCGGGCGAGTTCACGCGCGGCAATATTCCGAAGGCGCTCGAAAAGAACAAGAACAATGTGCCCAAAGACGGCAAGGGCCCGTACTTCGCCGAATACACAATCGA
>VFZW01000139.1 GCA_016871055.1 Acidobacteriota bacterium
GAGTATTTACATGGGTATACAGAACAAGGCAAAAAAACGCGCAACCCACGCTGTCTGAGAACCTTGCGGTGAAAACTACTGCTTATCGGCGGGGGAACTTCGGTCTAGATCGAACATTGCGGGCTGCCGCATTCCTTTGTCTACCACTTCTGCCCTTTACGGTGTACCGCATGCGATCACCGCAAACAGTTCGCGCCGTTGGCGAAACCCGATTCGTCGGCCCGACCAGTTCTCAAACACTGGCAATCAGCGCGGACGATGGAGTGCTGGCGGTTGTCAACCCGGACAACAACAGCGTCAGTTTCTTCGACACGCGCCCGGGGACGAATCAACGAATCGCCGAAGTGCGGGTAGGAACCGAGCCGAACAGCGTTGCGTTGAAGCCTGACGGAACACGCGCGTACATCGCGAACACGGTTAGCGGTACGGTCACGGTGATGGATCTCGACCGCTTCAAGCCGGAATTCGGCACGGTGGCCGCAACGATTCCGGTCGGCACCGAACCGTACGGGCTGGCGTTGACGCCGAATGCGACCAAGCTATATGTCGCCAATGCGCGGTCCAATAGCGTTTCGGTGATCGACACAGCGACGAACCGTGTGACAAAAACAATCACCGACGTGGGCTTCGAGCCGCGGGGGATTGCGATCACGAATTCCGGAGGGGCCGATTCACAGGAGACCGTTTTCGTGACCCAGTTCCTGGCCTTGCCGGTGACGCCCACCACGGTCGACGGCGCCGACGACGCCAAGAACGGCCGCGTGACGGTTATTTCGGCGGCATCGGACACCGTTACCGGAGAGATCGTTCTCAACCCCATGACGGACACCGGTTTCAACGCGGCCGGCGATGCGCTGCGCCGAATCGCCGTGCCCGCCACTCCGGACTTCCGATTCATCACGGGAGCGTATCCGAATCAACTGAACAACATCGCGATTCGCGGGCGATTTGCGTTTGTCCCGAGCACCGGCGCGTCGCCGAACGGACCGACACGTTTCGACGTGAACACGCAGAGCTTGTTGAGCGCGGTCAACCTGACTACGCGGACCGACGCGAATCGGACGATCAACATGCATGGCGCGGTGCACCGGCAGACCGGCGCCCCAAAACGATTTCCCACGCAGCCGTGGTCGGTCGGATTCAAAACACTTGCCGATGAAGGCTACGTGGTCAGTACGGCGAGCAATACCGTGGTGAAGGTAAAGATCGATCCGGCCACGGGCGCCCCCACGGTGCAAAACGATCCCGCCGATGCGACGCGAGTTCTGCACATTCCCACCGGCAAACAACCGCGCGGCATCGTTGTCGGCTGGGCGGACAAGACGGCTTATGTGATGAACTACATTTCGCGCGACGTCACGGTTATCGATCTGACGGGCGCGGTGGAACGGGTTGTGACGACGATGCAGTCGGCCGCTGTTCCAGCCCGGGGCACACCGGAGGACGTAGTGCACATCGGCAAGGAGTTGTATCATACGTCGATCGGTGAATTCGATCCGGCGGTAGCGGGCGGACCAGCGATCACGGGCCGCATGTCCAACAACGGCTGGGGTTCGTGCGGATCGCGTCATCCGTTCGGACTGTCCGACAACGTCGTTTGGATTTTCGGCGCGGGCCCACGGCGGACGATTCCACAACACGCCGACTACGCGCCGGGCGACGCGTCCATTCAGCGCGCGTTCAACTGGTCGGCAATCTTCGATGAACAAGAAGACTTCGAGCTGAACATCCGCGGCGCATCGGGCGGCCTGGGGTTGATTGTCGGCGCCGACGGCGTTACGCCGGAACCGGCGGTCGCGGCGTTTGCGCCGGCCAACGCGGGGCGGCGGCAACTCCGAGTGCGCGGTCAGAACGCGTGGGATTCGATCAAGGCGTACATCCAGCGGGGAATCCGTGCGCCGATTTCGCCGATTTCGAAAACCGATCCGGACGTGATCGCGGGACGCCAACTGTTCATTCAGAACAACTGCCAAAACTGCCACGGCACTTCGATGTGGACCACCAGCCGCGTGCGCGGCACGTCTGCGCCAGACGCAAGCC
The DNA here is from genome assembly GCA_016871055.1 of Acidobacteriota bacterium. Classification (GTDB taxonomy): domain Bacteria; phylum Acidobacteriota; class Terriglobia; order Bryobacterales; family Bryobacteraceae. The sequence goes on from VFZW01000139.1 coordinate 2,041, forward strand.
TCATCACGGCGGGTCAGTTGATCACCGAGTTGCGGCCGGGCAATACGTTCGTCGCGACGGCGTTCAACGAGGTGCGCAACACGGCCGCGGCGCCGCTGGGCGCGGCTGGATATAATCCGCCGACACTTCTTTCACTGCACGCTTTTCCAAGGACATTCTTTCACAACGGATCGGCGGACACGCTGGAGGCGGTGATGCAGAACGTCGTGCATCGCAGCGACGGCAATGGCGGTGTCGACCGGTTGCAGGACGCTGGCCAGCGTGCGCAACTGATCAAGTTCCTGCTGTCGATCGATGGGGCGACGGTTCCGATCAACCCGCCTCCGCCGGGAGCGTTTAGCACGACGTCGGCGGCCAGTTATGCCGGGACGGGGGTCGCTCCGGAGAGTATTGCGGCCGGGTTTGGCGACAAGCTGGCAGGCGCGCTCACTGTGGCGCCGACGGCCGATTTGGCGACAGCGATCGGAGGATCGACACTGGGTGTACCTGACTCGGCGGGGGTATTGCGACTGGCAAAGATGTTCTTTGTTTCGCCCGGACAGATCAACTACGAAGTCCCCGCGGCAGCCGCGGCGGGGACCGGAACGGTGACGGTTTGGACGGCCGGCGGAACGAGCGCCACAGGCGCGATCAACATCAAGGCGACGGCTCCGGGCATATTCACGGCGAATGGAAATGGCGCCGGAGTGGCGGCGGCGCTCGCCGTGCGTGTTGGCTCCGATGGAACACAGACGCCGGTGAACGTGTTCCAGTGCGATGCGCAGGGCCGGTGCACTCCGGCGCCGATTAATCTCGGCGCGGCAACCGATCAGGTGTATGTGTCGCTTTATGGCACTGGAGTTCGCAAACGGACATCGCTTGAAAACGTCAGTTGCACGGTCGGTGGTGTAGCGGCGCCGGTGGACTTCGCGGGAGCGCAGGGGTTGATCGGCCTCGATCAGATCAACATTCGCATTCCGGTTTCGTTGCGCGGGCGGGGCGAAGTGCAGGTGCAATTGACGGTCGACGGCGAGACGTCGACCGTCATTACGTTGAATGTCCAGTAGCCGCTAACGCTGGCTGTCGACGTAGGCGCGGAGGATCGCGTTAATCCGAGTTTGATAACGCGATCCCGAGGCCTTGAACCAGTTGATCACGTCTTCATCGAGCCGTATGGAAATGGCGCGCTTGACGTGAGGATCGACGCGTTTGGCTTTGCGCATCCAGGCAATATCTACAATAGGCGGTGCGTCCGGATCTTCGGCGACGGCGCGGCGAATTTCGTCGCCCGTCAGGCTCTTCAGTCGATCCCAGTCCGTTTTCGCGCGCCGTTTAGTTACTCCCATACATCACCTCGTAATACGCAGCGGCCTCATCCGGTTCGGCGCGCCGAGCGCTGATAATTCGGCGATCGTCGCCGCGCCACGTATAGATCACGGTAATCACAACTCCGTCGGCTTCTCCAAACGCCATAATCCGTTCTTCGTCATAGTCGAACCGATCGTCAACTTTTTCCAAGTAGCCCGCATCAAAGATCTGAACCGCCTCTTCAAAGGCCAAGTGGTGTTTGGCAACATTCCGCTTGTTCTTGGCGGGGCTCCATGCAAAGCCCACACAGCCAGTATATACAAACGTCTATACAAATTCAAGACACGAAAAAAGCGGACGCCGAAGCGTCCGCCTTTCTTCACAACTTGAAAGTTGGCTTATTGGCCCTTGATCGACTCGATGTGAACCGAGTCGCCATCGACCTTGCCGTTGATGGAAACAGCCTTGCCGTAAAGATCGGCGCCGACTTTGTCAGCGTTGTGGATCTTGTGGACTTTGCCGTCGGCCGTGACAAAAACAGGGGACGCGCCCTTGCCCTTGATACAGCCGTTAACGCATCCAACGTTTTCCTTGCCCGGGCCGTGCTTGGCGCCGCAGCCGGAGTCGGAGATTACGCCCTTCAACTCGGCAGCCATCAGGAATGCCGCGGCGAAGGACAACGTGAGAAACAACTTTTTCATGTGGGTACTTCCTCCCTCTGAACTCGGACCGGAGTGGCCCTCGTTGTTGACTATACTTCGAACGGGAAAGGATTGCAACCGAACCCGCCCCTTCCCACTACGTAGAAAGCTGCCCATTGGATGCTACGATTACACCCCGCGTTGCAAAGAGATTCCGCCGTTGCTGGTCGAAAGATCGAGCATGGGCCCGCCGGCGCCGACTTTTCCGTCGATTCGCCTCTTGGAAATGTCGCCGCGGACATCAAACTCCGAACGCACCGAAGATCCCGTCGTGCGCGCTGAAACGGCGAAGCTGGCGCTCGACGGGAGCTTCACACCGATAGATCCGTTTGTCGTCGACGCGCGCACATCGTTCTTTAGGCCGGCCGGAAGCTGAAGGTCGATCGAGCCGTTCGTTGTCGAGAAACGCATCTTGCGATCGTCGATCGATTTGGCCATGGAAGCGTGGATGGATCCATTCGTCGTCGAGGCGTCCATGCCGCCCGACACGGCGTCGAGCTTAATGCGCCCGTTCGTCGTGCGAACCGAAACCGGACCGAGGACATCAATGCATTCGACCGTTCCGTTGGTGCTCGACGCCGAAACCTGACCGTTGAGCTTGGACACCCGGATCGCCCCGTTGGTCGTGCGTGCGGTGGCATCGCCGTCAACCTCGGTGATTCGAACCGCTCCGTTGGTGCTTTTCACAAGTTCGAGCACAGCCTTGCGCGGAAGGCGAATCACGTAACGCGCGCCGTGATTACCGTGCCGCGCGATCGGTGGTACTGTACGAACCGTTACCGCCCCCGCTCCCTTCTGAATGTCGATCTTGATCTCGCCGAGGCGCTCTTTGGTCGACGCATACTTGGCGCCGGCGATCTCTATCTTCGGCTGATCCCAGCCGGTGATTTCGATCGAGCCATTGTAGTTATCGACAACCAGACGGTTGCCCGGCGCAAAGTCGTGCGTGTATTGGAAGGGTTCTTCTTCGCGGGCGCCATGAACGTCGTCGAGGTCGATGTCGCAGCCGGCCAGCAGGAGGGCGAGAGGGATCACGAGGTAACGCATATGAACGAATACGGAGATCCCGTTAACAAAGTTCCGTTCATTCCCTTTTCTTCTTCGGCGAGATCCTGGCGAGCATTGTTCAGCCAACTCACCGCCGGATTGGTCTGCTTGGAAAGAATGTCGAAACCGCTTTTGGTTTCGGCATGCGCCTGCTTATAGAGTTTTTGACGAAGCAGCACGCGGCCGAGTTTGATGCGGGTTATCGCGATGTTGAAGTGTTCGGGGGCGAGCGTCTGGGCATACATGGCAATCGCTTCGCGGAAGAGCCCCTCGGCCTCCTTCCACTCCTTACGGGCCATGAAGGCGCTGCCGAGATTGGCGAGGCCGATTCCGATCAAATAGTGCTTACCGTTGTAAGCCTCGCGATAGATCGCAACCACGGGCGGAAGTGGCGTTCCCCTTCTTCGTACCGGTTGTTCACCAGGGCAAGATTTCCGAGTTCGTTCAGCGTCGAGGCGACGTTGGGATGAACGGGACCGTAGACTCGCTCGCGAATAGCGAGAGCACGCGCAAGCATGCCCGCGGCTTCGTCGCCGCGCTTCAGATAGATGAGCACGCGGGCGATCATCGTAATGCTGGCGGCGGTGCGCGGGTGGTCCTCGCCGAAAAAGGGCTGAATGATCGCAAGAGCTTCACGATGCAACTTCTCGGACTCTGCATACTGGCCGGTGTCCTGCTTGATCGCACCGAGGTTGGTCAACACTTCGGCCGACGACGGATGCGCGGGGCCATAAATCGTCTTATACGCCGCCAACACCTGCCGGTTACCCGCCTCAGCCTCCGCGAAGTGGCCGGCGTAGAAATGGACGTTGGCCAGGCCGAGACGCGCTTCGGCGAGTTCCTTCGGATCGGTACGCCGCGCGACCGCTTCCGTCATGACCGTGATCGCTTCTGGATACGAGCCGCGTTCTTCCAGCACTTTGCCAAGCGTTTCAAGGGCGGCCGCAACGCCGGTATTCGCTGCGCGCGCACTGGCCAGAGCACGGCGCGCATCTTTTTCGGCGTCGTCGAAACGGGCCTGTTCGACGCGGAGTCGCGCCAAGTCTTGCAGGCTTTCGATATAGTCCGGGTGCGACCCGCCTCGGATCCGCGCCCTTTGATCGAGCGCTTGTTTGAGCAGTGTTTCGGCTTTGTCGAGATTCCCCAGTTTGCGCTGCACGCCGCCGAGCGTGCGGAAGAGTTCGGCTTGCGCGGCGGGGTCAACGGTAAGGGCGCGAGCTTGATCGACACCGCGATCGATAACGGTTTGGACCTTTAAATCGGCGGCGGGGCCGGCGTAGGCGTCGCCGCCTTGAAATAGATCGAGGACGAAGTTCATCATGCGTTGCGATCTGGCAGCTTCGGCGAAGGCTTGGTTGCGGGCTTCGCGGAGGCGCAACGTATAGAAGAGGATGAGGAGCACGGCGAAAATCGCCGCCGAAACACCGAATCGATTGCGCCGAACGAACTTCGAAGTTTTGTAGACAACACTATCGGGTTGCGCTTCGAGCGGTTCGCCGCGATCGAAGTGATCAAGGTCGAGAATCAGAGCGTCCGCGGAAGCGTAACGGCGTGCGGGTTCGGCGTGTTTCGCTTTTTCGCAAAGCACGGTGAGATCGGCGCTTTCAGAGCGGCTGAGGTTCGACGGAAGAAGTTCCTGCAACACGACGCCGAGGCCATGGATATCGGTGTAGATGCCGGTGGCTTCGCCGCGCTGCTGTTCGGGCGCGGCGTAGGCGGGCGTCATCAGGCGCACACCCGTCAGCGTCTTGTCGGTCTCGGTGAGCTGCTTGGCGATGCCGAAATCGAGCAGTTTCGCCTGGCCCTCGGAGTTGACGAGAATGTTCGACGGCTTGAGATCGCGGTGGATAATGGCGTGCGAGTGGGCGTGGCGGACCGCTTCACAGACCGAACGGAAAATGGTAAGGCGTTGACGCAGCGACGACCCGTTCGCTTCGCAGTATTCGGTGATGGGAGCGCCGTCGACGAACTCCATCGCAAACCAGGGCGTGCCGTCGGCAAGCGTGTTGGCATCGTAGAGAGTGGCGATCGAGGGGTGGCGAAGTTCGGCCAGCGTTCGTTGTTCGGAGAGAAAGCAATCGACACGCGCCGGGGACATCCACGCGTGGCGGAGGATCTTAATGGCTGCGACGCTTTGCAAGTCGTCACGGCGGCCGAGGAACACCACGCCCATGCCTCCTTCGCCGATACGCCGCTCGAGCTTGTACGGGCCGCAGTGCTGGCCCGTGAACTCTTCGGCGAGGGCTTGTTCGGCGGCGGGCGCCGCGCCGCGATCGAGCAGATTCTCGGCGGCGTCTTCTTCCAAGAGATCCAGCAAGGGCTGTTGCAAATCCGGTTCGACACCGGCGACAAACGCATCGCGGGCGGAGTCTCGCAGTTCGGCGGCTTGCTCGAAAAGCTGCTGGAGTCTTTCGTAGCGGGCGGCGTCCATACTACGAATCCCTTCGTAGTTCGCGGCTGAGCCAGGCCTTGGCCATGCGCCAGTCGCGGGCGACCGTCGCTTCGGAAACACCTAGAACCTGCGCGGTCTCGGCGACGTCGAGGCCGCCGAAGAACCGGCTTTCGACGATGGATGCCTGTCGCGGGCTGAGTTCCGCGAGGCCCTCAAGCGCGGCGTCGAGGCGAAGCACCTGATCCATATCGGTCGTATCCGACATGGAGGGAATTTCTTCGTCGAACGTCACCAGCACAGGGCGCTTTTGTGCACCGCGCCGGCGAGCGGCGCCAATTAGAAGCTGCCGCATGGCCTGCGCGGCGATCCTCTTAAAGTGCAGCGGCGACTCCCATTCCAGGTCTCTGGCGCGGGCAAGCTTGAGCCACGCCTCATTGACAAGAGTGGTGGGGCTGAGCGTCGAATTGGGATCCGTGCGCCGGATCGATCCGGCCAGCTTGCGGAGCTCTTCGTAGGCCGCGGCGAACAACACGTCGAAATTTTTTTCTCTCATGCGACAGCCGCCGCCCCGGGTTTGCGAAGGGAGGGGAGAAGGGACATTTCATGCATCGAATTCTTCTCCTCTTGGTCGGTCTCGCCGGCGCCCAAGGGAACGCGCAGACAGTCACGACGGTCGCGGGCATTTCCAGTTGGGGCGTGCTCTATAACGTTGCCGTGGACCGTGCGGGTAACTTGTACGTCGCCGATCCGCTCCGTCATTCAGTCTATAAGACCGATCCGCTCGGTGTCACTGTGACCATCGCCGGCACGGGGCGCGCGGGCTTTTCGGGTGACGGCGCGCTGGCTACGGCGGCGCAGTTGAATGGCCCAAATGGTGCGGCGGTCGGAGCGGACGGCTCGGTCTATATCGCCGACACCACCAACGACCGGATTCGGAGAATCGCGCCGAACGGAATTATTACGACGATCGCGGGATCGGTCGGCGGCTTCTCCGGCGATGGCGGACCGGCGACAGCGGCGCGGATAAACGGCCCGATTTCGATTGTGCTCGATCCCGCCGGCAACGTCTATTTCAGCGACTACCTGAATTTTCGGATCCGGAGAATTACGCCGGCGGGGATCATCACGACGGTCGCCGGCACGGGGCGGTTCAGTCTCTCCGGCGATGGCGGTCCGGCGACGGCGGCGGATGGCGCGCCTTGCTGGCTGGCGATTGCGCCCGATGGAAGCATGGTCTATACGGACGACGGCGATGGCCGCTTGAACGGCAATAAGCGAGTGCGTCGTGTAGGCACGAATGGGATCGTGACGACGATCGCGGGCACCGGCGTTTCGGGATTCACGGGCGATGGCGGGCCCGCGCGGACGGCGCAGATTCGCTCCGCATCGGGAGTCGCCGTGGATGCCAACGGAAATATCTTCATTGCGGACGCCGTCGGCGTCCGGATCAGGAAAGTCGACCCGGCCGGGGTCATCACAACCTATGCCGGCACGGGCGCCACGGGCGCGGGCGGTGACGGCGGTCCGGCGGTACAGGCGCAGTTCAATTTTCCGTCGGGCTTGACGACAGACTCGATTGGCAATGTGTTCGTCGCCGACGCGCGCAATTTGAAGGTGCGAAAGATCTCGATTCCGCCGGGTCCGGCACTCCGCACCGATACGCCCGCGATCACGTCGTTTGGCGGCCGCGCGGGATTTTCGTCGAACACCTACTTGGAGATCTACGGTGAGAATTTCACCTCGGTCGCACGGCTCTGGGCGGGCGGCGATTTCAATGGATCGAACGCACCGACGTCTCTCGATGGCGTGAGTGTGACAGTGAATGGTAAGCCCGCATTCGTTTACTACATCAGTCCAAATCAGATCAACATCAACACGCCGGACGATACCGCTGTCGGTCCTGTGGTGATTCAAGTGAAGACGCCGCTGGGTACGAGTAACGCGGTGACGGTGAATCGCGCGCGGCTGTCGCCGACTCTGCAGACGGTGCCGCAATTCAACATCGGCGGCGCGCAACATGTGGTGGCGTTGACACCGGACTTCTCGACGTTCATCGGAAGACCCGGCATGTTGGCGGGCGTATCGTTCATCACGGCGAAGCCGGGTGATGCGATTGCGATCTATGCGCTGGGATGCGGTCCGACGAGCCCGCCGACGCAGGCGGGAGTTGTCGCGGCACAAGCTTCCGCGTTGGCATCGCCGTTCGAGCTGCGCATCGGCGGCCGCGCCGCGCAGGTGACGTTCGCGGGGATCGTCGGGGGAACGATCGGGTTGTATCAGATCAATCTCATCGTGCCCGACGTTCCCGTGGGCGATCAGCCGATTGAGCTGACGATCGACGGCGTGCCGAACGTGCAGAATCTGGTGATCGCGGTGGGGCGGTAGCCTCTCATTTCTTCTTCGCGATTTTGGACACCGTCATCCCGGCCGCTTTCGAGGGCTTGTCGATATCCGAAATCGCGAATCTGACGGCGGCGCGAACAAGGTCATTCACCTTCTTGTTTCGATAGTCCGCTGGAGCCGCGATATCAATGTGCCGGATCAAGCTGCCCGTGCCGGTGAGCAGCTTGTGCGGATCCGGCAGCAACGTACCCTTGTTGAAGCCTAGGTTCAAGTGATTCGTATAGATCAGGAGCATGCAGAACGCGTCACACAGCTTTTCGGAGACCGAAAACACGGCGGTCAGTGCATGTGTGTGATAGAGCAGTTCGTTCGCAGCCGGGTGCAATTCGAGAGGAAACGCTCGCGCGTCCTGGAATAGGTCGATCAAGGCCGCATCCTTGTGTTGGAGCAGCTCGAGAAAATCGGGATGGATGGGACGGGTGGAACTCATCGGATTGGCGCCGCCGGACGCTCTCATGATAGTGAATCACAGCATAGACTAGTGAGATGGTCATTGCAGTATCGTTGCTGCGCGCGGTGAATGTCGGCGGGCGGCAGGTGAAGAAAGACGAACTCATCGCGATTCACAAAGCCGCCGGGTGCGTCGATCCAGAGACGTTTATTGCAAGCGGGAACGTCGTGTTCGCGACGCGGGAGAAAGATCTCGCGAAACTTGCAGCGCGGATCGAGAAAGAGTTCGAACGCGTGGCGGGGTTTCGCAGCGAGGCGATCTTGCGGACGCTGGATGAGTTGCGCGGCGTTGTTGAGCAAAATCCGTTTCCGGGACGAGAGGGATCGAAGTTGGTCGTGACGTTCCTTGCTTCGGCGCCGTCTACGACCAAGATCGAAATCGATGTCGCGCCGGAGGAGATGCACGTGATCGGGCGCGAGATGTACGTCTACTTTCCGAACGGGCAGGGACAATCGAAATTTCCAGCGGCGAAGGTCGCGAAAGCGCTGGGCGGAGTCGTGGGAACGGGGCGCAATTTGAACACGGTGGAGAAGCTGATCGAACTCGCCGCGAAGCGGAGTTGATACCCTGGAAGTTCGCTGTTCCGTTCCATGAAAAAACTACTTGCCTTGAACCGTGGCGAGATTGCCATTCGTATCCTCCGCGCCGCGAATGAACTCGGCCTGAAGACAGTCGCTGTTTACTCGAAAGAAGACCGGTTGAGCCTGCACCGGTTCAAAGCCGATGAGGCTTATGAAATCGGCGCGGGCATGGGCCCTGTGCAGGCCTATCTAGATGTCGATGGCATCTGCGCGCTGGCTGCCGAAAAGGGCGTTGACGCGATTCATCCGGGTTACGGCTTTCTTTCCGAAAACCCGGCGCTGCCTCGCGCTTGCGAGAAGTATGGTCTGACGTTTGTGGGACCGCGCGCGGAGTTGCTCGAATCGTTGGGCGATAAGACGGCGGCCCGGAAGCTGGCGCAGAAGGCCGGCGTGGCCGTTGTTCCCGGCACCGAGAAGCCCGTGAGCGATCCGGCGAAAGCGGCTGAGCTCGCGCGCCAGATCGGGTTTCCCGTCATCATCAAAGCGGCGTTCGGCGGCGGCGGGCGTGGCATGCGGGTCGTGCTCGATCCAGCGGACCTGGCAGGCAAAATCGCCGAGGCGCAGCAGGAAGCGGCGGCGGCATTCGGCAACGGCGCGGTGTTCATCGAACGCTACATTCGCCGGCCGCGCCACGTCGAAGTGCAGATCCTCGCCGACATGCATGGCAACATCTTGCATCTGCATGAGCGCGACTGCTCTGTGCAGCGGCGGCATCAGAAGGTCGTCGAAGTCGCGCCGGCCATCGGGCTCGATCCACGCATTCGGCGCGAATTGGCCGATGCGGCGGTGGCGCTGGCACGCGAGGCGCGGTACGAAAACGCCGGCACCGTCGAGTTTCTGGTCGACGCGGATTCGGGCCAGTGGTACTTCATCGAAGTGAATCCGCGCGTCCAAGTCGAGCACACGGTCACCGAGTTGGTCACCGGCATAGACATCGTGCAAACGCAGATCCTGATCGCGCAGGGGCACACCTTGCACGGCGATGTCATCAGCTTGCCTCAGCAGGCCGATGTGCCCTTGCACGGCACGGCATTACAGTGCCGCGTGACGACGGAAGATCCGGCGAACAACTTTCTGCCGGACTACGGGAAGATTCAGACCTATCGATCGCCTGCCGGTTTCGGCATCCGATTGGATGGCGCGAGCGCGTACGGCGGGGCGGTGATCACGCCGTTCTACGATTCGCTACTCGTGAAGGTCACGGCGTGGGGCCGCAAGTTCCCGGAAGCGTGCAGCCGCATGGATCGCGCGCTGCGCGAGTTCCGCGTGCGCGGCGTGAAGACGAATATTCCGTTTGTCGAGAACGTCGTCAACCACGAGGCTTTCCGGCGCGGCGCGATCACAACGAACTGGCTGGCCGAGACGCCCGAGTTGTTCAAGTTCACACAGCGCAAGGACCGCGCGACGAAGCTGCTGACGTATTTGGCGGACGTTATCGTCAACGGAAATCCCGAGGTCAAAGGACGGACGATTCCCGCCGTCTGTAAGCAGACGCCGGTGCCGCCGCATGAGCCGTTGGCGCCGCCGCGCGGCACGAAACAGTTCCTGGACGAGTTGGGGCCCGAGAAGTTCGCGGCCTGGACACGCGCGCAGAAGCGCCTGCTGTTGACCGACACAACGATGCGCGATGCGCACCAGTCGCTGTTCGCGACGCGCGCTCGCACGCACGACCTGACGACGATCGCGAACTTCGTGAGCCATCACATGGCGGGCTTGTATTCGCTGGAAATGTGGGGCGGCGCAACGTTCGACGTCTCGATGCGGTTCCTGCTTGAGGATCCGTGGCAGCGGTTGCGGCTGCTGCGCGCGGCCATTCCGAACATCTGTTTTCAAATGCTGCTGCGCGCGTCGAACGCGGTCGGCTATACGGCGTATCCAGATAACGTCGTGCGCGAGTTCATCACGGGCGCGGCGGAGAACGGCATGGATATTTTCCGCGTGTTCGACTCGCTGAACTGGCTGCCGAACATGAAGGTGCCGATGGACGCCGTACGCAAATCGAACAAGGTTTGCGAGGCCGCGATCTGCTACACCGGCGACATTCTCGACTCGCGGCGCGACAAGTACTCGCTCGCCTACTACGTCAAGATGGCGAAGGAGCTGGAGCGCATGGGCGCGCATGTGCTCGCGATCAAGGACATGGCGGGTTTGTGCAAGCCATACGCGGCGCAGAAGCTGGTGAAGGCGCTGCGCGAGGAGACGGGGCTGCCGGTGCACTTTCACACGCACGATACGTCGGGCATCAATGCGTCGTCGATTTTGAAAGCGTCTGAAGCGGGCGTTGACGCGGCCGATGCGGCGCTGGCGTCGATGAGCGGCACGACCAGCCAACCGAACTTGAACTCGATCGTGGCCGCGCTGGAGAACACGCCGCGCGAGACCGGGTTACAACTGGCGGCGTTGAATCGGGCGTCGGATTACTGGGAGACGGTGCGCGAGTGGTACGCGCCGTTCGACAGCGGCCTGCGCAGCGGCACGGCCGAAGTCTATCTGCACGAGATGCCCGGCGGGCAGTTCACGAATCTGAAAGAACAGGCCGAGGCGATGGGCCTGGGGCCGAAGTGGAATCAGATCGCGCGCGCGTACGCCGAGGTGAATTTGGCGTTCGGCGATATCGTGAAGGTGACGCCGTCGAGCAAGGTTGTCGGCGACATGGCGATCTTTCTGGTGAGCCACGGCCTGACGATGGCCGATATCGGGAAGCTGCCGGCCGACCATACGCTGACGCTGCCGAACAGCGTGATCGATATGCTTGAAGGGTCGCTGGGCGAGCCGCCGGGCGGTTGGCCGCGCAAGTTGGCGAAGGTGATACTCAAGGGCGGCAAGCCGCGCAAGGGCCGGCCCGGCGCGCACCTGCCGGTGGTGTCGATGAGCGAGACCGAGGCGGCTGTTGAGAAGAAGATCGGACGAAAGCCGTCTCGCACCGATGTGCTGAGCTACTTGATGTATCCGGATGTTTTCGTGAAGTTCGCGAAGGCGCACGCTTCGTATGGCGATCTGGAATCGCTACCGACGCCGCAGTTCTTCTTCGGCATGAAAAACGGCGAAGAGATCACGGTTTCGATCGAAGACGGCAAGACTCTGATTATCAAGTTCATGACGATGAGCGAGGCGCATCCGGATGGCACGCGCACGGTGTTCTTCGAGTTGAACGGACAGCCGCGCGAGGTAACGATTCGGGATCGATCGTTACAGCCGACGGCTTCGGCGAGAGTGAAGGCGGACCCTTCCGTATCTGGCCAAGTGGGCGCGCCGATCCCCGGCGCGGTTTCGTCGATCGCCGTTGAAGTTGGACAGAAGGTGGAGAAGGGCGACCGGCTGCTGGTGATGGAAGCGATGAAGATGCAGACGACGGTGTACGCACCGATTTCCGGCGTCGTGAAGCAGAAGCTGGTGACGCCGGGCGGGCAGGTGGAATCGAAGGATCTTCTCCTCGTTATTGGGTAGAGATTTACCCAAGGAGGCTGCCCGAGCGATTTGGAAAGCTTTAGGATTTCAAAGATCGACGAACCTGACCGGACGATCCGAACGCGGAAGACCCGGCTGGTCCTTGGCAGGGCCTTAACTTGGACCCTGCCTCCCATCTAAGTTATTGATTCCATTCAAAAGTAGGAGCCTGCGTGTATATTTTTTCGCATGCCTTACTGACCCGTCAGAGTGTCTTGGCCGGTGCGATGCGGTGGGGATTTTTCTAGAATAGTTCATCCATTATCATTATATATGACGTGTAAAGTCCATTCATTATAATGCATATTTTACAAACAATCTTTTCGAGTGATGCGAGGACAGGTTGCTCGTTGGACAGGATCCGGCCTATTCTCCTAACCCGGCATAGCCGGAACCAAAGAGGGAAATCGGATACGATGCCGGGATGGGCGTTGAATCACTGACCGAGCGGTACGGATCGCAGATCGCGGGGGTGTTGGGTTGCTATGACCGGATACTG
>VFZW01000140.1 GCA_016871055.1 Acidobacteriota bacterium
ACTTCAAATCAAAAACCGCATGCGCGCTCCGTCGGTACTCGGCCATCTTTCCATTTTGCAGTACCGTGGCTGAAAGCAGCCCGCCTGAAAGGCGGGGGGATTAGACCCGGCGCTGCGATACTAAAATGTGCCACGATATCTTTCACACCATGCGGCTCTTCCTAACTCTGACCGTGGCTGCCACATTGAGCGCGCAGCCGAAAACGCTGCCCGTCGCCGAACAGTACACCAAGTACGAATTCCGTATCCCGATGCGCGACGGTGTCAAGCTCTACACCGCCGTTTATCAGCCCAAGGACGCATTCAAGAAATACCCCCTATTGCTCACCCGCACGCCATACAGTTGCCAGCCGTACGGCGCCGATCGATATCGCGACACCCTCGGTCCAAGCCGCTTTCTCCAAACCGCCGGATATATTTTCGTCTATCAGGATGTCCGCGGCAGGTACCGCAGCGAGGGTGTATTCGAGCAGGTCCGCCCGCACAAACCGGTTAAATCCGGACCGAAGGACTTCGACGAATCCACCGACACCTTCGACACCATCGACTGGCTTGTCAAAAACCTGCCCAACAACAACGGCCGCGTTGGAATGTGGGGCATCTCCTACCCCGGTTTCTATACTTCGATGGGTATGATCGACGCCCACCCGGCGCTCAAGGCCGCTTCTCCGCAAGCTCCCGTCGGCGACTGGTTCATCGGCGACGACTGGCGTCACAACGGAGCGTTCTTCCTCGCCCACGCCGTCCGTTGGATGTATTCCAACGACCGCGATACCCAGGCCGATCCCGACACGGCTCGCAAGAATCCCGACTACCCCGCCCCCGACGGCTACTCTCTTTTCCTGAAAATGGGAACACTCGAAGAGATCAACGAGAAATTGCTCAAAAATTCCGTTCCCTACTGGAAGGACTTAGTCGATCATTCCACCTACGACGCCTTCTGGAAAGCCCGCGACGTCCGCCCCCACCTGACTAAGTTGAAGCCCGCAATCTTGACCGTAGGCGGTTGGTTCGACGCCGAGGACCTATTCGGCACGCTCGAAACTTACAAAAAAGCGGAGGCCAATAATCCCGGCGCGCAGAATTTCCTGGTGATGGGTCCGTGGTATCACGGCCAGTGGTCCTCCAACGACGGCGCTCAACTCGGCGACATCCGCTTCCGGCAGAACACCTCGCTCTGGTATCAGGAGCACGTCGAAAAACCGTTCTTCGAGCGGATACTACGCGATGAAAAACCCGCGGGCCTCGCCGAAGCCGTGGTTTTCGAAACGGGCGCGAATCAATGGCGCCATCTCGATGCGTGGCCGCCAAAGGAAGTGACGGCCAAGACCATTCACCTGCAGCCCAATGGCCGTCTCGGTTGGAATCCGCCCTCGCTCGGCGGATACGAAGAGTATGTATCCGATCCCGCCCGCCCCGTCCCCTCGGTGCCCTACATCGCGAATACGATGACCGTCGAGTACATGCTGGACGATCAGCGCCAAGCCGCCACAAGACCCGATGTCTTGGTCTTCTCGACGGACTCACTCGAAGAGGACCTGACCCTCGCGGGCCCGCTGGATGTTACGCTCCACGTTTCGACGACCGGCACCGACTCCGACTTCGTCGTCAAAGTCATCGATGTCTACCCCGACAACTTCCCGGACCCCGATCCCAATCCCAAGAGGGTGAAGATGGGCGGCTATCAGCAACTCGTCCGCGGCGAGCCATTTCGCGGCAAGTTTCGTAAGAGTTTCGAAAAACCGGAACCGTTCCCGCCCGGCCAGATGGAGAAAATCAGCTTCACCATGCCGGATGTGTTTCACACGTTCCGCTCCGGGCATAAATTGATGGTGCAGATACAGAGTTCCTGGTTCCCGCTGGTCGACCGCAATCCGCAGAAGTTCATGGAAATCGGAAAGGCCAAACTCGGGGATTTCCAGAAAGCGACACAGCGCATCTACTACGGGACGGTTGGTGGATCGAGTATCGGGGTCCGCGTACTTACCCGTTCCGCCACCAAATAACGCCATTCACCGCGGTCTGGAATCCGATCCACATCAGATACGCCAGCCACAGCCGGCCGGCCAGCTTATCGATGGAGCTATAGGTGAACCACAGCGTCGTAACGAGCCCAAACCAGCAGACTAAGTCGACGAATCCGGCTAGCGTACTCTGCGAGCCATAGAACAACGTCGACCAGATCGCTTGCAGAAATAACTGCACGCCGAAACCGATCCCCGCGATCGGCACCAACCGGAATCCTCCCAGTCGCCATACACGCCACCCCGCCACCGCCATGCAAGCGTAAAGAACCATCCACACCGGCCCAGTCAACTGCGGCGTCGGCGCCCACGCGGGCTTCGACAAACGTGGATACCAGCCCCAATCGCCGGCCATGCTCGGTGCGTAAAGCCTGGCATACATTCCAGCCGTATAGCAGATCCCAAAGAACGCTCCCAGCCCCGACTTGGAATGGGGCGCCGCCATCGGTTCCGGGTGCGGCCCGATCCAGAACGGCAGGATCGATGTGGGAAGCAACGCCATGCCTACAATCCGAAATCCGTGGGTATGACGATCGGCCGCCCTTCGGCGTTACTCCTATAGCCGGCCTCGACCGCCGCGACAGTCTTCAAATAGTCCCTGCCGTTCGATTCAAACTGCCCGCCGGCCAGCAGCGTGCGAACAAAGTGCTGCGAGGTCGCGCGGACGCTGTCGCCTCGATAGCCGATCTTGATCTCGTTTTTCCAGACCAACTCCGATGCGCCTCGGATCACATCACCCGTCGCCGTAACACGCAAGCATCCGTTCGCGAACTCGAACGACGCATCACCAAGCGGCGGCGAGTCGGGCGCGAGATCGGTGAACCGGTTGCCGTCGATCAAGCCGCTCAAACCCGTCTCATGCGTCACAACCAGATGCGCCTGATCCTCGCCCTGGATTACCGGATTCACGCGGCGCAGTTGTGCGTAGATGGTCTTCAAGTCGCCGAACAGAAACCGGGCGGTGTCGATGTGATGAACCAGCGTTTCAAACAGAAGCAATCGCGGCATCACGCGAAAGTAGGGCTGCAGGACATACGGTTCCGGCCCGGCGCCATCACGCTTCCGCGTACGGAACGTGTAGGTCACAGGCGCGCCCATCGCGCCCGAACGCACCATGCCGCCAACGATGCGATACCACTCCTGCCACCGCCAGTTCTCGTGAATCATGAACGGCACGCCCGCCGTTTCGACGCACCGGACCAGCTCGATGCAGTCGGCCCAGGACGGCGCCATCGGTTTTTGACAAACGATCGGAATCCTTCGCTCCGCCGCCGCGCGGACCATCGGCAAATGCAACTCGGGCCGCGTGGCGATATCGACGAAATCGGGCTTGACCTCATCGAGCATCTTCTCGAAATCCGCATATGCCACCGGCGCCGCGGCCTGCGCCCGCGCCAAATCCGGGTCGCACGCCGCAACTAATGACGCCTCCGGAATCCGCCGCCAACCTTCGATATGAAACTGCCCGAAAAACCCACATCCGGCGATCGCGCCACGCAAAAGAGCCATAAGGTTCAAGTCTACGCGATCGCGAACTGGCCATGAAACGCTGGTGGCAGTTTCGTCGGCCGCAGATCGTGCCCGAGAAACAGATGCCGTGTGCGGCCTTCGGCCAGTAACTGTCCCGACGCGCCATGCCGCATGATGTATCCAAACTCCACCCCGCGCGGCGTGGCCTTGACGATCGAGGTTTCGATATCGACCTCATCGTCATAACGAGCTGGCGCGACATACCGGCACGAGGCTTCAATCACCGCCAGCCGGATTCCCGCCTGCTGCTCGATGTCTTTATAAGCAATCCCGCGCGCCCGGCACAACTCCACCCGCCCGACCTCCATCCAAACAATGTAGTTGGCGTGATAAACAACGCCCATCTGGTCGGTTTCGGCATATCGGACACGCACGCGAGCGGTGTGAGGGGACATTGGTCTTATTTTAGTCGGCGACACGCTTCGTCTCACGCCGTCTCGGTCAGCGAGGCGTCCCGTTATCATGGACTGTGCGCTGCGCGAAGTCGGAACTGCATGTTCATCTGGAAGGTTCGATGGAGCCGGAGTTGCTATGCCGGCTCGATCCGACGTTGACGTTGGACGAGGCAAGGCAACTCTACACCTTCGATTCATTCTCCGGTTTTATCGCGGCCTTCAAAGCGGCGGTGCGGCGATTGCAAACGCCGGAACATTACGCGATCGCGGCCGAGTCACTGTTTGCGCGGCAGGCGGCGTTGGGGATCGAATACAGCGAGGTCATCTTTTCGGCCGGCGTGGTGCTGTGGAAAGGCCAAAGTCTGGATGAGACTTGGGCCGCGTTGCGGGAGACGTCAGCTCGGGCGCCATTGGAAGTACGGTGGATCGTCGATGTCGTGCGCCAGTTTGGCGGCGATCCGGCGGAGCAAGTGGCAGCATGGGCGGCTTCGCACGCTGCCGAAGGGATTGTAGCGTTTGGCGTCGGCGGAGACGAAACGGCGCGGCCGCTGAGGGAATTCGCGCGAACGGTAGCAATGGCGCGCGAGGCAGGGTTACGATTCACGCCGCACGCCGGCGAAACCTCCACGGCACGAAGTGTTTGGGAAGCGGTGGAGATGGGCGCTGACCGGATCGGGCATGGGATTCGCGCGGTCGAGGACCCGGCGTTGTTGGAAATTCTCCGCGAACGATCGATCGCGCTGGAAGTCTGTCCGACGTCGAATGTGCGCACGGGCGCGGTGGCCTCCATTGAAGCGCATCCGCTGCGCGCGTTGTTCGATGCGGGAGTGCCGATCACTCTGAACTCGGATGACCCTGGGCTATTCGACACCGATTTGGCGCGCGAGTTCGCGGTCGCCCGCGATGTGTTGGGTTTCAGCGACGGCGAGTTGCGCACGATCGCGAACAACGCGATGCGCTACGGTTTCCAGCGCGCGAGGTAGATCGACGACTTGCCTTCGTGCGAGGCGTAGTAGCTGATCCAAAGCTCGCCGTTGCGCCAGACGAGGCCGGCGTAGCTGGAGTCGCCGCTCGATGGCAGCGGAGAGACTTCTTTGAGCGTGCCCGCCGCCGCGTCGATCTCGACGATAGCGGTGCGCGTTTTGCCGTCATGCAAGCGTACGGCGCCGATCAAGCGGCCGCCGGAAATCTCGACGAAGTGAGGTCCGCCGATGCGAACACCGAGATCTTTCCAGTGCCATTCTTTGTAAGGCGGCTTCGACGTGCCAAGCAGTGCCGTGCGCGTGCCGCCATCGCGACGGAGCAGACAGAGCGCGGTGCCGTCCTTCTTGAAGAGAATGCTCGATTCGTTGGAGTAGCCGTCGGCCTGCAGCGTCGGAACAAGAGTGTCGAACTGGCGGCCGTCGCGCGAGGTATAAAGGCGTGTAATGCCGGCGCGCGACATCGTCTCATAGCCGACTGTATACGCCGCGCCTTTGTTCCAACTGACGCGCCAAAGCCAGAAGTTGTGATCGCCAATCTTGACGGGCTCCGACCATGTAGCGCCGTCGCGTGAGAACCAGGCGAAGGTGTCGTGCGGCACCGGCGACTGCCCGTCTTTTTCGCGTTGCGCGGCGGCGGCGGTCAGCATTAATTCACCTTTTGGCGTGAGCGTGATTTTGGGATCCCGGAGATCGAGAGCGGCGCTTTTGAGAAGGGCTGTCGATGTCCATTTCACGCCGTTGCGGCTGGCGATGACGCGGATCGCGCCATCGGTGGAGACGTGCGCGCGGCCCTCGCGGAAAACGCAGAACCATTCGCCTTTGTGATGAATGAGGTCGGTAAACGCGTTGTGCGGGGCGGTATCCCAGATGCGGGCGACGTCGGCGGCGAAGAGAGAAATCGAGGCAAGTAGGAGAAAAGGCTTCACCTCGCTATCCTATCTTGCGTGGCATGGAAACTGAAGAGCTCGCGCGTGCATTTGCAGAACCGGTGGCTGACACTGCGCGAAAATGCTTATGAATTGCCGGATGGAACGCGGCTCGATAGCTACTGGATTGTGGAGAAGCCGTCGTATGTAGTGGTTGTCGGCGAGCGCGACGGCCAGCTTGTGATGATTCGCGAGTACCGGCCCGGAAGCGGCAAAATGCATCTGAGCTTCCCGGCGGGCTTCCTTGATGACGGCGAGACACCGGAGCAAGCTGCTACACGCGAATTCCGCGAGGAGACCGGCTACGGCGCCGCGAACGCGCGCTTAATTGGCGTAATGGACGCGCAGGCCGGCTGGTTGAAGGTGGCGTGCCATGTGGTGTTGGTCGATGTCAGCGAGACCGTCGGCGCTGTGGACGTGGAGGTTGAAGAGGTGCTCTTGGTGAGCTGGGAGGAGGCGCTTTCCAAGGTGCTCGGCGGCGAGATTACCGAGATGCACACGGTGGCCGGGTTCTTCCTTGCGCGAGAGATGACCCGCCTTGGTCGGACGCAGACTTAGAGCGAGGACGTTGTTACCCCCGCCCAGCCGTCGCCTCGTTCATCGCCTTAACATGCGCCTCCAACTCCTGCACGCGCCGCGTGAGATCGGCGATGGCCTGACCTTCGGGATCGGGAAGCTTACCGTGTTCGAGTTGTTCGTTGGCGTCGGTACGCTGACGCACGATCTTGCCCGGAATGCCAACAACGGTCGAGTCGTCGGGTACCGGATGCACGACGACGCTGCCGGCGCCGACGCGGGCGTTGTCCCCAATTCGAATGTTGCCGAGCACCTTTGCGCCGGTACCGACAATCACCTTGTTGCCGAGCGTCGGATGGCGCTTGCCGCTCTCCTTGCCCGTGCCGCCGAGCGTCACGCCCTGATATAGCAGCACGTCATCACCGATCTCGGTGGTCTCGCCGATGACAACTCCCATTCCGTGATCTATGAAAAATCTTCGGCCGATCGTCGCGCCGGGATGGATCTCGATTCCAGTGAACGTCCGGCTAAACTGAGAGATCAACCGGCCGAACAGGCGAAAACCGGCGCGGTGCACGGCGTGCGCAAGCCTATGCAGGAGAATCGCATGGAAGCCGGGGTAACAGAGAACGATCTCCAGCACGCTCTTGGCGGCCGGGTCTTCGCGGAAGATGGTATCGATTTGTTCGCGGATCGTTCGAAACATTTGGGCAAACTTCATTATCTGATGTACAAAACGAAAAATCGATGCTAACATCCTCCTAGACCGGTTCAACAGGCAAGTGTCCGGTTCCCTCCAACCCTCTCCGCGTCCGTCCCCCCCCAAAGAAAACCAACCTGAAAGACCTCACCACCCGAGGTGTGTCCTAAAACAAAATGTGCTCATAATGTTTTAGGGCGTGAGAGGATAAATCCATGAACAAACTTCGTAGCTTCTTGCTTAGCGCAATCGCGATGCCCGTACTGTTGGCGGCGCCTCAGTTACGGCTGTCGGAAACGGCGATCGGCCCGGTATCGATCGCGACCGGCCAGAACGGGCCGGCCCGGACGGTCGAAATGACCAACGCCGGAGACGGCACTCTGAATATAACGCTGCGCTCATCGGCCACGTGGGCCGCGGCAACGGTCGGCGCACCGAGACTTTGCAGTATCTTCGGTACATCGGGCGCTACGTGTACACCGATCAACATCGCGTTGAACACGTCGTCGCTCGCGGCTGGCACATATACGGCGGCGATTACGGCCAGCGATCCGAATGCGGTCGACGCGCCGCAGACGATTACGGTAACCGTCGCCATCGGCGGCACGGTACCGGACAACGTCACGTTGTTCGTATCGCCGGACGCGGGTTCGACGGCGCGGCAATCGTTCACGTCGAATAGCATCCTGGAGGGCGCGGCCGCGACAACAAGCGGCGGCAACTGGATGCGGCTGGCGTTCGAAGGCTCTGGAAGTTTTTCATTCGTGCTGCCGTACGCGGTAGTGGCGACCAATCCCGGCGGGCTTGCCGAAGGCAGCTACAACGGCACAATGCGGATGAGCGGGTCGGCGCTTCCAGCCGACAACAAAACGATCAATGTGACGATGCGTGTGACTTCGCAGCCAATCATGGCTTTGAATCAGAATGCGTTTTCGATGAAAGCGGCGACCGGGTTGCCGTCGGTGATCGCCAACATCGTCGCGAACAACCGGGGGCGCGGCACGCTGGTGCTGACGGCGCCAACGGTCGAATTGCAATCGCCGCCACTGTCTGCCGGAACGCCGTGGCTGCGCGCGGATCTGTACGCTTCGCTCAATATTGTGCAGCTTGTGGCGGACGCGACCAATCTCGGCGCCGGAACGTACACGGCGGTGGTGACGATCAACAGTAACGCCGCCAACGGACCGATCCGCGTGCCCGTAACAATGGAAGTATCCGCGCGTAGCGCACCAATAGTCACCGCCGGCGGCGTGGTCAACAACGCCACGTTCACGGCGAACGATCGACTCGGAAAAGGTGTGATCGCGGCGGTGTTCGGCGATCAGTTCCTCATCGGCAATCCGGTGGCGGCGACGGCGCTACCGCTGCAAACGACAATGGCGGGCGTGCGAGTGCTGGTCAACGACATTCCGGCGCCGGTCTACTTCGTTTCTTACGGCCAAATCAACTTCCAGATCCCCTACGATGCGAGAGAGGGCGCGGGAACGGTGGTTGTCGAATCGAACGGGCAACGTTCCAACCGCGTGGCGGTCACGATCGCCGACCGCGCGCCGCGACTGCTGCGCCTAGGCATCGGCGATTACGGAATCGCGGTCAACGGCGACGGTTCGTACCCGCTACCGCGGAACGCGGTGCCGGGCGTGAGTACCCGGCCAGCGCGTGTGGGAGAGGTGATTGTGATCTATGCGATCGGACTTGGCCCGACGACGCCCGGCGTGGTCAGTGGCGCCGCTTCACCGTCCTCTCCGCTCGCGTCGATCACGCCCGCGCCGAGAATGCACATGGGCGCGTTTTCCATCGCGGAGAACATCAGTTACCCAGCGCAGTTTGTCGGGCTGACTCCGGGCTTTGTGGGCCTGTATCAGATCAACGTACAGATCCAGCAGGATGTCGATCGCGGACCGCGCGTTCCGATGTTCCTCAACCTGGGCAACAACGTTCTCAGCAACACGGTGGAGTTGGCGATCGAGTGACCGAGCGCCTCTACTACACCGATTGTTATTTGCAGTCCTTTCAAGCGGAGGCCGCCGTGTCCGACGGCGGCCCCCGCGTATATTTAGATCGTTCGGCGTTTTACCCCACATCCGGCGGACAACTGGCCGACCGCGGCACGCTGGGCGGCGCGCGCGTGCTCGATGTGATCGATGAAGGAGATCGAGTCGTCCACGTCGTCGACGCGCCGGTGGCGGCGGGGCGCGTGGAGGGCCAGATCGACTGGCCGCGGCGGTTTGCGTTCATGCAGCAGCACTCCGGGCAGCATTTGCTCTCGGCGGTGTTTCATGAGTTATTGCGCCTGGAAACGGTGGCAGTGCATCTGGGCGAAGAGTACGCGACGGTGGAACTGGCGTCCGCGCAGCTGAGTGATAGCGACTTGCGGCGCGTCGAAACACGCGCGAATGCCGTGATCACGGAGAACCGGCCGATTGGGATCGGATTCGAAGACGCGGCGTCGGCCGAGAATCTGCGCAAAGCATCCGACCGCGAAGGAACGCTCCGGATCGTTACAATCGATGGGCTCGACAAGAGTGCGTGTGGTGGGACACATGTGCACGCGACGGGTGAGATTGGTGCCCTACTGATTCGGAAAACCGAGAAGATCCGGGGCAATATCCGCGTGGAGTTTGTATGTGGCAGCCATGCGGTGCGGCGAGCACGGGCCGATTACGATTTACTGGCAGCCGCGGCGCGGGCGTTTTCGTCTCCGCTTGAAGATGTGCCGGGCGCGATCGCGGCGTTGCAGGAGACGGCGAAGGAATCGGCGAAGTCATTGAAGAAAGCACAACTTGAGTTGGCGGTATACAAAGGCCGCGAGTTGTACGCGGAATCGCCGGGGCGATATTGGATGAAGGCCGACGGGCCGCTTGACGACGCGTTGCGGGCGGTGGCCCAGGCCTACACGGCAGCCGGAGTAGGTGTATTTCTGGCGACATCGGACAAGGCGGTGCTGGTTGCGTCATCGGACAGTTCGGTGCATTGTGGGAACGTCCTGAAGGAGTTGCTGGCGAAGGTGGGCGGGCGCGGCGGCGGCAACGCGGCGCTGGCACAGGGGAGTGTGCCGGAGGCGTCGCCGATCGACGAAATCGCGCAGGCATTCAAGATTGGCGTTTGAGGAACGCCAGCACCAATGCGCGGCGGCGGTTCTCGTCGAGGTAGCCGAAGATATGAGCGGCGCAAGGAAAGTAGTGCACCTCGGGCTCGCGCCCGAAATTTCGCAACGTGGCTTCGATGAGCCGGGTTTGATCGGCGGGCCATACTTCGTCGCTTTCGCCGACGGAAATGAAAATCGGCCCCGTGAAGCGCTCGATCGGAATGCGCGTACCGGCGCCAACGGCGGCTCCGTCGACGATCCATGCGCGTCTCGTCGTCCGGGCCGCACGCCGCGTTCCAGACGAAGTCGGCCCGTGGCGCGCGGGGTCGGCAATTTCCCTGCCCCGCGCGGCAGAGTAGGCACGCGGGTTCGCGCCAACTTCAATTGAAGTAGCTGTTGTAAAAATCGCTCGGAGGATGTACCGCAAAGGGTTCGATGCGCGTCTCCGGAGCCGAATCGAGACTAGCCGCTACCAGCGCAAGTTCGGCGCCGCGAGAAAAACCGTACACCACCACCTTCCCGTTGCTTTGCGGCTGCGAGCGCAACCACTCAGCGGCCTTATGAACAACGGAGACATCAATGTCCTTCAAGGTCTGGCGCGGACCGACCAAGCCGCGACCGCAGTCGAAATAGCAGTAGACCAAAACCGCAAATCCTTGGCTGGCCAGAATGGTTGCTTCCGATTCGATCGCGGGAAACGATCCACCTTCGCTGCCGTGCAACATGAGAACCGAGGTCTTCAACTCACTGCTATTTGGCGCAAAGTAGCGCGAGTAGGGGAAGGGGAGAAGCTCACGTAGCACGGGGTGTTCGGCGGCGGAAGCGAGGCGAACCGAAATCGTTGCAAGCAGCAGGAGTTTACGCACGCCACATTGGACGCAGCCAATCATTTCCGGTTACAGTTTTGACCCGCCGGCGAGGCCATTCTCGCGTGCATTGATAGGCTGGTGTATATGGCACGTGTAGTGATCGTAGGTGGCGGATTCGGCGGATTGCTAGCGGCGAAAGCGCTCGCCGGCAAACGCGATGTCGAAGTCACTCTGATCGACCGCCGCAACTTCCACGTCTTTCAACCGCTGCTCTATCAGGTGGCCACCGGTGGGCTGTCGCCGGCAGATATCTGCGCGCCGTTGCGGTCGGTGCTGCGCGATGCGAAGAACATTCGAACTGTGCTGGCCGAGGTGACGGGTTTCGATCTCGAAGGCCGGCGTGTGTTGCTGGCAGATGGGGAGTTTGGCTACGATTACCTGATCGTTGCGGCCGGAGCGCGGCATCACTACTTCGGCAACGATTCCTGGGAAGAACACGCACCTGGGCTGAAGTCGATCGAGGACGCGACTGAAATCCGGCGGCGGATTCTAACGGCGTTCGAAGCGGCCGAGCGAGAGAGCGATCCGGCGGCGCGGCGCGCGCTATTGACGTTTCTCATAGTCGGCGGCGGCCCAACCGGCGTGGAGTTGTCCGGCACGTTGGGTGAAATCGCCAACGACACCTTGCGTGCGGATTTTCGTTCGTTCCGGCCGGAGGAGGCGCGGATTCTGCTCCTGGAACGCGGGCCTCGGATTCTCAGCGCGTTTCCCGATCCGTTGCCGCGGGCGGCCGAGGAGTCGCTCTTGAAACTGGGCGTGCGGGTGCGGACGGGCGCTGTGGTGGAGACTTTGGACGCCGGTGGGGTGACTGTCAAAATCGGCGGCGCAAGCGAGCGGATCGAGGCGAAGACGGTGCTCTGGGCGGCGGGGGTGAAGGCGTCGCCAATAGGTGAGTTGCTCGGTGTCGAAACAGATCGCGCGGGCCGTGTGATCGTGCGCGAGACGTGTCAACTGCCGGGACGGGACGAGGTGTTCGTGATCGGCGACATGGCGGCGTTTCCGGCCGGAGAGGGCAAGACACTGCCCGGAGTCGCGCCCGTGGCGATTCAGCAGGGCGGCTACGTGGCCGCGGCGATCTTGAAACAGGGACCGCTAGCCCCGTTCCGCTACGTGAATAAAGGTAACATGGCGACGATCGGACGCGCGGCGGCGATCGCCGATTTTGGGAGTTTCCAGCTGACCGGGCTGGTGGCGTGGCTATTCTGGCTGTTCGTTCACATCCTATTCCTGATCGGTTTCCGCAACCGCCTAATGGTGATGCTGCACTGGGCGTTTCAGTATTTCACGTTCAATCGAGGAGCGCGCCTGATTGCGGCGCAGGGTGCCGCGCCGCCGTCGGCCAACTTGAGGGATCAATCCAACGGAGAGTAAGGTTCGGCGAGTTGGCAGGCGCGCTTCTGACCGGAAGCGACAATGTGTCCGAGGAACTTGAGTTTGTTATTGATGAGGAGGTTGATTGGTTTGTCGACCGCATAGTCGAGCACGAGGGTATCGCCCTTGCCGAGATTGAGCAGGTCTTCCAATTTCAGCGTTGGGCCTTGCAGTCGGGCGTCGATGGCGAGCTTTGCGGGCCGAAGGAGGCGGAAGACTCGGTTTTGCTCGACCTCGGACGCTTCGGCGCGGCGGTTGGTCCAGCCCTGATCGAACTTCTGCCGCAGCATCTTGATCACGATCGAAGGGATGCCGAGATTCATCATTCCGGCGCTCTCGCCGATCCGAATTTCGAGGCTGATAGCGACCACCGCTTCGTTGGGCGCAAGGAACTGGAGCAGCGACGGCTCGGTCTCGTGTCTCTCGATCGAATAGGCGATGTTGGTGACTTGCCGCCAGGAGTCTTTTAGGTCGTGCAGAATGATGCGGTAGACGGCTTCGAGAATACTCTGCTCGATCTCGGTGATTTCACGGTTGACCTTGGTGCCAACTGGCTTGCCGACACCGCCGAGCAACATTTCGAGGATAGGAAAAACGAGCGACGGATTGATTTCCAGAACCGCGTTGCCATCGAACGGCCGCATACCCAGGGCGACAATGCAGGTGGGAGTGGGCAAACATTGCGTGAATTCGAGGAAGGATAACTGTTCCACCGAAACGAGGTTGACCATGACATAGGCGCGCAGATAGGCCGAAAGACTGGAGGCCAAACTACGCGCGAAGTTTTCGCGCAGAAGGTGGATGGCGCGGAGTTGGTCTTTCGCGATGCGGTCGGGGCGGCGGAAGTCGTACGGTTGCGCCCGTTTGGCAGGGTCGTCTTCGTTCCGCGTGTCTTGCAGCCGGCGGAATACACTGTCAATTTCTTCCTGGGAAAGGACACGTTCTGCCATATAACTTCCATCGGCCGGCCAAGGCTGAGAGAATAGTTCAATAAGTGACAATTCAGCGTACAACCCTAGGTAGATCGGAGTTTTCCTGGTAGGAATGATCCGAGGCGTAATCTTTGACATGGACGGAGTTCTAATCGACTCCAATCCGCTGCACGAGCAGGCGTGGGTCGAGTACCTAACCCGGCTCGGCATTCCGCATGACGGCCTCGATACATGGATGGCTGGGAAACGGAATGACTTCATTATGCGGCGTTTGCTCGGGCCAGACGCGTCCGAGGAAGAGGTGTTCGCACACGGCGCGGCCAAAGAGGCGCTGTACCGGTCGAAGATGCGTCCGGTACTGGAACGACATCTGACACGAGGTCTGCGGGAATTTCTAGGCCGAGTCGCGAAACTTCCGGTCGGGCTCGGTACAAACGCCGAACCCGCGAACGTCGAATTTCTATTGCGCGAAGCGAAACTGGAGAACCACTTCCGCGCCATCGTCGATGGGCATCAGGTGGAGCGTCCGAAGCCCGCGACGGATATCTACCTGCGCGTGGCGGAACGACTGGCCGTCCACCCGGCCGAGTGCGTCATCTTCGAAGACTCGCCGTCCGGAATCGCGGCGGCCCGCGCGGCGGGTGCGCGCGTGGTTGGCGTGAGCCAACGAGGTGGGGCGCTCGACGGAACGGAGTTGACGATCTCGCACTTCGCCGATCCGGCGCTGGAACAATGGTGGCGGCGCGAGCAACCCGCAAATGGCCGCGCGCATCTGTAACATCAGAAGAGAACCCATGCGAACCGCTGTCTTACTCCTTGCCGCCATCGCCGCGCTTTCAGCGCAGCAGAAGTACGCCGGCCCTCGGCCGGAGAAGCCGGACCTGCCGTATCTATTGCACGCCACCAGTCTCGTTCCCACCGACGCGGCCGAGGCCAAAGAGGAGAAACGGAAAGAGGGAACTGCGTTCGTCACAGCCGGCGCAGCGGCGAAGGCAAGGACCCCGCTGGCCGAACCGATCTTTCTGCTCGAATCGAAAACGATCATGCCGGACAAGCTGACGATGTACAAACTCGAGGTAAAAAACGGCGCGCGCGAAGTGTTCTTCTTCGACAACCCGAAGAAGCGTAAGGACTCGACCAAGCCGATCCGCATCAGCGCCAAGAAACTCGACACGGGGCTTTACCGCATCGAACCCACCGAGCCGCTAGTCAACGGCGAGTACGTCTTAACGCCGTCGGATTCGAATACGGTGTTCGCGTTCACGATCTACTAGCGGCTGGCTGGTACAATCACCAGTATGTTTAATGGTTTAGAGCACACGGCGATCGCATCGCCCGACCCCAAGCGTCTCGCCGAATGGTATCGCGACAATCTTGAGTTTCATATCAACTTCGAGTACTCGGGCAACTACTTTGTCCGCGGCCGGAACGGTTCGATGATCGAGATCATCCCGTC
>VFZW01000141.1 GCA_016871055.1 Acidobacteriota bacterium
CCTGTTAGTCTGGACGCTTCTCCTGGCTGTCTTCTGGACATTCAAGCTGCCGCTCGGGCTGCAAGCCGGCTACACATATCCGAGATGAACGACGAGGTGAAATTACTTGCTGCTCGCTGAACTCTCCTGGCCCGCTGTCAACGCTCTCTCGCGCGACACGCCCGTAGTGTTGCCCATCGCGGCGCTCGAACAGCACGGGACGCATTTACCGCTGTTCACCGACAGTTTCTTGATCGGCGAGATGGCGCGGCGTGCGCAAGCGGCGCTGGGCGACCGCGTGTTGTTCGCGCCGGTCACGTGGCTTGGCAATTCGCATCACCATCTCGACTTCGCGGGCACCATGACCGCGGCGCCGCGCGTCTACCTCGACATGCTGCGGACCATGATCGATTGCCTGCTGACGCACGGCTTCAAGCGCATCGTGCTGCTCAACGGGCACGGCGGCAACAGCGTGCCCGGGCAACAGGTCCTCTTCGAAGTGCGCCAGCACCATCGCGAACGCAAAGACCTGCTGCTGCTCCTGGCCAACTATTGGGCGCTCGGCTCTGACCCTGCGCCATCGATTCCCGGGCTGCAGCACAAGATCGAACATGCGTGCCAGTGGGAGACGTCGATGATGATGCATCTGCGTCCGGACCTCGTCAGCGGCTACGAGCGCACGGCCAAGGTGGATTGGGGCAATCCGTTTTCGCCCGGGGTGCGCGCCTGGACCATGCCGGATGTTTCGGCGGCAGGACACGTCGGCGAGCCCGCGCTGGCCACGGCGGAAATCGGCGAGGAGCTCGCGCGGATCTACGCCGCCGACGTCGTCAGGTTTCTCACGAGAGTTGTGGAATGGGATGGAAGGAGTTTGAACGGATGAACAACTTGATTTCGCGGCGCGGACTCTTCGCGGCCGGCGCAGCGGCCTTTTCGTGGCGCACATTGCGCGCTCAGGAGCGCGCCAACGCCGCGTTTCCGCGGCTCAAGATCGTTGATATCGAAGAGCACCGGATTCAGGTGCCATGGGCGGACTTCCAGCACTACGAGATGATGCACTTCTACGGCCCCAGTCGCCGGGTCATCTATGTGGTGCGCACCAATAGTGAGCTGATCGGGCTCGGCGAGTCGGAAGATCCGCAGGACAAGGACGTGCTGGCCAAGTACATCGGCACAAGCCCGTTTGACTGGGTGGCGGATGAAACGAGCAAGGCGCTTGGCACGGCGATGTACGACCTGATGGGAAAAGCCGCGGGCGTGCCGGTCTACAAGCTGATCGGCCCCAAGTATCGCTCGTTCGTCCCGTGCGCGGCCTGGCACGTATCGACTCACCCCAAGCGCATGGCTGCCGCGGTGAAACACGTGGCCAGTCTTGGCTACACTTGGATGAAGTATCACCTGTCGCCGTTTGAAAACGTTATGGACCAGATGGAGGCGATGCAAGCGGTTGCGCCCAAGGGATTCAAGATCCATCACGATTTCACGATGGCCGGGTCGAACGATCACGTGTTCGAGTTGCTGCAGAAGATCGAGCGTTTTCCCATCGCCGGGGCTTTCGAAGATCCCTTACCGGAGCGCGACATAAAGGGGTACGCTGAACTGCGCGCCAAGTGCCGGCTGCCGATTCTCTATCACCATTCGCCGCTCGGTGCGGGTTTTGAAACACAGCACCGGGCCGCGGACGGCTACATTCTCGGCAACAGCTCGATCGGCGCGGTCTTGCGGCACGCGGGCCTGTTCGCGATGCTCGAGACGCCTTTCTCATGGCAGAACGGCGGCGGAACCATCACGCGGGCGATGACGCTGCACATGCAGGCAGCCTGCAAGACAGCGTATCTTCACTTCAACAACGACACTGAATCCTGGAGCGCCGACGTAGTGAAGGAGCGGCTGGAACCGGTGAACGGCTTGATCAAGGTTTCTGAGACGCCTGGCCTGGGTGTCACGCTCGATCGCGCTGAACTCGAGCGGTTGAAGAAGTTGCAACTGGCTCCACAACCGAAGTGGATCATCCGCACGCGCTTCGCCAACGGGTCCATGATGTACAACCTCGGCGACACGCGGACGCCCATCTTCATGGTCCGCCCCGACACGCGCCGGTTGGCGACGCTGAGCTACGATGCACCCGTGACCACCGACTATTGGGACCCGGACGGAACGCCGGCGTTTCGCACGATGATGGACCGGCTCGAAAAAGAGGGGATGGTGCTCGAGCGCGCATGATCACGCGAAGGACGCTCTTGGGTACGGCTGGTGCCGCCGCCGCGGCAATGGCCGCGCCTGCCCGCAAGCGGCGCACCATGTACTTCAACGACGCGCGCCACTTCTATCTGTACTCCTTCGATCCGCCGATGAGCGACGAGGATTCGTGGCGTCCGATCGACGAGTTGCTCGGCACAGCGGTGAACACGCTGATCTACGGCGTCGAAACCGGAGGATTGTTCAGCCGGTCCAAAGTGGCGCCGCGTGCGTTCTCCAACAACCGCCCGTACACGAGCGCGCTCGCCTGGCGCGCCTGGTACAACATGCAGAGCCTGATTGACCGCGGGCTCGACCCGCTCCGTGTGGTGATTGATCGCGCGCATGACAAGGGCCTCGACTTCATCACCAGCATGCGCGTGGGCGGTGGCAAGCTGGACTTCGCGCGCAAAGAGGTTCGCGACGGCCGTTTCGCGTGGCTGGAGGAACTGGCTGGCTATCCGGTGGAGGGAATCGAACTCGATCTCACTTACTCGCCGCACTACTTCCAGCCTGCCGAGGCGCGAGCCAATGCGCCGGTGATGAGCGCCTACGTGCGCGACATCGCGGCGATGGTGCGCTCCAAAGGGAACAACCGCATCGTCGGCGCGCGCGTGTTTCCCACGGTTGCGATGAACGAAGCGATCGGGCTGGATGTGAAGGAGTGGCTGGCCAAGCGCTACGTCGACTACGTCGCGCCCATGTTCTACGGCTTTCACCAACTCGATCCGCACTTGCCGTTTGAGTCCCTGGTCGCCGCCGCCAAGGGAACCGGCGCTGAAGTGTTTCCCGTCATTCAGCCCTTCTACATAAGGAAGGATCTGACGCAGGAGAACCATGCCACGCCAGCGATGCTGCGCGCGGCGGTGGCGAACTTATGGGCCAAAGGCGCTACCGGTTTGATCGTGGCGCCGTGGTTTCGCTGGCCCCTGCGCGACGCCGAGAAGTCGTTCCTCACCGATATCGGTGATCCGGATGCCGTGCGTGACCGCGACAAGCACTACATCGTGCCGCACCGCGAAGAGGAGGCCGTGCAATACGGATATGGCCAACCGTTGCCGCTGGTGATTGCGCGGGCCGACCCGAACGCGCGGTTCTCCGTGCCCCTCTATATCGCCGATGATTTTTCGTCGAAACGAATCCGGTCCGTGCGGCTGCTGCTCAAGGTGATGAACATGGTGGGCCCGGATCAGTTCGCGGTCCGGCTGAACGGCGCCTCGCTTGAAAGCGAACCGCGGCGGCGCACCAGTCACCGCTACGGGTTTCAATGGCTGGACTACACGCTCACCGGCAAACGTCCGCGGCGCGGCGAGAATCTGCTGGAGTTCACGCTCGCGTCGAGGCCGGAGGGCCTCGAAGGCGGCGTGACGGTGGAACAAGTGGAAGTGGCCGTCGACTATGGCCTGCCCAGCTCTATGTTCGAACGCCCGCTTGCGCTGGAAGAACGATAGGAGAATGTATACTTGAATGTCGATGACTCGCCGAATGCTTCTCTCCTCCACCGCTCCCTTGCTGATGGGCGTGCCTGCTCCGGGTGACCTGCTCACGCCGCCCGAACAAGCCGCGGGCCGCCGCAAGAAGCTCCGCGTCGGTATCGTCGGGTGTGGCCGCATGGGGCAGTTCTTCGCCGAGGTGTATCGCTTTTCGCCCGACACCGAACTGGCGGCCATCGCCGAGTACAACGACGAGCGGCGCAAGGTGGTAGGCGGGCGCTTTGCCGTGAAAGCGCTGTTCAAGGAAGCGCCGGAAATGGTGCGCAGCGAGAAGCTGGACATCGTGGCGATCATCACGCCCACCAAGTTCATGAAGGCGGCGGTGCTGGCGGCGGCCGAAGCCGGTGTGCGTGGCATCTCCACCGATAAGCCGATCGCCGCCAAACTCGCCGACGCCGATGCGATGGTGGACGCCTGCAACCGCCGCAAGCTTGTGTTCGCGGGCGGCAATTTGCAGCGCGCGCGCTGGCAGACGCAGATCGCCGCGCAGCGCCTGCGCTCCGGCGTCTACGGCAAAATCATCGGCGCGACGGTGATGGGGTACGGTGGTGAAATCTCGGGCGGCGGCTGCCAGCACGTGGCCGTGTTGCGGTTGCTCACCGGTGCTGAAATCACGCAGGTGGAAACCTATGGCTATCCCGCCAAGACGTTGGCCGCGGATGCGAGCGATCAAGGACTGATGATCAACGGCCGCTGGCGATTGTCGAGCGGCATCGATTGCATGGTCTTCGGAGAGCGCGAGCCTTTCAGCGGCGTGGAGGTCCGAGCCGAGCGTGCCACGGTCCGCTGGAGTTGGTACGCGCCACTGTTGTTCGAAGGAAGTGGCAAGACCGCGCCGCGTAAGGAAGTCGATCCCGCCTATCCGCCGTTTCCGTGGGCGAGCATGCTCGACAGACCGCCCCTGCGCAAGGATGACGACTACCTGGTCTCCTCGATCCGCTCCTTCATTGATGCGGTTCACCTGGGACGGCCATCCAGTTCGCTCTTTGTCTCTGGTCACGATCTTCGGCAGTCTCTCGAAGCTGCGATTGCCAGCAAGGCTTCCGCCATGGAAGGCGGACGTCCCATCGCGCTGCCGCTGGCCGATCGTTCGCTCACGCTGATGCCATCGCCCTACCGGTGGCTGGGGGGCGATGCCGTGGGCAGCCCGCAGGCGGTCAAAGACGCTTCGGGAGAGACACGTTGATCCGGTTGTTTCTCTGCGCCCTGCTCGCAATAGTGGCGCTGGCGCAAGAGCCCGTTGCCGCGAGGGTAGAGGCCATTGAATCGCTGACCCCCAACGTCAAACGCCTGCGCGTTCGCCTGCCCAAGAGCTACAAATTCGAGGCCGGGCAGTTCGCGCTCCTCTCCGTTCCCGCTCCGTTTGTGGAAGCCTGGAATGCCAAGTACAAGACCACACTCGCCTCGGTGCGACGTCCATACTCGTTCGCCTCGAGTCCGAAGCGGCTGCCGGTGGCGGAGTTCATCATTCAGTTAGCCGCGCCGCCAACGGGCCGCGACGTTCCGCCGGGGATCGCCTCCACTTTCGTGCACAACGAACTGAAGCCGGGCGACACGGTCGGTATCGGCAAGGCGATGGGCGACATGAACAAGGCCGGCACCGGCGGCACCCGGCCGCTGGTCATGGTGGCCAGTGGAACCGGCGTCGCGCCCTTCGTCGGTCTCCTTGAGCACTGGTTCCGGACCAAACAACACAAGGGCCGCAAGATCTATCTCTTCTTCGGCGCGCGCCAGCGCCGCGACCTGATGCTCGACGAACAGTTCCGCCGCTGGGCCGCCAAGCACAAGAACTTCACCTACGTGCCCGCGCTCTCGGATCCCGCACCGGATGACAAGTGGACCGGAGCGACGGGCTTCGTCAACGTTGTTCTCGACAAACACTTCACGGGTACGCTCGATGCGGACATCCTGATTGCCGGTTCTCCGCGCATGATGCAGGAGACGGTGAAGGTGGTCAAGGCCAAGGGCGTGCCGGATACGCAGGTGCGCCACGATCCGATCAAAGTCGCGCCGTAGAGTCTACGCTTTCTTCCACAGCGCCGAGATATCGTCCTTCGGTTGAAACCCGAGAATGCGCTTGGCCTTGTCGTTGAGAAACTTTCCGTGAGGCATGTCGGTCAGAATCAGGAAGACTTCGCACTTGGACGGCAGCTTCGCCTTGTCCACCGTCAGCCCCAGTCGAATCGCCTCGCCCGCATCGTCGCCGGTCACCACAAACGGAACCGGATTGCTCCCGGGCTTGATCTGATTGAACGAGCCGGGGGCCGCGCCGCGCAGATCGCGAAAGTTGTAGAACAGGAAATTGAGCACGTGAATGTCGTGATGTTCGGTGAACACCCGCGTCACTTCATGCCCGAGCGACTTGGTGAGCGCGTAGAGAATCGTGGTGGGTTGCGGCGGAACATCGCCATCCATGCCGAAGTCAAACCCCTCGTACGCCGGTCCCGTGACCGTGAAATGCGGACCCGTGTTGAGGATTCGCTTGATGCCGTGCCGCACGGCCGCCGTCATCATGTTCCAGCAGCCGCCGGTGTTGACGCCAAACGCCAGCCGCTCGCTCTCGCGCACGACGGAGCAGTTGACGATCGCGTCCATTCCCTCGGAGGCGCGCAGCACCTGATCGAACGAAGTCATGTCGACAACCCGGAACTCATGGCCCAAATCCTGAGTCGGCTTCTTGACGTCGGAGAGCAGCAACTGGTGATCCTTGCCCAGTGCTTTGGCGACAAACGGTCCGAGATATCCTGCCGCGCCGGTGACGAGTACTTTCATGGCTTCACCACTTCACTTTTGGCTGGTAGTTCAACGCGTACTTGGCGCCGGATACGGAGAACCGCGCCTTGGGAGAATCCGATCCCACATGCACCGGCTGCCACCAACTGCCGACGCCTTGCTGGTTGTCGCGCGGCGTGACGGCCACCGCGCGCGCCACTGCGTGCGCCACGTCCTCTTCGTCCACCCACAGCGGGTCGAATGCCTGCCCCGCCGTGTCGGCGAACTTCACCACTTTGCCCAGCCGCAGCGTCAGGGCGCGAATCTTGCGGTCACGCGCAAACTCGCGGCATACCAACTCGCCCAGATACTTGCCGAGCACGCGCGCTTCGGGAGTGGGCCGCGGCCGCCAGGATTCGCTTACGGTGTAGTTCGCGTCATAGGCGGTCATCAACTCCAGCGTGCTGAGGAAGACTGCCTTCGGGACGCGCGCCCTCGACGCCGCATCGAGTAGATGATAGGTGCCGCGCGTAAGCCAGTCCAGCGTTTGCCGCTCGTCCGCTGCTGCGGGCGCTTCCGCGGGATGCACCACCGCATCGATCCCCTGCATCAGTGCGGCGGTCTCTTCCGGTTTGTCCAGCGTTGAGCGAATGAACTCAAAATTCGTCGAGACCGCCTCGGGGCCGGTGAGGCGGATCTGGTGATCCTTGGCCAGCAGGCGCGCCAGCGTCATCGCCAGCGGGTGAGGCGCGCACGTGATCAGAATGCGGGGCTTCGGCTGCGCCGCGCCTTCCTGCGCCTGAGCCGCTGTCATCGCTGCCGCGGCGGCGGGTACGGCCAGAGCGGTCCGGCGTCGCACGGGCCGGCCAACCATCGCGCTGTTCTTCATATGGTGCTGCTCATCATATCTCGGCCAGCTTCAGCGCCCAGGCGCCGTCTTTCCACGCCAAAACCTTTTCATCGCCCAACGGGCCTTGCGGCGGGAACAGCGTATCCAGTTCCGCCAAATGCGCGGCCGGAATCCGCAGTTCCGTAGCGGCCAACGCCGACTCCATTTGCGACTCGCTCCGCCACCCGAGAATCACTGATGCGACCGACAGGCGCGACAGCACCCACGCGATGGCGTACTCAGCACTGGTGACTCCGCTTCCCGCGGCCATGCGAGCGAGCGCGGTGAGGCGCTCGGCGTCGCCGGGTTTCAACTTCGGAACCCAACCCGGCTTCTCGCTGCCTCGCGATTCTTCCGGCGCCTTCTCGCCCAGGTACTTGCCCGAGAGGATCCCGGCTTCCAGCGGCTGATAGCTGACGATTGAGATGCCATAATGCGCGGCGCAGGCATTCTGCTCCAGGTCAACGCCACGATACAGCAGGTTGTACTTGGGCGACACCACCTGCAGCTTCGGCGCCCCAGACAAGCGCGCCAACTCAGCCGCTTGCGCTATGCGCCAGACCGGGAAGTTGGAAGCTCCGACGGCCCGCACCTTGCCGCTGCGAATCCATCGGTCGCAGGTGTCGAGGAAGTCTTCCATCCCCACACTCGCATCCCACCGGTGCGCCAGAAACAGATCGACGTAGTCGGTCTGGAGCCGCTTGAGGCTCCCCTCCAGTTGTTTGTCGAGATGCCGGCGCGACAGCCCGGCGTCAAGCGGTCCGGTGCCGGCTGGATTGCCGAACTTGGTGCAGATCACGGCGCGGTGGCGTTGCGCGCCCAGTGCCTTGCCCAGTACACTTTCGCTGGCGCCGCCCTGCGAACCCCACGTCCGGCTGTAACCTTCATAAACGTCGGCGGTGTCAAAGAAGTTGATCCCGCGATCGAGCGCCGCCGCCACCAAGCGGTCGCAATGGCTCTGGTCCAGCGGATTGCCAAAAATCATGGTGCCCATCGTGATGGGCGATACGCGCATGCCGGAAGTGCCGAGTGTGTTGTAGTTCATGACGCCCGCCCGCCTAGCCTGCGGTTGACGTCGAATCCGTGACTGTATACCATCGTGTCTGCATCATTATGACAGGTGGGAGTCCGATCATGAAACTACGTTGGTTGCCAGCAATCGCGCTGCTATGCGGCAGCACTGCCTGGAGTCAATTCGGTACCGGAGAAATCTCGGGCGTCGTCGCCGATCCCAGCGGGGCCCCGATTGCCGACGCGGCGGTATCGCTGCGGAACGAAGCCACGGGGCAAGTGAAGTCCTACGCCACGGACGCAACCGGGCGCTACACCGGGCTCGATCTGCTGGCCGGCAAGTACACCGTCAACGTCTCCCGCGCCGGCTTCAAGAGCTACGCCCAAACCGGGGTCGTCCTCGTCACCAGCGGCCGCGTCGCGGTGAACGTGACCCTGGCGCTCGGCGAGGTGACGGAGAAGATCTAAGTAACCTCGCAACCGTCCCAGGTGGAAGCCCTAACGGCGCAGGTGGGCAAGGTGGTGGAAGGCCGCCTGTTTCGCGACATGCCGCTCAACGGCCGCAACCTCACCAGCATCATGTTGATGAAACCCGGCGTCGTCTCCACAGGCTCACCCAATGCGTTCCGCCCCACCTCCGACGCGCGCTCGTACGTGATTCATGGTTCGCGCGCCGAGGATGCCTACCTCAGTACCGACGGTGTTGCCATGACCGGCGGCCGCAACAACCTCCGCGGCCCCTCCACCATCAGCGTGGACGCCATCGCCGAAGCTAATCTGCTCACCAGCAGCTACTCGGCGGAGTTCCCGCGCGCCGGCGGCGGCCAGGTGCAGTTCGTCACCAAGGCCGGCACAAAGGAGTTTCACGGCGCGCTCTTTGAATACTTGCGCAACGACGCCTTCGACGCGCGCAGCTTCCAGCGCGCCACCAAACAGAAGCTGCGCTACAACCAGTTCGGCTTCGCCGTGGGCGGCCCGGTGGTGATTCCCGGCGTGTTCAATCGTGACCGCGAGCGCCTGTTCTTCTTTGCCAACTCGGAGTGGATGCGCAACCGCTCAGAAGGGCTGCAGACCACGGTGGTCCCGACTCAGGCTGAACGCACGGGCGACTTC
Source organism: Acidobacteriota bacterium (assembly GCA_016871055.1). Lineage (GTDB taxonomy): Bacteria > Acidobacteriota > Terriglobia > Bryobacterales > Bryobacteraceae. The sequence continues at coordinate 9,436 of VFZW01000141.1, forward strand.
AACGGTTCGCGCTTGTTCGGATGCCCGCGCGACCCGCTCGCTGGCGGCGCCGTGTTTCCAGGTTGCCGCTTGCCGTCGACGCGCTTTAGTCCGAACGGCATGGCGCTGCTCGGCATCTACCCCACCCCGAACGCAGCCGAGGCCGCGTTCAATCACCGGGAGACCTTCCCCACTGAAACGCGGTATCGCACGAGCACCTTCCGGGTGGACTGGCTGATGGGCGCGCATCGAGTGTTCTGGCGCGGCAGCCACTCTTCCGAACAGGGCCTCGGCAACCGGGCGACCAACTACACGTCGCCGCCGAGTATCGGAGAGACCCGGAACGGATCCACCGGTATCACTCTCACCAGCACTCTGAGTCCCACCCTGTTGAACTCCTTTCGCTTCGGCGCTTCCTTCCAGTACGTGGGAGCGCAGTTTGCGGCGGCCAACGGCAACATCACCGATTTTCACCGGTCCAAGATCGGCATCAACTACCCGTACCTTTTCGGGAACGAGAAGGAAGCAGCCGAAAAGATCCCCACGCTCATCGTGGGAAGGCTCGCCGCTATCAACGGCGGCGCGTTTCCGTTGCGGTTCGGCTTGCCGAGCTATCAATACCAGGACGATCTCACCTGGGTGCGCGGCCGTCACACCATCAAGTTCGGCGGCTACTTCGAACGCATCGGCCAGAATAATCTCGACCAGATCAACACCAGCACCGCCCCGGGCTCCGGCAACAATCAAAACGGCACCATCCGCTTTGAGGCTTCGCCAGGCAATTCGTTTTCTACCGGGAACCAGTTGGCCGACCTGATGACCGGCCGCTTCGATTCCTATCACGAGATCGGGCCCAAGTCCTACACGCTGGAGCGGCAGAACACGATGGAGTTCTACCTCCAGGACAGCTTTAAGCTGAGTCCGCGGCTGTCCATCGAGATCGGGCTGCGCTACGGCAACTGGCCCGCGTACAACTCCGAGTGGAACAACTTTGCGATGTTCTACCCGTCGTTCTACGACCCGCAACAGGCTGTTCGCGTGAACCCCACCAACGGGCAAGTGCTTGCCGGCTCAGGCTTCCGCTACAACGGCATGGTGCTGCCGGGCACCGGCTTCAAGGAAAGTGCCCGCGGGCGCGTCCGGTTTGCGGGCGATCCCGCGGCCAGCCGCCTGTTCCGCGGACTGCCTGACAGCATCTCCACCGCGGACCGCCATCTGTTCCAGCCCCGCCTTGGCCTGGCTTGGGATCCGTTCGGCCAAGGCCGGACCTCGGTGCGGTTGGGCGGCGGCGCGTTCAACAGCCGCTTCTATTTCAACGACGCCACCGTACTCGGCGGCAATCCGCCGCTGCAGGATCAGGCGGTGGTCAACACCGGCAGCATCGACAATCCGGGCGGCGCCGCCCTCACGCCGCTGTTCCCTCTGCCGGTGACGATGCACGATCCGCACATCCGCCACGCCACCACGTACAACTACAGCCTCACGGTCCAGCATCAACTGCCCGCCGAATTCATCGTGGAGTTGGGTTACATCGGCAAGCTCAGCCGGCATCTGTTGAGCACGGCCAACCTCAACCAACTTGCGCCCGGCACCATCCAAGCGAATCCCGGCGTGAATCCCGAGGCTCTGCGGCCCTACCTCGGATATTCGTCGATCCTCCACGCCGGCCACCGGTCCTCCTCCAACTACAACGCCATGACCGCCAGCGTGGAACGGCGCTTCCGCCGAGGCTTGACCTTGCAGGTGGCGTACACCTTCTCGCGGTCCATCGACGATGCTTCCGACAAACGCGACGTGTTGATGATCTCGAATAATCGCCGCGCGGACCGGGGACTCTCCTCGTTCGACCGGACCAACGTGTTCTATGTCAGCTACGTCTACGAGGTGCCCTTCTTCCGCGCCGATTCGGTGAAGTTGTTGCGGCCCCTCTTTGCGGGCTGGCAATTGGCCGGGCTGACCGTGTTCCAATCGGGACTCCCCACCAGCGTCTTCATTGCGCCCGACACCGCGGGTGTGGCCGGTGGCGGACGCCAACGCGCCAACGTGATCGGCGATGGCCTGCTGCCGCGCGGCGACCGCACCTTCGGCCGCTACTTCAATACCGCCGCCTTCCAGGCGCCCGCGGCGGGCACCTTCGGCAACGGCGGACGCAATGTCCTGCGCCGGCCGGGTATGAACAACTGGGATGTTTCGATCTCCAAGAACTTCCGGATTCAGGAGCGCCGCACCATTCAACTGCGCGGTGAATTCTTCAACATCTGGAACCACCTCTCCTACAACAACATGGAGACAACGCTCGGTAACGCCGGGTTCGGGAGCATCAACGGTTCAGACCCCGCGCGCGTTATTCAACTCGCGGCGCGGTTTGAGTTCTAGAAGGAACGCCGCCCGTTAGCGCGGGTGCAGGTACTTCTTCAGAAACCCTCCGACGGATTTCGAGAAGTCTTCGTCCGGCGCTTCGTAGTTTGCCGCGATGTGTGCCGCCATTGCTTTGGCTGCTCCTTCGGCGTCCCGCTTGCACAAGGCGTCCACAATCGGTTGATGCCCCGCGGCATGTTTCTCTCGCTCCAGCAGAACCTGCTGCACCGAGATCGCCGCCGCATTCCTGCGGTAGTAGGGCGATGCCAACGTGCCGTTCGAAACGATATGAAACGGGCCGACGACGCGAATCAGGAGCTTTTCCAGTTCATCGTTGCCCGTGAGGCTCCAGATCTTCCGGTGCAGCGACACATCCAGCGCATCTTGATCCGCGAGGCTTTCCTGGGGCTTCTGCAGGTTCTCGGAGATGGCGCGGAGTTCGCGAATGTCGTCGTCCTTGAGATTGGTGATCGCTTCCTTGACGGCGAGTTGCTCCAGCGCAATCCGGATCGGCACGAGTTTCGCAATCAGTTCCTCGGTGAACTCCGCCACAAACTTGCCAATCTTCGGACGATCCACCAGGAGTCCCTCAGCCGTCAGATACGTCAGCGCTTGGCGGATTACGCTGCGGCTCGCGCCGAACTCTTCGACTAAGACTTCTTCCTTGAGATGCTCCCCGGGGCGGTAGCCGCCGGTGTAGATTTTTTCACGAAGCCGCTTATAAGTGCGTTCGGCAAGGTAATCCTTCTGCCGGGGCTGCGCGGGACTTTGGGTTCTGCGGGCTTTCTTGGACGTTTTCGCGGGGGGCATTATTAGCGTCGGAGCCCCCATGTTATCACTTGCCGCTGGGATCAGTAGAGCTTTTTCAGAACGGACTCATCCCGCCAGGGCTTGAAGCCCTTGCGTGCTTCACGCGCCCGCTCGGCGAGGCAACTGCAGTTCTTGGCCAAAACTTCGAAGATGCGATTGGCGATCAACTGGTGTCCCAAGTCGTTCGCGTGTACGCCGTCCGGGTCGATTACCCAGGGCGCCATGCCCTCGGCATCCCAGGCGTCGGCGTACAGTACGTCGCATTCCTGGGCCAGGCGTTGTTCGGCCGCGTTGTAACCCATGAACGAGACGACACTGCCGTGGCGGAACGGATCGTAGCGGTCGAAGCCGGTCATGAAGTAGGCGTTCACGATCACCACCACGGCTCCGGTGCGCGCCTTCACGTCAAGCACAACATGGCGCAGATCTTCAATAAACTGCCCCACGGGCGTGCCCGCGCGGGCATCGTTGAGGCCGTACGATATGAAAACAAGGTCCGGTTTGTGCGCGATGACGTGCTTCTCATACCGTTCCATCGCCGAGGGCTTGCCCGACTCTTCGTAGTGGGCGCTGCGAGTGGAAATCACGTTTGCGCCAATACCGTGGTTCAGCATCTTAACGGGCTGAATCTGCGCTTCGTTAATCAATCCGGCCAAGCGGCTCACCCAGGTGCGCTCGCGCGCTGTGGCCGTGCCGCCCGCCGTGGTGCTTTCGCCCAAAGCCACCGCCACGCGAAACGGATCGGCCCGCCAATCGCGTTTGGCCGGCATCGCGGGCGCGGGTGGTTTCTGTTGCTGTTGGCTGGAAGCTGGAGCCGCCGCTAGCGCCGGAAGCGCTCCCAGCAAAGCCCGCCGCCGCACGCTGGGCCTCGCCATGTTACCGGGCCGCCATCGCAGCGGGCTGTTCCATCTCCGCCACGCGCTTGGCATACTCGTCTGCCTGCGCAACGATGTCCACACCCACCATGGTGCTCCACGCCTCGATCAACTTCTTCGTGACGGGGCCGGGTTTGCCGTCGCCAACCGCACGGCCATTCACCTTGGTAACCGGCATAATGGCAAATGATGTGGCCGTGAAGAAGGCTTCGTCGGCATTGATGATCTCATAATGGCCGAACTCCTGTTCGACGACGGGCATTCCCAACTTCTCCAACAACTCCATCGCTGCGCCGCGACTGACGCCCACCAGAATGTTGCGCCCCGGCGGCGTGATGATCCGGCATTTGTACACGAGGAAAAAGTTGAAGCCCGTGCCTTCCGTGACCAGTCCCTGATCGTCGGTCAGCAGCGCCCACGCCTTGGGGTCTACCTTTTGTGCCTGCATGTTGGCCATTTGATAGTAGACTCGGCTGCGATTCTTCACCTTGGGGTCGATCAGGTGCGCGGGTACGGAATGCTGCCCGGGAATCACCGCATGCACGCCGTTGCGGTACATCTGGCCGTACGGGGCGAGGTGCCACCAATAAGGCCAGCAGTTGATGGTGACGGTGGGCTGCAGGTTGCCGTCGAACACACTCTTGTAGACACCGAGCGGGCCGCGAGACACGTTGTGCATGATCTGCGCCTCGGCACCCTCCAGAGCATCGAGGTTCAAGGCCAGCGTCTGGAGCGTGGCTTCCTCCATCTCGTCAATGGTCATCCGGCAGTCGATTTCGAAATAGCGAAGGCCCGCGTAGATCCGCTCCAGGTGGTGGCGCAGCCGGAACGGCTGCTGGCGGTAGGTGCGCGTCATGTCGAATACCATGTCTCCGAACATCAGAGCCGAGTCGAAGATGGAAACGCGAGCTTCCTGCTCGCTCACGTACCGTCCGTTGAAGTAAACCGTTCTTGCTGTCACAGGTGCCTTCGTGCCAATATGGGCCGTGTCACTTATTATTGTACAACACGGCGGCGCGTGTATACTTGATTTCATACAACAGCGATGGTGAAGATGAAAGGCTTACTCTCTTTTTTGGTTTGCCTGTCTGTCGCGTTGCCGGGACTGAACGCGTGGGCTACTGGAGAGCCCCGCCTGCTGTCGCTGTTTCCCACCGTCGCGCGGCGGGGCGGCAAGGCGCGCCTTGAGTTGCGCGGCCGCAACGTAACGGCCCCCAGTCAACCCTGGTTTGGCGACGCTGGTCTTACGGC
>VFZW01000142.1 GCA_016871055.1 Acidobacteriota bacterium
AAGGCGAAATGGAATGTTCGACCGGAGGCTGATCGATCGCTCGGAGGGATCGAACCCGGCCTTTTCGATGCGGATCGTATAGGTCTGGAACGGGACGTTCACGAATTGGAACTGGCCATCGTTCGCGGTCGCCTGCTGGCCGGAAAATCCGGTCATGGAATTCGACACTCGGACTGTCGCGCCGGGAATGGCGCTGCCGCTCTGATCGGTCACCAGACCGAATAGTGTTGCCGTCGATTGCGCCGCCAATGGCAACGTCAACAACGCCGACAGAATGAAACCCAGTCGCATCTTAACCATGGTTAAGACCCAAGTGTAGCGAACTTTTCAACGGTTTGGGGCGGTGCCCGCTGATCAGCGCTTCGGGCCGCCGCGCAACACCAGAAGACTCATCAGTGCCGCGCCCATGAGCAGCAGCGTTCTCGGTTCCGGCACGTCGGCGAGTTCGACCGCATCGGCGGCGGCAAGCGGGGTAATCGGCGTGAGAAGGTAGGCTTGTTCGACGCCTTCGAAGAGACCTCGTCCAACGATCTGACCCGAGGCATTGACGGCCATCGCGTCGAGCAGACGCCAACCGCTGTCGCCGGAGATGCGAAGGTTCAAATCGTAGAGCGCTCCGCCATCAAAGACGAACGCCGCCGTTCCGCCATCGCCGGCCAAGTCACCGTAACCGACGACGCTTCCGTTGTTGTTGACTGCATAGGCGTAGCTGTTCATACCGCCCAGCGAACCGAGGATCGTCGGCGCGATTCCGTTCCAAATCACGGCGCGCATCGCGCCGCCGGCCAATTGCGCCGATCCGGCGACGAGACCGGCGTCGTTGATACCGTTGGCGTAACTGTTGGCGCCGCCGATACCGGCGAGCACGGTGGTTGTTCCGTTGACGACCGAAAGCGCTCGCATCGCGCCATCGGACGTCATCGCGGTACCGGCTGCATCGCCGGCGCCGTTAACGCCCGTCGTCTTGCTCCAGTCTCCGCCCGCGGGTTGGCCGAGCGAAGTCTCGGCGCCGTTCTGGGTGACGAAGGCCGTACCGTTGCCGTCGGGTCCGATGCGCATTCCCGCCAGGTCCCCGTTCGCATTGATCGCCATCGCGTAACCGTTGCCGAGAATTACGGGCGAGGGCAGATTCGACCACAACGCGACTTGCGGCCCGGAGGCGGTGTCGATGTATCCAGCCACCTGACCGTTCTCATTGATTGCCATGCCACGCGCGTTGATGGCTTGGGGGGGCGTGCCGAGCGGGGTCACGACGCCGTTCTGCCACACGAAAGTTCGATACGTTCCATCCGGCAACTCATAGTTGCCGACCACCATGCCCGCGTCGTTGATTCCGGTCGCTTTGCTTTCGTAGCCGACGGGCCCAATCGACTGCACCAGATAGTACGGAACCGACCACGAGGGAACCGCCACCCCAAGGCAACACATCATGTGAGCGAGTCGACTCAACTTCATGTCTATTCCTGAAACCAGCCTTTCAGGCGCTTGCGGCGGAACGCCAATGTCTGCGGGGACGGATCTGGTACAGTATGGCGCGAAACGCGGAGTTTTCCGACTCAGATTGATCCGTAGTCCATAGGCCCTGGTGGTGTTATGATGGCCGTCCATGCTTCGAACCATTCGCGGTTTCGGGATTCTGGTCCTGATCTATTTCGCGATCGCTCACGGCTTTCCGCGGCCTGAGTCGCTGAAACCGGAGTCGTGGCGTTTGTTCGCGTTGTTCGTCGCAACCGTGACCGGCTTGGTCTTGCAGCCGATACCGGGCGGCGCGATCGTATTCATCGGGGTGACGATGACGGCGGTTGTTGGCGGCCTGACCGTGACGTCGGCGCTGGGCGGGTATGCGGATCCGACGGTATGGCTGGTGCTGGTCGCTTTCTTCATTTCCCGGGCGCTGTTGAATACGGGCCTGGCGCGGCGCATCGCGTTGTTGTTCATTCAGTGGTTCGGCACGACGACGCTCGGCGTGACGTACGCGCTGGCGGCCAGCGATATGACGCTGGCATCGATCATCCCTTCGAACTCGGCGCGATCCGGCGGCGTGACGCTGCCCCTGACGCGATCGATCGCCGAACTCTACGATTCGCGGCCTGGGGCGACGGCGGGGCGATTGGGATCGTTCCTGATGGTCGCGGTCTATCAATCGATCTGCGTGACGGCGGCAATGTTCTTCACCGGGCAGGCGTCCAATCCGCTCGCGGCGCAGATGGCGGCGCAGCAAGGTTTCACCATCACGTGGTCGAGTTGGCTGGTCGCGGGCATTGTGCCCGGATTGGTTTCGCTGGCGGCGATTCCGTTCCTGGTGCGGTGGATGTATCCACCCGAAATCCATCGCACGCCGGAGGCATCGGCATTCGCACGGGGCGAACTGGCGAAGATGGGGCCGATGTCGCCGAATGAAAAAATCCTGGCCGCGGTGTTCGTTTCTGTCTGCACCGCGTGGGCGACCAGCGGCATTCACAAATTCGACATCACGCTCACGGCGCTGCTGGGCGCGGCGGCGCTGTTGATCACCGGCGTACTGACATGGCACGACGTGCGCACCGAGCACAACGCCTGGGACGTGTTCATCTGGTACGGCGGAATGGTGCGCATGGGCAAGGCGCTGAACGACAGCGGTGTGACCCGCGTGTTCGCCGAGACCGCCGGCGCGTGGTTCGCCGACTTCACCTGGCCGCTGTTTTTCGTCTGCACACTGCTGATCTATGCCTACGCGCATTACGGGTTCGCGAGCATCTCGGCGCATCTGCTGTCGATGTATCCGCCGTTTCTGGCATTGCTCGTCGTCAAGGGCGCGCCGATCGGATTGGTCGCGTACGCCTTCGCATGCTTCGCGAATCTGTCGGCGGGTCTGACTCATTACGGCACAACTCCTTCGCCGATGTTCTTCGCGCAGGAGTATGTCTCGTTCCGCGACTGGTGGCGAATTGGCGCGGTCGTGGTGACGGTGAATTTTCTGATTTGGGGAACAATTGGGTTCGGTTGGTGGCGGCTGCTGGGGATTTTTTGATGCCCCGGCGCATTCTCGTTACAGGCGTAAGCGGATTTGTCGGCGGCGCGCTGGGTGCGCACCTGCGGCGGCTCGGCCATCACGTCATCGGCGTTAGCCGAACGGATCCGCGCGAGGGCGCCGTCGACGAACACATCCGGTGCGATCTCCGCGAGCCCATCGGCACGCTGCCCGCCGCCGATGCCGTTGTGCACTGCGCCGCGCTGGCATCTCCGTGGGCTGCACGGCGTGACTACCAGGCTTCTAACGTCGACGCTACCGCACATGTGCTCGACTGGACCGCGCGCAACGGTATCGCGCGATTCGTTTTTATTTCGTCCAGCAGCGTGCATTACACCGCGGGCGCCGATCAGGAGAACATCCGCGAGGACTCGCCGCTGCCGGCGCGCGCGATCAACGACTACGCGGCGACCAAGCGCGCCGCCGAAGAGTTGGTGCGGCAATCGAAATTGAACGCGGTGATCCTGCGGCCGCGCGCGGTGTTCGGCCCGGGCGACACGGTGTTGTTTCCGCGCATTCTTCGCGCGGCCGAGCTAGGCAAGCTGCCGCGTATCGTGCGCGCCGATGGCGTTTCGCCGCGCGCCGATTTGATCTACATCGACAACCTCTCGCACTACATCGAACGCGCGCTGGAGAGTGACATTGGCGGCGAATTCAACCTGACCAACAATGAGCCGGTGGAGCTGTATCCGTTCCTCGACGCGATGCTCGACAAGCTGGGGCTGCCTCGGCCGCGCAAGAACGTTGGCGTGGCTACGGCGATGTTATTCGCGCGCGGCGCGGAACTGGTCTCGGACTACCTTCTCGGCTTCCGGGAACCGCCGGTCACGCGATTCGGCGTGGAAGTGATGGCGTACTCGAAGACGTTCGACGTGAGCAAGATGCTGGCGGCGTTCGGGCCGCCGCCGGTGTCGCTGGCCGAGGGCGTCGAACAATTTATTGCGTGGCAGCAGCGCCAATCATGACTCTCTGGCTTGGCGCGTTGTATGTCGTTCTCGTCGCCGCGCGGCTTGCAATGGTGCGACGCGATGTTTGCACCGCCTCCGCCGATGTGACAATTATCCAGCCGATTCTCGCGGGCGATCCACAACTCGCTGGTGCGCTCGCAGCGAATCTGCGAGCGCATCCAGATGCCGCATTCCTGTGGCTGATCGATGACGACGACGCGGAGGCGCAGCGCATCGCCTCGGAACTTGCGCCGTTGCACACAAAGCTGCGTGTGGTGATCGGCCCGGGCCCGCGCGACGGGGAGAATCCGAAACTGGCCAAGTTGGAGCGGGCGCTTCCGATGGTCGAGACCGGGCGATTGATCGTGCTCGACGACGACACGTTTCTGCCGGGCGGTTCCCTGCTGCCCGAGCGGCCACTCGCAACCGGGCTTCCGGTTTTTGTCGCGAAGAGTAGTGTTTATGAGCGTCTCACCGGCGGCTTCGTCAACGGCAACGCACTGTTGACGTATCTGCCGGCTTCGCGGCTGGGCTTGCAGCGCACGATTAACGGAATGATCTACGGGGCCGACACCACGCAGCTTCGCGCGCTGGGCGGATTCGCCGCCGCCGGGCATGAACTCACCGACGACTACGCGGTGGCGCGGCTGTATCTTCGCAATGGGTTCGCGATCACGCAGACCGCCGCGCCCGCACACGTTGCAATGACAATCGCGTCGTTTGCGCACTATGCGCGGGTGATGCGGCGCTGGATGATTTTCGCGAGCTACTACTTGCGCGGAAATCTGTCGGCGGCGACGGTGTTCTGGATTGTGTTGCCGGGCCTGTTGCCGTTGGCGGGGCTCATCGCGGCGATCGTCGAAGCGCGCGCCGCCGCGTGGCTTGCGTTGCTGCTCACGAAGGCGCTTGTCAATCGCGTGGCGCTGTGGCGAATTACGGGCGTTGCGAGTTCGATTGTCGATCTGCTTTTTGAAGCGGCGGCGGACCTTTGCACGCCTCTTTGGTCCGCACTCGCCTTGATCCGGCCGGGGCGACTGCAATGGCGCACGCGCAAGATCGAGATGGCCGGTGGCGAGATTCGCTACAAATAACAGATGGGCTATTGCACACAGCTACGCGCGCTTGACTACCGCGACAGCCTGGGCGCGCCTGTCCGTCCGCGCGTTGTGCTGCTCACCGGCCAGAGTTCGTTTCGGTCCAGCCGCCTGATGCCTTCGCAGGTGGACTTTCTCAAGGCCGTTGCGCCGCCGGACGCCGAACCGCTGCTCGCCGGATTTCCGTTTCATCCGGCGTTTGATTGCGAGGTGCGCGACGCTTCCCTTCCCGTCGCCGCCGCGCGGAATTCGCTGCAATTCGTCTGGAGCCTGACATCGGAGCAGCTTCGGCGCGCGATCGCCGCGGCTCTGCGTCCGTTGCTTCAAAACAAGCTCGTCATCGTCACGGGAAGCTGCGGCCTCCAAATGTTAGCGGCGGCCACGACGGTACTGCCGATCGACGCGCGCATCGTCGCGCTCGGACCGGCGATGTGGCGGCCGTATTCGCTCGATATGCGGAGAGTCAGCGTTTTGCAAGGCCTCCGCGACGGATGGAGCCGACTGCTTTATCGGGGGCCGGTAAACACGTACTGCGAGGCGGATCACCTTGGATATTGGGAATCGCACGAGGTGCGCGGAATCGTGGTGGGCTTGTTGAAAGGCGCGGCATGAAGCGCATCGTTTTCGTCGCGCCGCCTTTTGCCGGGCACTTGAATCCGCTGATGGCGCTGGCCAATGCCGCCAAGAGCGCCGGCTTCGAAACGGATGTCATCACGGGTCCGCGCAAGGTCTCCACCGTGGAACGCTTCGGCCACCGCGCGATTCGGTTGCGGTCGATCGGCATGGACACGCTGGAATCGATCGCCAACACGGCCGAACCGGCTCGCAGTAATCCCTTCCGGCTACTCGCGCAGTTTCGACAAAACCTGCGATTGCTGCCGGCCATCGGGGACGAGCTTGTCGAACTTTGGCGCAGTGAGCGGCCGCACATGATTGTCGCCGATTCCGTAGCACCGGTCGCCGGGCTGGCCGCCGATCGTTTGGGCATTCCCTGGATCACAACGGCGGCCACGCCAATCACCATCGAGACGCGGAGCGGCATCCCTTCCTACTGCGGAGGATGGATGCCCGGATCGCCGCTGCGCGACGCCGCGAGCCGCGCGGTGATTCGCACATTCAAACAAACCGTGGCCTTGCTGTTTCGCGAAGAATTCCGGCGGCTTGGCCTGCGCAGCGTCTATCGCGAAGACGGCAGCGAAGCGATTTATTCACCGCACGCCATTCTTGGATTCGGCATTAGCGAGCTGGAGTTTGAGTGCGACTGGCCGTCACGCTTCCAGATGCTCGGACCGGTGTTCGCGACGCCCGACCAAGGACCGCCGTTCGAGTTCCTGGAGCCGCACCCGCGCGTGCTCGTCACACACGGCACACATCTGCTGTGGGCCAAGCGAACGCTGATGGACGAAGTGCGCGAATTGTCCAAGGCGATGCCGCACGTTCACTTCTTCGTCTCCTTCGGCGATCCGGAGTACAAGCCGCCGGAGCGCACCGGCCGCGTCCGCGCCATTTCGTTTCTCGACTACGAGCGGCACATCGAAGGCTTCGATGCGGTGATTCATCATGGCGGTACGGGCATCGCGTATGCGGCGATCTCCGCGGGTCTGCCGTGCCTAGCCGTGCCGCGCGATTACGATCAGTTCGACTACGCCGCGCGCCTGGAGTACCGCGGCCTCGGCTTGCGTACAAACTCGATCGCGCGAGCCGCTCCGCTGCTCGAACGGATACTCGATCGCACACAGTGGCCGGCGTTGGCAAAATTCCGCGACTACGCGCGCGCCTACACGCCGGGTGCGACGTTTCTTGCAACCGTGAACCGGCTCAGCCAATCGTTATGAGGGTCGAATAGACGTCGTACGCGGCGGCGTTTTTCACCGAGGCGCGGCGGTTCGTACGGCACCGCGGTCACCGTGGCTGGATGAAGGAACTTGGTGAGCGCATCGACCGAGTCCCCGCCGGCAACGGTTACACGGTCTGGCTCGGTCTGCGTGACGGTGTATTCCATCGCGCGGCCGAGCGCGTCGTTCAACTCGTACGGAGTAATGATTCGATCGCCAATCAACAGCACATCGTTCGCCCGGCCTTCGATCGCGGCAACACCCGCGAGCGGACTGCCACACGCACAGGAAGCTTTCGCGGAGATCAACACATCGTCGAGACGAAAACGCCGGTAGATCTGGCTGGTGCGCGTGAAGTCAGTGATGACGGGGACGAACCGTCCGCGTCCGATATCGATGCGCTCGAAGTGAATGAGGTCTTCGTTCAAGTGCACACGGCCGTGCGCGCAACCGGTGCCGAGGAATCCATCCTTGGCCTGGTAGATCACGCGCGGAGCGATGCCGAAAGCGTCATGAAGCAGCGCGGCATCTTGTGGAAACAGCGGTTCGGCGCCGGCGATCAACAGGCTCGGCCGGATACGCTGCCGCAATGCCAGTTGTTCCAAAACACTCGGCGGGCCGATGAGAATATCCGGCGCTGCGTCGCGCAATGCAGCGGCCCAATCATCGACCGGCGCGGCTGCGTTGAAGTAGTGCAGGCGCAAGCGGCGCGTCTTGCGCACATCGGTGTAGAGCCGGTTGCTGTGTTTGAGGATCAACGCGATGCTGGCGCCGGTGAGCATCCGCGACGGCAGAAATTTCCCGAGGACCGCACCGACCCAGCGATCGCGCTCCCGTTCACTCGTAAGAAAGACTCCGGGCTCACCCAGCGTGCCGCTCGAAAAACCGAAGCTGTAGCCGGGATAACGCGGCGCGCCGCCGGCCAGTTCGCGCGCGGCTTCTTCGCGAGCTTCGGCCAGCGTCACGCCGAGCGCATTGCGGGCCGCGAAGTTCGCTTCGAATTCGCGCACGGTTTCGACCGGGCGGTCGTCAATAGGTACGCGACGCACACGCGGCCAGCGCGCCTTCACGAAAGCGCGGACGATCTCAACCGTGCTGCCCATATGCGGCGATCGAGTCCTCGCAATGCGAGGGAATGATCTGAAGTTCCGGATGCGACTTCGAAAGCGCGTGCAGTTTCTCGAGCGTCCCCGTAAACGCGGCGTAGTCATCGACCAGCGCGCGCACGGGCCACGCGGGCCAGCGGCGGTCGACGATATTCGTGCGCAGCCAGGCGCCGTCGGCGCAAAGAAAAACGCGGCGATCGCAAAGCAGTCCGTACTGGCCGGCTGCGTGGCCGGGCAGCGCGATCGCGATCAGCGAACCGTCGCCGGCGACGTCGCGGCCTTCTTCAAACGGACCGATGCCCGCCACGAGCGGCAGGTCTTCAATCGCTTCCGCACGCGCGTCGAAGTCATCCGGCAACAGCTCCGGAAAAAACGCGGCGCGATGCAGAGCAATCCCGCGCAGCGACCGCAGGCGCGCGAGGCCGTCGCGCGAACACAGAATCGGTGGCGCGCCGGACACATCGCGAAGCCCGCCGATATGATCGGGATGGTAGTGCGAAAGGAAGATCCGATCGGCGCCCGTCGCGATGCGTTCGTTCTCCGGCAAGACGAAAGGCAGGCCGAGCTTGTACATCCGCGCGCCCGCGCTTGTGGCGTTGACGAGCGCGCTGCCGTAGCCGCAGTCGAATAACACACGGCCCAATCGAGGATGCTCAATGATTGCGATCATCGCGGGGAATCGAATCCAGCGCGAGAACGAGGATCGATCGGCGAACCACGCTCGCTGGCTGCAGTATCCGGCGCGTTTCAGAGTTATCCGCACGTCAATACCGGAACACGATGCCGTTCATCGTCACGCCGGCGGCGGTGCCGACCAGCAGCGCCGTGTCGCCGCGCTTCAAGGCGCCGCTCGCGATTGCATGATGCAACGCGAACGGGATCGATGCGCTGACCTGATTGCCGAACGACGGCAGGATCTCGATGGCGGGCAGCCCATATGGCGCGAGTTCTTTCCGCAGAAACGCCAGACCCACTGCGCTGGCTTGATGCGGGATGACAAGTTGGGTGGGCGTTTCGGCAAGCAGTTCGCCCAGGAATCGCGGAAAGTTCTGTTGCACGAGCCGCAGCAACGGCCGGCCTTTCATCGCGAAGAGGTAGTCGTCAAATTCCGGCGGTGGCGTCCGAACGTTGAAGCGCGATCCGCCGGCGCGCATTTGGCAAAAGTCCGCGCCCTGGCTCAACGTCTCACTGCGGATGGCAAGGATGGCGCTCGCATCGTTCGACGCTTCGAACACCGCCGCGGCGGCGCCGTCGCCAAACAGCGTGCAGGTGTCGAGATCGCTCCAGCGCAGACCCTTCGACGACAACTCGACCGACACTACCGCTACTCGTTCCCAGATGCCGCTTTGGATGCCGGCCGCGGCCATCTCCATGCCGCGCAGGAATCCGGCGCACGACGCGTTGATGTCGAAACACGCGGTCCCCTGGGCGCGGGCGCCGAGGCGTTGATGAATCAGAATGGCGGTCGACGGCATCGGCTGCTCGGACATGACGCCGGAAAACAGAATCGCGTCAAGGCAGGAAACATCGAGCGACGATTGCAGCAGCGCGCGCTCGACCGCGGCGGCGCCCATGAAACTCGCGGTCTCGTTTTCGTCGACGAAGTAACGCATAGCGACACCGTTTTGCGCGAGGGTCGTCCCTGGCGCAACGCCCAGCCGCGCGTCCAAATCCGCCGCGCTCACGGCTTGTTTCGGAACGTAAACGCCTACTCCGGCGATCCGGATGGAAAGAGACACTCTACACACTCTAGCGGAACAGGCCGCCTCGAATGGTCATTGTAGATCGAATTTGAAAAGGCGACTATGGAAAGAGATGGTCTCTCTTCATTTGACTTGCGGGAACGACGACAAAGACAAAATTCTCGCCGGGCTTTGGGAGGCGGGTACGGCGGGAGTTACCGAAACCGATCTCCCCGGCAACGAGTGCGCGCTGCGCGCCTTCTTCGAATCGCCGATCGATCACTCGGAGTTTACGGACTACTCGCCGCGTTGGGAGCAAGAGCCGGATGTCGACTGGGCCGCCGAGAGCCGCGCGGCGTGGCCCGCGCGCGTTGTCGGCGAACGCTGGTTCATCGTTCCGCCGTGGAATGAAGACGCTGTGCCCGAAGGTCGCGTGCGCCTGGTGATTAATCCGGGCATCGGTTTCGGCACGGGCAACGACCTGACAACACAACTCTGCCTGGAAGCGCTCGAACGCGAATGGAGCGCCGGCGACGCCGTTCTGGACTTCGGAACCGGCTCGGGAATTCTGGCATTGGCGGCACACGCGCTTGGTTCCAAAACAGTGGCGGCTTGCGACATCGACGACGACGCAGTGCGCGCCGCGAGACTCGATCTGCCTGAAGCGATCGGCCTTTTCACGGGATCGATCCGCTCGATTCGCGATGCGTCAATCGACCTGCTGCTGGCGAATTTGAACGCCGAAACCATCGCCAATCACGCCGCCGAGATGCGCCGCGTGTTGCGTCCCGGCGGGCGTGTCATCATCAGCGGAGTACCGCCGCGGCACGGCGAGCGCGTTTCGAAGGCGCTCACGGCCAACGGCATTCCGCCGCGAGAAGTCCACGAAGAGCAGATTTGGCTGCGCATCGTTTGTTAGGAGGGCGTGTTAGAATCGCCA
Organism: Acidobacteriota bacterium; assembly: GCA_016871055.1. Taxonomy (GTDB): domain Bacteria; phylum Acidobacteriota; class Terriglobia; order Bryobacterales; family Bryobacteraceae. The sequence goes on from VFZW01000142.1 coordinate 10,615, forward strand.
ACGACATGCGCCGCAGAGATCTCCTCTTATCCTCCGCTTTCCCGGCCTTGATGAACGCACAAGAGCGCGCTCGCACCAGCGGGCAAGCGACCATCAAGGACCTCGAACTGATTCGCATCGAAGGCCGCCGCAAAGTGGAAGCCGGCGACGCCAAGGGCCAGCATCAGGTCAACCCGCTGCACGTCTACGCCGAGCACCGCCCCGCCGAATATCGCGAGCGCGAACGTCCCGCCGGCGAAGCGCGCGCCGCGCAGATCTACTTGCGCATGACGACCAACGAAGGCGTCGAAGGACTATACGGTCCCATCGATGACGAAGTCGCCGTCGTCGTCTATCGCCAACTGCGGCCGTTTGTAAAAGGCAAGGACGCGCTGGCCGGCGAGACGCTGTGGGACAAGATGTTCCGGCTCAATCGCCACTCGCGCTCGAGCCACTTCATGATGGCCATCAGCGCGGTCGACAACGTCGCGTGGGACTTGCGCGGCCGCTACTTCAACACGCCGGTGTATCGGTTGCTGGGCGGGCCGACGCGACCCGCCGTCGAGGCTTATGGAAGTTGTCTCGGCCACAGCGTCGAGCCCGACCGCATGCGCAAGACCGCCGCCGAATTTAAGCGCCAGGGCTTCCGTCATCAGAAGTGGTTTATGCCGCTTGGGCCGGGCGATGGCGCGGTGGGGCTTGAGAAAAACGTACAGATGCTGCGGCACCTGCGCGAGGCCGTCGGCAACGACTGCGACCTGATGTTCGACGCGTTCATGGGGTGGGATTTGAACTACGCAATTCAGTGGGCCAAGCAGGTGGAGCAGTATCGCCCGCGGTGGATCGAAGAGGCGTTTCATCCCGACAAGATGGAGAGCTTCGTCGCGCTGCGGAAGGCGACGTCGGTGCCTGTGGCGACCGGCGAGCACTTCTACGGCCGCTGGGAAGTGAAGCGGTTTCTCGAAGCCGGCGCGATCACGGTCGTGCAGTCCGATCCCGAATGGTGCGGCGGCGTCAGCGAACTCGTCAAGATGTGCAGCATCGCATCGGCCTACGACGCGCAAGTAATTCCGCACGGCCACAGCGTGCACTCGTCGTTGCATGTAGTCGCATCGCAGTCGCCGATGACATGCCCGCTGGTCGAGTATCTCATCAGCAAAATGAGTTCGTACTACTACTTCGAGAAGTGGGACCCCAAGCCCGTCGACGGCAAGATCACGCTACCCAACCGGCCCGGGTTCGGAATTGAGCTCGATGAGGCGAAGATCGAAAAACGAACAGCGCTGACTTAGGCCTAGTTCGACGGCAGCTCGAACACATACAGCGCATTCCCATTGCCCGGGAAATGAATCTCCGGCGCGATAACATGCGGCACATCACGCGGACTCCCGCCGCCGAGACCCGTCGTCACGGCGATGTACTGCTTGCCGTCGATGCCGAACGCGACCGGATGCCCTTGAACCGTCGTTCCGAGCCGCACCTGCCACAACAGCGCACCGGTCTTCACGTCGAAGGCTTTAAAATAGCGGTCGAGATCGCCGACGAACGCAACACCGCCGGCGGTCGAGAGAACGCCGGTGAGAAACGGCGCGCGCTGTTCGACGGCCCACGTCTCCTTCATCGTCCGTGCGTCGTAAGCCGCCAGTTTGCCGATCATCCCTTTCTTGCCCGGCATTTCGAGAAAGTGCCGATTGCCTCCGCCGCCGCCGGAGCCGGCCTTCATTTCCACCTCGCGGCCCGACATCTCCATGCAGCTTTGACTCAACGGGATCACCAGTTGCGCGCTCGGCGCGTGGTAGCTCATCGGTTGCCAGTTGTGACCGCCCTGCGTGCTCGGGCACACGTGGAACCACTGCCCGATCTTTTGCTCCAAAATATCGGAGCGATAGGTGAGCGCTCCCGTTTTGCGATCGATCGTTGAGAAGACGCTCTGATAGACGGTCTCCGTTAAGTCGAGGTACTTGCCCGTGACCCGATCGAGTTTCCAAAGGATGCCCGCCTTGCCGATCGAGAAAACGAGCTTGCGTCCGTCGAGGTCGACCAGTACACGTTCGAAGACTTCGTCGAGATCGAAGCTCTCCTGCGGCACATGCTGGAAGTACCAGTCGAGCTTGCCGCTGTCGGCGTTGATCGCGAGCGTCGAATTCGTATACAGCGCTTTGTCGCCGAGCTTGGCGCCACGGCTGACACGCATCCACGGCTTGGCCTGCGCAACGCCCCAATAGGTGCGGTTCAACTCCGGATCGAAACTGCCGGAGATCCATGTGTCGCCGCCGGCGCGGAATAGATTTTCCAGCGTTCCCCAGGTATCGCCGCCGGGTTCGCCGTCGCGCGCGATGGTGTGGAACTTCCAGGCGGGCTTGCCGGTCTCGGCGTCCCATGCGCTGATGGAACACCGTTCGTCCCTGAATTGTCCGCAGCCGGTGAGACCTTGCAGAATCTTTCCGTTGATGGCAATCGTGCCCGACGTGCTGCTGAAACCGCGGCGAGGCGGCGCGACCTCGGTAGTCCACGCCAACCGGCCCGTCCGCGCATCGAGCGCGTGCAGCCGCGCGTCGGTGCCCGATAAGTACACCTTGTCACCCCAGATCGAAATACCGCGCGTGGCGCCATACGCGCGTTGTGATTCTGGTCCGACGTTGTGTTCCCAAATCAGATCGCCGGTGCGGCCGTCGAGCGCCTGCATCGTGTGGCTGGTGTTGGACAGGTAGATGATGCCGTCATGCACGATCGGCGTTGGCTGATTGGCGCCGCCGTCGTTCATCGACCACGCCCATTTCAAACGCAGATTCTTCACGTTCGACGTATTGACCTCGGCGAGCGGGCTGTAACTCCACGCCTGGTAGTTGCCGCGAATCATGAGCCAATCTTCCGGCGCGGGTTTACGCAGCATTGCATCGGTCACCGGGCGAAAGTTCTTAACCGTTCCGCGCACGACGTGGCCCTTGGGCCGCGCGCGAGTCGACAGGCCCGCCTGATCGCTCGTCGGCGAGTCCAGCACCGTTCGCAGCGCCTCCGGCATTTGGCCGTTGCAAACGTCGCCGATGCGGACCGGGCTGTTTACGGCGACCGGCCGCGAACCCGGTGCGGCGCCATTCGCTTCGAGAATGAAGGCGGAGAGCGCCAGATACGCCTCTTCGCCGAGCCCGCCCGGGTTGCCCGGCGGCATCGTTTGTTGCATGTAGCGGGTGAGTTGATTCACCGTGCGGCCCCGCCATGTGTTCAAGAAATTCGCGCCCGTGAGCGGATGCGCCTCGTTGCGCCCGGACATGTTCGGGAGATGGCAACTCGCGCAGTTGCCGAGATAGAGCGAGCGGCCCGTCAGAGCCTGGTCGGCGGTGAATGTCTGCGAAAACACCGCTGTCGAGGCGGCAAGAAGAAGTTTCAATCGGACCATTGCCGCACCATGCTATCGCATTTGCCCTGGACCGGCTTAATTGGACCGCGACGCGCTCACCGAATCGGCACGAACACGAATCGCCCATCCCATTCATTCGCGGCCGAAGCCGACCACACCAATAGCAGCGAGTCGATGACATCGCCCAACTCCGCTCGCTGCGAGATTACAAACAGTCCGGGCATCATCAAGCCGGCCGTCAGCCGGTCCACCGCGTGCGCGGTCATCGTGTTGCGGTCGTGCGTCAAAACGATCCGCCCTTCGCGGGCGGCAATCGCTAAAATCTCTGGATCCGGCGTGCCGCGCAACCCCGTTGATTTCACGTCGAGAATATCTGCTTGTGGGGCTACTCGCAGTAGCCCTTGGATGATGCCTGCGTCGAGGTCCTCATCCGCAAGGAATCGAACCGTCACAGCTCCCGCATTGCAGTATTCAGTCTGGCAAAGAGCACAGGATCGGCCTCGCTCAGCGGCGGAATCATCTCCGCAATTCTACGGTCGTTGTCGGCGAGGTACGCATCCACGGCAGCGGTGTTTTCGAGGTAATACGCGATCGCGCCGTAGACCTGCGCCAGTTGAAGCGTGGGTAACGATTCGAC
>VFZW01000143.1 GCA_016871055.1 Acidobacteriota bacterium
CAACAGCTTCGCCATAGTTTCAGGCGGACATGAAAGAACCGGTGCGCGTCTGGGCATCTCCCAAACATTCTAATACGGAAATGTTATATCGCAAGTAAGCACTAGTAGCTACTGATGGTACTGCTACGGCTAGTGCGGATTTTGATACAATGATGAGGCCCATGAGACAAATCGTAGTCGCTTCGGCTGTTCCGGGAGGATCGGAATGATGAAGTTCTCGAATGAACTCGCTAAGTTGGATTGCGCTGTTGCATTGGAGCGTCTGGGAGGCGATGAGGAACTCTTGCGGGAAGTGGCAAGGCTTTTCCTTGACGAATACCCGATGTTGATGAATGAGATCCGATCGGCGGCGGTCGAGCGCGACGCCAGTGCGATGGAACGCGCGGCGCACAGCATGAAGGGTTCGGTATCAAATTTCGGCACGGAGCGCGTTTACGACGCCGCATATGCTTTGGAGCGGATGGGGCGGGCGGGCGATCTTTCGACCGCCGATGAGTTTATCGCGAAGCTGGAATCGGCGCTGGCCTACATTCATCCGGCGCTGGTTGAATTGGCCGAAAACTAAGGGCTTTCGACGACGCTCTGCTATGATGAGATCTTCGCCTGTATGGATCTCAAGGAAATCGTTTGTGCGCATAGTCCGGATTCCGACGATGCGTATATGTTCTACGGCTTGGCAACGCGAAGGATTCGCTCCAAGACTCTCAACTTCCGGCATCAGCTAGAAGACATTCAATCGCTCAATCGCCGCGCCATGAATGGCGAGTATGAGCTCACAGCCATTTCGTATCACGCCTACCCCTACGTCGCCGACAAATACTACGTCATGGCAAGCGGTTCGAGCGTTGGCGACGGATACGGCCCGATGCTGGTGGCGACGCATATGATGGGCGTCGACGAGATCAAAGGCAAGCGCATCGCGATCCCTGGCCGGTTGACGACTGCGTTTCTTACGCTGAACATCTTGGAGCCGGATTTCATTCCTGTCGAAGTGCCGTTCGACAAGATTCTGGACGCGGTCAAGGATGGCGCCGCCGATGTCGGCCTGGTGATTCACGAAGCGCAGTTGACCTACTCGCGCACCGGATTTCACAACATTCTCGATCTGGGCAAGTGGTTTAAGAAAACCTACGACCTGCCGCTGCCGCTCGGCTGCAACGTGCTGCGCAAGAACCTGGAGCCGGAACTGCGCACCGAAGCGTGCAGAATGATGCGTGAAAGCATTCAGTATTCGCTCGACAACCACGACGAAGCGTTGCAGTATGCCATGCAGTTCGCGCGCGACATGGAGACCGAACTGGCGGCGAAGTTCGTCGGCATGTACGTGAGCCACTACACGGTCGACTGCGGCGAGATCATTCCTCGCGCGGCGCAGAAGCTGCTGGACATGGGGCACGAGATTGGTCTGATCAAGAATCGCGTTGAACTCGAGATCGTTCGATAGACCTTTTGGCGGCGGGCCGCGTCGTATAGTCATGCGAGTGCTGCTTGCCGCTGTCGCGGCGTTCTCATTAATCGCGCAGGAGCAGGACGCCAAGGCGCGGATGAAGGCCGTGGTGGCGCTGATCGAGACGGGCGGGCCGCAGAGCCTGGACGCGTTGACGCCATACCTGGCCGATCCCGACGCGGGCGTGCAGAAGACGGCGGTCGATGGGCTGGTCAACCTTTATCTCCCCGGCTACTTTAAGTCAGGCTGGCGCGGGCGATTTCAAAAAGCCACGGGCGCGGTGACCGATCGATTCACGGGCGGCGACGATCCCGTCGTGCCTTCCTACGTGACCGTGCGGCCTGAGATTACCGGCGGGATTGCGAAGGTCGCCGCGGAGACTCCGTCGATGGAGACGAAGGCGGCGGCGTGCCGGGCGCTGGGCGTGCTGCGCGCGGGCGCGGCGTCGGAGACGCTGCTGGGCGCGCTGGCGACAAAGAACACGGCGGTGCTCTACGAGGTCATGACGGCATTTGAGAAGATCCGCAATCCGGCGGTGGCGCCAAAGCTGTTTTACTTGTTGCGCGATCCGGACGAGAAGGTGCAGATCGCGGCTATTCAGACTGTGTCGCTGCTGGGCAACAAAGAGGCGATCGCGCCCTTGCGCGAGGCGTGGACTCGCACCAAAAGCGATCGTGTCCGGCGCGTCCTGATGGAGGCATTTGCGCTGCTGCCCGACCTGAGCAATCGCGCACTGTTCGATCAGCACGTCATGGCTAACGACGAGTTGCTGCGCGCCGGCGCGGCCGAGGGACTCGGACGGTTAAAGGCGAAGGACGACCTGGCGCGACTCAAGACGCTGTTTGAGGGCGAGCGAAAGATCCGTCCACGATTGTCGCTGGCTTATGCCGTCGTGAACCTGGGCCAGACCGAGATCAGCGAACTGAGCCCCTTGCAATATTTGATCAACACGCTGAATCACAAAGCCTGGCGCGGCGTGGCGATGGGGTTTCTGAAGGAGTTGTCGCGCGAGGCGAGCGTGCGGTTCGCGGTGCACAGCGCGGCGCTGCAGGCGACGCGCGACGAGAAGCTTGGCATCGCCGAGATCCTTGGCCACGCGGGCGCGAAGGACTCGATCGAAATATTGGAAGCGTTGTCGAAGGACAAAGACACCGAAGTTTCGGCCGAGGCGTTGCGCGCGTTGCGGGTGTTGCGCGCGCAGCTGTAGGGCGCTGTTGGAAAGCTGAGAATTTCGCCGATTTGCGCGGCGGCGCTGGACACGCTATCGTTTGAGATCGTATGGCGCAGCACTCCGACCTCGTAATGCAGAAGGGCCTTCCGGTGAATATCGAGGCGGAGAAGTATGTACTGGGCGCGGTGTTGCTGGATTCGTCGACGTTCCTCAATGTCGCCAGCATGGTGCAGGCGTCCGATTTCAGCCTGCAATCGCACCAGTTGATATTCACGCGCATGCAGCAGTTGTTCGAGCGCGGCGAGAAGGTCGACCGGGTGACGCTGGCCAATGAACTGATGAAGTTCAACGAGCTGGATTCGGTCGGCGGCTTGACGTATCTGGTTACGCTCGACGACGGCTTGCCGCAGCTTTACAACCTGGAAAGCTACGCCAAGATCGTCAAGGACAAGGCGACGCTGCGGCATATCATTTTCACGTCGCAAGCGTTGATCGACCGCTGCGTGAACGGCGCCGACGAGCCGCATGAGATTCTCGCCGCGGCCGAAGAAGACCTGATGCGGCTGGGCGAGGCGCAGATTTCGAATTCGCTGCTTACTCCGAAAGAAGTGATCGAGACGTTTGACGGCGGCATCAACGCGTTCCTCGATCCGACCAAGCGCGTGCGCGGCACTTCGACGGGTTTTGTGAAGCTCGATGAAATGACGGGCGGATTCCGGCCGGGCGAGTTGATCATCCTCGCGGCGCGGCCCGCGATGGGCAAAACGGCACTGGCGTTGAACGTCGGCCAGTATGTGGCGATGAATCCGGCGCAGCCGAAGGCGGTGGCGGTGTTTTCGCTCGAAATGTCGAATGAGTCGCTGCTGACGCGTATGATTTGCGCACAGGGGCGCGTTTCACAGACGAAATTCCGCGAGGGCTATTTGAACGGCGACGAGCGGCGCATGCTGCAGAAGGCGACGATGGATCTGGCGCGCGCACCGATCTTTATCGACGACTCGTCGAACATCACGCTCATCGACATTCACGCCAAGCTGCGGCGCATCGCACGCGAGCACGAGTTGGGTCTGGTCATCGTCGACTACCTCCAACTGATGAGTGCGCCGGGACGCAGCGAGAACCGTACGCAGGAAGTGAGCGCGTTGTCGCGCGGATTGAAGCTGCTGTCGAAGGAACTGAAGTGTCCGTTCTTCGTGCTTAGCCAGCTGAGCCGCGCTCCGGAAACGCGGCCCGGCGATCATCGCCCGCAGTTGAGCGATCTGCGCGAATCGGGATCGATCGAACAGGACGCCGATATGGTGATGTTTGTGTTCCGCGAGGAGTATTACAAGCGTTTCGACGCGAACCTGCACGGCAAGGCGGAGCTGATTCTGGCCAAGCAGCGTAATGGACCGACGGGGACGGTGAAGCTGGCGTTTTTGCACGAGTTCACGAAGTTTGAGAACTTGCTGGAAGAGATGCCGGCGGGGCCGGAGAATTAGACGCTACCTTACCCGACAGGCGAGGTGCGCCCGGATGATCACAACCGCGCCAGCCGCTGCCACACCCAGTCCAGGTAACCGCCCGCGTCGACGCGCGTCATCACCGTATGTGGGCCATCGGCCGATTCCACCAGCGTGGTCTTGCCGCCCGCCGACACGGAAACCTCGCCGCGCTGTCCTTCATGCAAACCGCCATCGGCCAGATGCGCCAGCACATTCGGATCGTGAAGCGGACCGGAATGATGCCCCCAACGCGCGCGCGAAAATTCGCCATACCGATCAAGTACGGGCGCAACCGCCCGGCCAACTCGCCCATCCAGGCCGTCCAGCCGCTCACGCGAGACCAGCGTCTGGTGCGACACATCGAGCGGCATTACCGTAACCGGAATCCCCGAAGAGAATACGGCCCGCGCCGCCTCCGGATCGGTGTGGATGTTGAACTCGGCATCCGGCACGACGTTTCCTTGCGAGTGCACGACCCGGCTCGGCGTGGAAAATGAATGCGTGCCAAAACCGCCGCCCATCAACACGATTCGATCGATCGACGCCGCGGCGTCCAGCCGCTCGCGCAACAGTCCGGCGATGTTTGTCAGCGGCCCCAGACACGCCAGCGTATACCGAGACCGCATTCCGCCGAGAAACGAAACCGCCGCGGACGGCTTCGCGCCGAACGTCGCCTCGGGCCAGTCGCAACCCCCAAGGCCATCTTCACCGTGGACATGCCGCGCGCTGGCATCCAACGCGCTTTCCGCGCCCATATACACCGGCACGTCGTCGCGGCCGGCCATTGCCAGTATCCGCAGCGCATTCCGCGTCGCTGCCGCCAGCGACACATTGCCGCCCACAGTCGTAATGCCGGCGATGTCGAAACCCGGCTCGGCGAGCGCCGCAAGAATCGCCACCATGTCGTCGACGCCCGGATCGGTGTCGATGACGATCCGCATCAGATCGCCCCGCAATCCTTGGCACGCTGCAAAAACGCACGCAGCCCGCGCACCGTCGAAGCGTCGTCGAACTGCCGCTGCATACGCACCGCTTGCTCCGCCGCCGCTTCGTAGTTAGCCAGCCGCGCCGCCATCGCCGGCGCCTCTTTTTCATAGAAGCCGTAGATCGTCGCGTACCGCGAAACCAACTGCGCCGGATGCAGATCCCAGCCTTGATAAAAGCCCTCGGAGAGCGACAACAGAATCTCGTCGCGATGCTGCTGCCAGGCCGCGATCACCGGCCCGCGATCCTCGCCGACCGGCAGAATCTTCGTCGGCCCATCCACGACATCGACCTCCGATCCCGCGAACGCCATCGCCATCTGCACCCGCGCCTCCACACACGCCGGATGATGTAGCCGCTGAAACGGCGCGGCGACTCCCAACGACGCCAACAAATCGTACGGCCCTAAGTGAACGCCGAGCAGTTTTCCGCCCGCGGCTTCGAGCAACTCGCGCAGCCGCCCCATAATCGGCGGCGTCTCGACCAGGGCCTCGATCCACGCACGCCCACGGAGTTCCAGCGCCAGCGCGGCTACTTCTTCCGGCCGCTCCACCTTCGGCAGCGTCACGCGAAAATTGCCTGGCAGCTTATAGCTGACCGTCTGCAGAAACGCCCGCAACGTTTTCAACGCACGATCGCGCGTCGGCCCGTGCAGCGGCCGAATTCGAATGCCGAGAAACGGCGGCAGCGTCCCGTCCTCGGCGCCTTGCCGCACCGCGTTGGCAACCGCCTGCACATGCCTATCTTCCTCGTCCTCGCCGCGCATTCCGTAGCCGTCTTCGAAGTCGATCCGGTAGTCTTCCACCGGCTCCCGGCGCAACTTCTCGCGCACGCGTTCGATCACGCCGGCCGGGCAATCGAGTTCCTCGGCCGACGGCGTCCATCGATCCATCGTCGCGAGTGCGATCCGCCCCAGCTTCGCCGGCGTGTCGGACTTGAAAAGATGCGCGCCGCCATAAACGACATGCACCGGCTGCCTTCGCGTCATGATTGCACCGCCGCCGGCAGCGGATACCGCAACGACTCGCGCAGCCACTCGGCGTTCTCGCGCACCGCGCCGCGCAACGTATCGACCAGCCCCGCGCGCTTCTCAAACAACCGATAGCCCTCGCGCGGCCGCAAATACCCGCGGGCCTCCGGATGGCGCTCGAATAGGACGTCGCCCATCTCGGCGTGCAGCCGCTCGAATTTCGCGCGACGGTCCAGCAGCGCCTTCACCAGAAACGGAATGACCATCGAGTAGTCTCCCTGCATCGATTCGGTCGACTGCACATAGGTATCGCGGTCGACCTTGCCCCACGTCACCGCTTCGGCCGGCGGACACGAACTCAGCGAGCCGTCCGTCACAGGCGCCGTCGTAATCTGCACATCGAACTCGTACCCGCGCACGTTCGGCAACCCGAGCACCTGCCCCAACGCCGGCTCCGGCTGCAGGTTGTAATTCTTCGGCACGCCGCCACCGAGCATGAACGTCGCCAGCGCTTTGGAATCGCTCTCAAACAAGCCCCAGTGATGATACGCGCACGCTTCGAAAACCTCGGCGTGAATATCGAGATCGAACGCGTACTCCGGCAAAAGCCCGGCTTCCTTCATGGCCCACAACTTCATCGAATTCAAGAACACCGAACCGTCGCCCGGCGCTCCGACGAACACCGGAATCGCCATCTTCCAGCAAGTCGCCAGCAGTCCCGGCTCCACCTGCATGCCCGCTTCCTGCGCCGCGTACCAACGCCCCAGCAGATGCCGCATCTCGGTACCCGTCATCTTGCGTTGAAACTCGGGCCGCTGCAACATCGCCGTCAGGAAGCGGTCCTGATCGAGCAGCACGTCCTCGTCGAACGCCATATCGGTCACGCGAATTGTGCGCTCATCGCGCAGTGCGCCGTCGTCGCCGAAAATCGGCACTTCGAAAACCGGATCGCGCCGGCCTTCGAGCGAACGGTGCCCGTCGTGATAACAGACCGCGTCCGTCGTCGACAAGTACGCCACCCAACCCGTTTCCAGCAATGGCAGCAGCCAGGTTTGATGTTGCCCGGAAACCGTCACCGGCCCAGCGATCGCAATCGTCAGCGGACAACCCATGCCGATTGCGCGATCGAGAATCGTATATACACGCCGAAAATACGCGCCGCCAAACGCCGGCAGGCAATGCCGGAACAGTTCATCGAGCGAGTTGACTTCGTCGACACGCTTCACCCGCACCGTTCGGCGCTGCCCGTTCTCACATGGATTCATTCAACTCCTATTGTCCACCGTGCGGCGATGTCCACGTGACCTGCTCGCGCGTCGCAGCAGAAGTTCTGGGAGATATCCGGGCTAGCCCAACCCTTCTCGTATCCGGCGTGCCGCGGCCGGGCCAACTTCCGTCGCAAGTTGCTCCGAGCGGGCCGCGCGGACCCGCTCCACGCTTCCGAACTTCTGCAACAGTTTCTCCACCGTCTTCGGCCCGACGCCCTCGATCTGCAACAGCTCCGACTTCAGCCGACTCGAATCACGCCGGTTCCGATGGAACGTCACCGCAAACCGGTGCGCCTCGTCACGAACCGTTTGCACGAGATGCAGTACGGGATGGAAGCGGTCGAGCACAATCGGCTCATCCTCGGCGCCGTAGACGTAGATCCACTCCTCGCGTTTGGCGATCGACGCAAGCGGCTGATCGGTGATGCCGATCGCCTCCAACGCCGCCGCGGCGGCATGCAGTTGCCCAAGTCCGCCGTCGATCAGCACCAGCCCCGGACGCGTGCCCCCTTCATCGCGAATGCGCGAATACCGGCGCGTAACGACCTCCGCCATCGAAGCAAAATCGTCGTTGCCTTCCACGGTTTTGATGATGAACTTGCGGTAGTCCGACTTCTTCATCCGCCCGTCTTCCCACACCACCATCGAAGCGACTTTATCGGTCCCCTGTACGTGCGAGATGTCGAAACACTCAATGCGCGGCGGGTTCAGCGGCACGCCGATAGCATCTTCGAACGCGCCGAGAATCGCCTTCGACGACGGCTTCAACACACGGAAGCGCGCATCGAAGCAGTGCTTCGCATTCGTCTCGACCAAATCGTAGAGCGCCTTCTTGGCGCCACGCTGCGGCGTGTGAATTTCGACATTCCGCCCGCGCTTTTCGGTCAGCAACAGCTCCAGCGCTTCGCGGTCTTCGAACTCGGCGGGCACGTGGATGATCGACGGGACGTACTGCTGATCGAGGTAGACCTGCTTGATCAGCGCGGCCATGAATTCGGCCTTTTGAAACTCAATCTGGTCTTCCCAGTAAAACTCGCGGCGGTCAACGATCCGGCCGTTGCGCAAGTGAAACAGGTTCACGGCAATCAGCGGCGGTTCGGCGTAATAGGCGAAGATGTCGATGTCGTCGCCCGACGCCGCCGCCATCTTCTGCCGCTCGTCGATCTCTTCGACTGTCACCAAAACGTCGCGCAGCGCCGCGGCTTCTTCGAAGCGCAGTTCTTCGGCCGCCGCCGCGATTCGCCCTCGGATCTCGCGCGACAGATCTTTCAACTTGCCTTCGAGAAACAGCCGGACGTTTCGGACCTGTTCGGCGTAAGCGTCATCGGTCGTCAACCCCGCGGCGCACGGCCCCAAACAGCGATGAATGTGGAACTGCAAACAGGGGTTCGGATGCAGTCGCGTGAGATCGACCTTACACGACGGAATCTTGAAATGGCGATGGATGAAGTCGACCAGCCGGTGCGCCAGATTGCCCGGAAAATAAGGCCCGAAGTAGGTACCGCCATCCTTGCGCAACCGCCGCGTCACGAACACGCGCGGAAACTTCTCGCCCGTGAGTTTGATATAGGGATAGGTTTTGTCGTCGCGGAGGAGGATGTTGAATCGCGGCTTATACCGCTTGATCAGGTTGTTTTCAAGCGCTAGCGCCTCCTTCTCGTTATCGACGAGAATGTAGTCGATGTCGCGCGCCTCGGCCATCAGCGTGCCGGTCTTGGAATCGGTGAGGCTGTCGTCGGAGAAGTAGTTCCGCACGCGCGCGCGCAGGCTCTTGGCTTTGCCGACGTAGATGACCTCGGCGTGCTCGTTCTTGTACAGGTAGACGCCCGGCGACAACGGTAACTGCGAGACTTTGTCCTTCAATTCCATGCGGGGGCTATACTCAAATTGTGGCACGCGGCTTCTTCATCCTTGCCCTCTTTGGCGCGGCGCTCCTGGCGCAGGCGCAGCAGCAGCAGGAACCGCCCGAAGAAGACGCGACGCTGATCGAAAAGAAGGAATACACCTTCAATCCGCTACAAGCCGAAAGCGAGATTAAGATCGGCAAGTTCTATATGAAGAAGGCGTCCTACAAGGCGGCTATTCAGCGCTTCAGCGAGGCGACGAAGTGGAATCCGAACTCTCCCGATGCGTGGCTAGCGCTTGGCGAAGCGTACGAGAAGGCGAAGGACGCGAAGAACGCGAAGCAGGCTTACGCCAAGTACATCGAGCTTGCCCCGGACGCCAAAAACGCCGGCGCGATCAAGAAGAAATTGTAGATAGGGCCTAACCGTTTTCGCGGAGGCTCGTCCAACCGCCATGCGACTCCTTGCCCTCGTTCTCATCGCATTGCTACTGCCGGCCTTCGGTCAAGTGCGCAAGACGCGCCGCGCCACGGGTTTCCACGTAATCGAGCGCCAGGTACACAAGCGACACCGGCCGGCGCCTATGAAACGGCAGATGATCCGCCGCCTGCCGCGCGCTACTTACGGTACGTGGGTGTAATCTTCAGATTCCGAAACGCGCCCGTTTCGTTGAACGACCCCAAGCCGATCTTGCCGTGTTTCAACGAGAGATCGACAGCCCGCATGGCGCCCGAAGTCTTCCCGTCGGCGTGACAGACGACCTCGCCGGTCTTGCCGTTCCAGGCCACCTGCACGCGCGTCCATTCGCTCGTCGGCAACACGCCCGGGCCGCCTTCGAGCGGACTGATCCGCACCCGTTCGCCGCCGAAGACGTGAAAGATGCCGTTGTGCACGGGCTGCCTGGCGGGGTCGTCGACCGAGATGTGGACGTAGTTGTAGTGCGATTCGTCCTGATAGGCGACAACGAGCAGCAGCGACTTCCCGTAGCGCTTTACATCGACTTCGATCGTCACGGCGTCGTATGGACCGTCATCCAAGATCGCGAACTGATGCGGCCGGCGCGGAGTGCCGGGTTCGCTCTTTACGGCCAGTTCCAGCGTGTCAGCGTTGGCCTTCCAATCGGCGGCGTTGCGCACCGACCACTTGTGGCCTAGCGCGGTGATCGTGTCACCGGCCAGCAGTGCAACGGAAGAAAGGAGAATCGCGGCGATTCGCGGCATAAATCAATCCTATCGTTTCACGATGAGACCTTGCCCCGTGGGCACCGCGAGCACCGAGCTAACGGCCAATCGCGATCGATCACTCCGCGAAACTGGAGCGCATTTTCACACCCCACCGGCCACCCTCGAATGTCAGGATATAGAGCGACTCGTAGGAACCTATGACGGAGCCGTCGGCCCGATAACGGGTAAATTTAGTATCGACATGGATTTTGTCTTTCGTCGCGTGAACGATTTTGCGATGGTCCCACTTACTGTGATGCCATCCGCGAGAGGTCATCCGTTGAAAGAGATCCGCTGCTTGCAGCCCGGGTCTTTCAAGGACACGCATATTGCCACTCGCCAATCGAAAATGTGGAAAGTGAAAGGTCTTCTCATACGCCGCCAGGTCTCTTGCGTTCCATGCCGCCATGAACTGGTCCAGCGTTTTCATCGCTTCTCGTTCAAAGGATTGTCCGAAAGCCGTTACGCAGAAAGCTGCCACAAGCAGAAGGAGTCTCATGGGGCAATTGTACTCTCACAACCCCGCCACCATCCTCCGTACCTCGCGCAACGTCTGCATCGGATCCTTGCTCGCCACATACTCCATGCCGACGTAGCCGTTGAAGCCGCAGTCGCGAATGGCGCGGAACACGTTGGGATGGTGAATCTCGCCGGTGCCCGGTTCATGCCGGCCCGGCACGTCGCCGATGTGAATGTGCGCGATTTCGGCCGTGTGCGCGCGCAGTGTTTCGATGAGGTTTCCTTCCATGATTTGCACATGGTAGAGGTCGTACAACAGCTTCAGATTTGGACTGCCCACTTCGCGCATGATCTCGAACGCCTCGGCGGTGCGGTCCAGATAGTAGTCAGCGTGATTGTTGCCCTTCGGATTGAGCGGCTCAATCTTGGCGAGGGTGTTCACGACTTCGATGATCATCGTCACGCCGCGCGGGGCAACGATATCGTGCGCGCGCTTGAGTCCTTCGACGAGGCTCGCGTGCTGTTGCGCGCGCGATAGATGTTTCACCTTGAAGCCGCTCAACACGACTATCTTGCGAGTTTCAAATCGCTGCGCCGCTTCGGCCGACGCCTTAATTTCGGCAAGGAATCCGTCGCGTTCGGCGGGATCGCACAGCCCCATCCCGACCGGATTCACGCCTTTGTTGCCGACGATATTGACGCATTCGACGCCGCGCCGGCGCGCCAGCGCGTTGATCTGCTTCGGGTCCGCCGCGCGCCAGTCGCCGAACTCGAATCCGCCGTAACCCGCATCGGCCACCATCTCGATTTGGCGTGTAAGCGGGTGGCCCGGCAGCACCGCCTCGACGCGCACAGAGAGCTTCAGCGGCAGTCGCGGCGGCGCGGCGGCGAGAGCGGGCATCGCAAAGAGAGTCCTTCGTTCCATCGCGCCTGTTATATCATTACGCCAACGTGCGATTTCTACTCTTCACCGTCATCTGCGTCTCGGCGCAAAACATTCGCGTCGTGAAATTTTCCGAAAGCGATCCGTTCCGCATGGGCGAGGTCACCTCGCGCCGCATCATCCATCCGGGTCTCGGCGCGAAGAAAACCACCTTGAATCTCTCGGTTTCGAAGCCTGGCAACGAGTTCGCGCAACACGTCCATGACTACTCCGACGATACGATCCTCGTTCTCGACGGCGAGGTGAATCTGCGGCAGGGCGATTCGTTGCGCCTCTTCAAGACCGGCGACTGCGCCTTCGTGCCGACAGGCCAGATCCACGGCACGATCACCGCGGGCACGGGCGAGACGACGATGATCAGCTTTCAAAATCCGCCCGACCTGATTCTCTATAGCGGCGCGCGCGATTCGAAGAAAACCGGCATCGCGCCGAAGGGCGACATCACGCCGGGCGCGGTCAAGTTCGTCAGCTATGCGTCGAAGAACGGCGAGTTCACCAACAAGGCGCTCGGCGCGATGCGCGCCACCGGATCACACTTGAAGTTGAACAACGGCCAGAAGTTCAAAACCGCCGTGAAGGCCGAGGGCGAGCAACTGCTCTTCGTATGGAAGGGGGCGTTGAAAGTGAAATCGGGCGGCAAGGAGTACATTGCCGGCGAGCGCGACACCGTTTTCATTCAGGGCGCGGCCGAGCTCGAAGTGAGATCGACGGCGGCTTCCGAGATCATTCAGGTGCAGGCGCCGTAGATGGATCGCAGAGTGTTCACCACCGCCCTGTTTGCCGCTCCCGCCGCGCCACCGCGAATTCGCGCGGCGATGATCGGAAACGATCACGGCCACGCCGCTTCGAAACGCAAGGCTCTGTCGTCGATGTCCGAATACGATTTCGCCGGCGTCGTCGAACCCTCCGCGGCCCTTAACGACAAATCGATCGAGATGGTCGGGATCGAATCGCGGGACTATCAGCGGAATCTCGAGTACGCTCAACTCGCGGTCGCGTCCGGCAAACACGTGCATCTCGACAAGCCGCCCGGAACATCGTACGAAGGACTGCGCGACATGTTCGCGATCGCGCGCGAGAAAAAGCTAGCGGTGCAGATGGGTTATCAGTGGCGCTATCACCCCGGTATGAACGCGGTGCTCGACGCGGCGCGCGAGGGCAAGCTGGGGCGCGTGTACCGCTTTCGCGCATCAATCGACAAACCCGCGCGTGAGGAGTCGCCTTACAAAGGCGGCATGATGTTCATCGAAGGCTGCCATCTGATCGACCGCGCCACGGCGCTGCTGGGCAAGCCGCGGAATGTCACCGGCTTTATTCCGGGCGACGACAACAACCTCGTCGTGCTCGAATACGACGGCGTCATCGCCGAAATCTCCATCGCCAACGGCGACCCCAACGGCAACGCGCATCGCTACGTCGAAGTGATTGGCACAAAAGGAACCGCGAAGGTGTCGCCGTTCGCGCCCGCGCGCGTGCACTTCCACATGGAAGGCGAGCAGCCGCGTTCTTACGATCCCCCGCCCTTCCCGACCTATACGCCCGACTTCGCGGAACTGGCCGCGACCATTCGCACCGGGAAGAAGCCGCTGTATTCGTTTGAACACGACCTGATGACGCACCGCGTGCTGCTGGAAGCCTGCGGCATGTTGTAATGTTCCAATGACACGCCGACAAGCCGCCACATTGTTGCCATTGCAGATCGTCACGGGCTCCGCGCAGAACTCCGCCCTCAAAGTCGGATTGATCGGCGCGGGCAGCCGAGGGACGTACACCGGGACCATGGTAAACCGGAATCCGAAGGCGAAGATCACGATGGTCTGCGACGTCACCGATGCGCAGATGGCGGCGTCGAAGGCGAAAATCGGCGCGCCCGAGGCGAAGACAACGAAAGATTTTCGCGAGGTGCTGGCGAGCGACGTCGACGCCGTTGTCATCGCAACGCCCGTGTATCTGCACCCGGAACATTTCGAAGCGGCGGTGAAATCCGGCAAGCACATCTACATGGAGAAGCCGGCGGGCCTTGATGTCGCGGGATGCAAACGCGTGATGCGCGCGGCCGATAGCGCCGATCGAAAACAGAACATCACGTTTGGTTTTCAGCAGCGCTACGGCGGTGTTTATGTGAAGGCGAAGCAGTATTTGGAATCGGGCGCGGCCGGCAATATACGCGAGATTCACGGCGAGTTTCTCAAGTTCGCGCTACAGGGTAACGAACCCGTGATGCCGCCGCCGCGCAACGAAAAAGAGAAGCTTGAGCAGTGGAAGTTGTGGCGCTCGACGTTCGGCGAAGTCATCGTCGAGACGTACGTCCACAACCTCGACGCCATCAACTGGTTTGTGGGCGCGCATCCGCTGAAGGCGATCGGTTCGGGCGGACGGACCGTCGAGAAGCGTGGCGACCTGCTCGATCACTTGAGCGCCACCTACGACTATCCCGATGGAGTGCAGATGAGTTTCCTCGGTTCGCAGATGACGCCCCGCTGGTTTCGGTCCAATCGCGAGCGGTACATCTGCGATAACGGATTTATCGAGACGGCCCGCGAATATTGGAGCTACAACGCGGGCAAGGGCGTGACGACGGAGAAGTCGGAACACGACATTTCGATCGATTCGTTGAACGCTTTCGTGCAGCGCGTGGTCGATGGCAAGCCGGAAAATGTCGGCGTGCGCGCGGCCGAGAGTACGCTGACCGCGATCCTCGGGCAGATGGCGATCGACCAGCGCCGCGAAGTGACCTGGGAAGAAATGATGCGAAGCGCGTAACCTTTTCGGCTTTTCATAGTA
>VFZW01000144.1 GCA_016871055.1 Acidobacteriota bacterium
CGACCCCCTTCACATGGAAGGCCTCCGCAGACGTTATCCTCGACAAGGTGCGCCGTTGTAAAGAATTATCCAAGACAGGAGACTAGCAGCTTGGAATCGGAGACTGGAAAAGCAATCGCAATCTGGCTGGCGCGCGGCTCCGTGGCGCTGTACGCGGTGGCGCTGTAGAAGCAGTCTCAACGGCTGTGGACAGCGGGGTTCGCGGTGTATGTGCTGCATGTCGTTTTTGCGTTCACATATTTCTACGAGTGGAGCCACGCGGTGGCGGTGCGCGAGACAGCGCGGCAGACTCGTGAATTGTTCGGCGTCGATTGGGGCGGCGGCATTTACCTGAACTATTTGTTCACCTTGGCATGGGCTGCGGATTGCTTTGTCGAGAAGCCGTATCGAATGCAATGGATACTGAGATGGTTTCTTGGGTTGATGGTGGTAAACGCGAGTGTCGTGGTGTGGGCGATACGGGCGTTCCGAGTGTGAAACAATCTACAAAGTTATGCGTTTCTTTCCAGGGGTTCTTGCGGTTTCCGTCCTCGGACTCGCGCAGGAGTTTCGTGCGACGCTTACAGGACGACTGACGGATCCGATAGGCGCGCCCGTTGCGGCAGGCACGCTGACGCTGATCAACGCCGACACGGCGGAGCGATTTCGCGTTAAGTCCACCGAGCGCGGCGACTACACGTTCGCCCTGATGAAGCCCGGCAATTACGAGTTGCGCGCCGAGCACGAAGGCTTCAAAACGTTCGTGCGGCGTGGCATTCGATTGGAAGTTAATCAGGCGGCGACGCTTGACGTGGCGCTACAACTTGGCACCGTTTCCGAGACTGTGACAGTGACCGATGAAGCGCCGCTGCTGGAGGCGACCACGGCCGATCGCGGCGGCGTCATCGACGAACAAACGATCAAGGAAATGCCGTTGAATGGGCGAAATCCGTTCATGTTGTCGATGCTGGTGGCGGGCGTGAACTACAACGGATCGCTCGCGTAGATGCGGCCGTTCGACAACGGCGCGATCGCGGACTGGGGCATCAACGGTGGCGAGAATCGATCGAACGAATTTCTGATGGACGGCGTACCGAACAACGCGCAGGCGGGCGGAAATAACATCGCGTACGTGCCGCCGGTGGACTCGGTGCAGGAGTTCAAGATTCAGACAAATTCCTACGATGCGCAGTTTGGCAAGACAGCCGGTGGCGTTGTGAACGTAGTCTTGAAGAGCGGATCGAACCGCTTTCACGGCGCTATCTACGAGTTCGCGCGGCGTAATGCGTGGGACGCGAATTCGTTTCAGAACAACGCGCGGGGGGCTCCGAAGGACGGACACTTTCAGGATCAGTATGGCGTGCAATTGGATGGGCCAGTAATGTTACCGAAGCTCTACAACGGCAAGGGCAAGACGTTTTTCCTGATGAATTACGAGGGCTTTCGCGAAGCGACTCCACAGCCGTTGGTGTTGAGCGTGCCCGCGGTCGAGATGCGCGACGGCGATTTTCGAAAGCTGGCCGATTCGCGGGGCCGGGGCATCACGATTTACGATCCCGGCACGACGTTCCAAATTCCCGGCGCGCAGACTCGCTGGGACCGGCTTCCCTTTCCCCAGAACATGATCCCGCAGGACCGCATCAATCCGATCTCGCGAAAGATCGCCGGCTTTTTCCCCACACCAAACACGACGACGCCAGGCACAGATTACGCGCAAGCGAACTTCTTTCTGTCCGGCGGCGACAACCCGGCGCGCGACGATTTCTACAACTTTGTCGTCAAAATCGATCAGAATCTCGGCTCGATGCACCGCATGTTTTTCCGGCACGCATCGAACGACCGCACCGAGGACCGCAACACGAACGGCATCCGTAACCGGCCCGGGCAGGACGGACAACATCCGCTGAAACGCATCAATGACGCGTATGTGATCGATTGGGTATCGACGCTTTCGCCGAATCTGTTGTTGAACCTCCGAGCGTCGTTCTCGCGGTATGTCGAAGGATCGCGCGGCGAAGCGAATCGCGACTTCGATATGGCGGGACTTGGGTTTCCGACGTCGCTGTTGAGCCAGTTGCCGTATGGTTCGTGGTTCGGACGATACACCTTCGACAGCTACATCTCGATGGGCCGGTATCCGAGCAACAACATCACCAATACCGTGACGGCGCATCCGACCGTGACCTTTGTGAAGGGGGCGCGGACATGGAAGGCGGGGCTCGATATGCGCTGGACGCAGTACTCCACACAAACCCCCGGAAACGTTTTTACGCTTGGCGCGAACAAGGGCTTCACGCAACGCGATTTCCAGCGTGCGGATGAGTTCAGCGGCAACTCGCTGGCGTCATGGTTGCTCGGCACGCCGAGTTCGGGGTCGTTGAATTACGCGGTGTTTCCGATCTATCTGTTTCCTTACTACGCGCCTTGGGTACAGCACGACTGGAAGGTGTCGCGACGGTTGACGATCAACGGCGGCCTTCGTTTCGATTTCAACATTCCGCCGAAAGAACGCTTCAACCGGATGAATCGCGGGTTCGACCCGAAGGCCGCTTCTCCAGTGGAGGGAATGATCGACCGCACGGCGTTTCCGGATTTTCAGCGTATCGAGGGATCGATGCTGTTCGCCGGATTCGACGGCACACCGCGACACGCGGCCGATGTATTTGGACGTGCGATTCAACCTCGTATCGGCGTGGCCTATCAACTCAACGGCAAGACCGTGATTCGCGGCGGTTGGGGGCGATTCTTCCTGAATCCGAACAACGACTATTTGCAGACCAACGGATTCAGTCAGTCGACGCCCTATACGAACTCGGGCGATGAAGGACGCACGTCGGCGAACAACAGGATCAACGATCCGTTTCCAAACGGCATTCGTGTGCCGGCGGGCAACTCGCGCGGACCGCTCTCCTACGTTGGGCAGGGATTCAATTTCGTCAACTCGCGGTTTGAAATCCCGCACACGAATCAGTATTCGTTCAGCGTGCAGCGGCTGGTGTCGGCGCGTTCGCGATTCGAACTGGCGTATTCGGCGAATCGCGGGCGACGATTGCAGAGTTCGCGCACATTTAATGAAGATGAGCCGGATCTGCGCGACTCGTGCAACTTCATGCTTGGGGGCAATACGGCGATTTGCGATCAGCAAACACCGAATCCGTTCTTCGGGCTTGCGCCGTTCCTCGACACGAACTTCTTCATCAGCCGGAATCTGTCGCGCTACCAATTGACGCGTCCGTTTCCCCAGTTCGGTGCAATCACGGAGTTGATGCGCAACGACGGCAGGAGCTGGTACAACTCGATGCAGACGACGTTCAATATTCGTAACAAGCGGACGAACCTGAACATGAACTATACGTGGTCGAAGACAATCGAGCAGCAGGGCTTCCTCGATCCGCTTCGCAACGTCATGCAACGCGGGTTGGCCGGGTTCGACCGGCCGCACCGGTTTGTCGTCAGCGCGGTGACTCAACTGCCGTTCGGGCGACGCCAGCCTCTGCTGGGCAACGCGAAGGGATTGCTGGGCAAGGCGGTCAGCGGGTGGCAGAACTCGGTGATCATGTCGCAGCAATCGGGACGGCCGTGGACGCTTCCGGCCAACGTGATCCAGCTCTCCGACTCGCGGCTACCGATTGATTGGAGCGCGTCGCGCATACAGGCCGTGCGACCGTGCGTTGCGAGGTGGAACGAAAACAACACGGTCACGATGCTGCGATATAGCGAAGTCGACTTCGGTTGCCAGCAGGCCTCGTGGCTGGTGGTACCGCGGTACAACCCGCGCTACACGCCGTTCCGGTCGCCGAATATTCGATTGCAGGGCACGTTCATGATCGACACGTCGCTGAGCAAGGACACGCAGATTACGGAGAAGGTCCGCATGCGGTTCCGCGCCGAGGTATTCAATGCGTTGAACAGCTTCTTCGTTGTGCAGCAGATGTTCAACACGAATCCGGAGAACGTGAATTTCGGATGGATCGAAAAGGCGGCGATGAGTGCACCGAACTCAAACTACCCGCGACAGATCCAGCTCGCGGTGAAATTCATTTGGTAGGTGAAACAATGAACCGACGACTATTTCTCGCGACCGCGGCGCTGCCCTTGGCGGCAAAGCCTTCGCTGAAGTTTCGCGAGATGCCGGGCCGTGTGGCGGTGACGCTGGACGGCCGCGTGGTGACAAATTTTCATTTCGACGAGAAGTGGGACAAGCCGTTTCTGTTCCCGCTGACGACGCCATCGGGACTGGTGATCTCTCGCGGATGGCCGGTCGAACCAAAGCCCGGCGACACGAACGATCACGAATGGCACCGCGGCATTTTCTATGGTCACGGCATCGTAAACGGACAGGACTTTTGGCGAGAGCAGGGGCGGCAGAAGACAAGCCGGTTGATCCTGCAGGGCAAGCCGCGGCGCTCTAAGGGCGGCTTTGGCGGAAGGTTCGCTATGCAACCGCCGAATGGAGCGGCCTTAGGGCATATCGATCAGGACTTCACGCTGGACATCGTTGGCCAAGCGTTTCGTCTCGGAGCAACGATCCGCATCCATGCCGATGGCGGAACGGATCTGAAGTTTGGCGATACCGACGACGGCGGCTTTGCGATTCGGCTGAGCGACCATTTCCGGCAGGAGCGCGGCGCGGTGTTGCGCAATAGCGAGGGATTGGAGAAGACCGAGAAGATCTGGGGCAAGAATGCGCGTTGGGTGCATTACGCGGCGAATGTCGACGGCAAGCAAGCTGGCGCGGTGATGTTCGATCATCCGTCAAACGTGCGGTATCCGACGGGCTGGCACGCGCGGGGCTATAGCCTGAATTCGGCGAACCCGTTCGCAACCCGGTCGTTTACGAAAGACAAAACGAAAGATGGGAGCTATGTCCTGAAAGCCGGCGACACGCTTACTCTTCGCTATACCGTGCTGTTGCACGACGGCGCGATGGCGCCGGAACAAATCGAGAAGGCCGCGCCTCGATGATGGTTGGCCTGATTGGGCACGGGTTGCTGGGATCGGCGATTGCGGAACGTCTGACCACCGCGGGGCACACTGTGGCAGTTTACGATCCGGCGGTGGCGAGCTCTTACGATTCGGCGGAGGCCGTAGCCGCGGTTTGCGAAGCGCTGTTCCTGTGTTTGCCGGACTCGTCGCGCACTGCGGCGGTGCTGGCGGAAGTGCCGGTGGATCGATTGGTGATTGACGCGACGACAGGTTCTCCGGAAGAGATGGGGGCGTTCGGCGTAGCGCGGCCGCTGTATGTCGATGCGACGATCGGCGGATCGAGCAACCACCTTCGCCGCGGCGAGGCGATCGTGATGGCCGGCGCGTCGGAGACGGCTTTCGAGAAGGCGGCGCCTTTGTTGGCGGCATTGTCGTCGACGGTTATTCGCTGCGGCGGGCCGGGCAGCGGCGCGCGCATGAAGCTTGTGTTCAACATGGTGCTTGGGCTGAATCGCGCGGCGCTAGCGGAGGGCCTGGCATTCGGCGAGGCGCAAGGCTTGCCGGGCGAATTGATCCTGCGCGTGTTGCAGATCGGTCCGGCGTCGTCGCGCATCATGGAGACGAAAGGACCGAAGATGTTGGCGCGCGACTACACGCCGGAAGCGCGGCTGCGGCAGCATCACAAAGATGTGCGGTTGATGCTTTCGGCGGGCGCGCGGGCGCCGCTGACGGAAGCGCACGAGCGCATTTTGGCGGAGGCGGAAGCGATGGGACTGGGCGACAGCGACAACAGCGCGTTGATTGAAGTCTACAGGCGTGATAACGTCGATGGACGATGAAATACGCACTCTGCTTGCTTGCTGCGTCGTTTCTCCAAGCGGCTTCCGTGGAAGACACGATCAAAAGCAACCTGGAAAAGTTCTCCGTGGCCGCGAAGGCCGGCGACGCCGCGGTATTGAACATCTTGTTCTCCGACGACCTGACCTACGGCCATTCGAACGGGAAGTTCGAGACCAAAGCCGAGGCCGTGGCCGCGCTGGTGAAGACGAAACCAACGTACACGCACAAGGACATCAAAGTGAAGGTATACAGCAACACGGCGACGGCGCACATGCACATCAACGTGCAGCCGATCAACGTCAACGTCGCGGTGTTGCAGGTGTGGGTAAAGAAGGGCGCCAACTGGCAGATGGTTTCACGACATGCGACTCGCCTTAATCCTTAGTCTTGCGGCGTACGCGCAACGCCCAGAACAAGCGCTTCAGAACTCCGCGGCGCGCGTGGTGTTCGATCTCGGCGGTGGTTCGCTGACGGTGTTCCAGTTGTCCGGCGGCGTGAATCCGCTGCGCTGGCTCGGGCCAGCGGACACCAACGCCACGCTGCGCCCAATGGCGCATTTTCTTTGTCTCGATCGATGGGGGCAGCCATCGGCGGAAGACCTCGCGCATGGCATGCCGTATCACGGCGAGGCCACGCGGGTGATGTGGAAAGCGGGCGCATCGACCGCGACATCGCTGACGATGTCGGCGCATTTGCCGATCGCCAATCTCGATGTAGCGCGAACCGCGAAATTGTCGGATAACTCGGCGGTGCTGACTGTAAGCGAGACGGTGACGAATCGCAACAAGCTGGGGAAGATCTACAACATGGTGCAACATCCGACGATCGGCCCGCCGTTCTTGGACGAGCAAACCATGGTGGATGCGAATGCGCGGCGAGGATTCATGCAGTCGTCGCCGATGCCGAATCCGGAAGAGCCGAGCGTTTGGTGGCCACAGGCGTTGAAGGATGGGTCGCCCGTGAACATGCGGTTCCTTACGAACGATCCGATGCCGAACGTCGTGTCGTACGTGGTCGAAGAACCGCTTGGTTGGACGACGGCATCGAGCCCGACGAGCGGACTGTTGCTCGGGTATCTCTGGAAGACCGAAGAGTATCCGTGGTTCAACGCGTGGCGGCATGTCGACGGCGCGAACAAGCCATTGGCGCGCGGACTGGAGTTTGGGACCACGGGTTTGCACCAGCCATTTGCCGTGTTGATTGAAAAAGGCCGCATCTTCGGCCGGCGATTGTCTTCGTACCTGGAGCCGGGCGCGAGCGCCACGCGCGGCTACATCGCGTTTTTGGCGAGGATTCCGTCTGATTGGAAGGGGACCGAGCGGGTTACTTTGCTGAACGGAACGATCACCGTGATGGAGCGCGGCACGCGAAAGGTGACAGTTAGCGGCGCTTCCTGGTAGCGGTTTTTTCCGGTTCGCCCTAAATCTGTTTCACGACTGCGATGGCTGAGCGAGTTGCCTCGGCGCGGGCGGAACCTTGTTCAAGGAACCGGACGCCGTCGAGGATCCATGCGGCCATTTCCGGCTGCTCCAAACGATAGAAGCCGTGGCGGCCGTCGCGGCGTTCGATGACAATCCGGTTGAGGCGCAGCACGGCGAGGTTTTGCTACGTGCGCGAGTGGGACACGCCGAGGAGTTCCTGCAACGAGTTGACGTCGCGCTCGCCGCCGCGGAGTTCCTCGACGATGCGGACCCGGTCCGGGTGGGACAACACGCCGAACAATCCGGCAAGTTCTTTCGCGATGATGTGGCGCGCCGCCGGCCCCGGAGCGGCCGCTCACGCCTTGCGCGCGGCTGCTGACCACGCCGTAGCTACGGCCCAAACACACGCCGCAGCACCGCTTTTTGGGCGTCGGCGATCCGTTGCGTTCGCTGTGGGAACGGCGTTCCATCGTCGCGCAATAGTGTTCGTTTCATGCGGCCCTCCGGGAACCACCGGTCGTTTCCATGACGGCCGGCGAGTTGGCAGGTGAAAAGACCGACCAGGTACGGCTCTTCAAACGCGGCTCGAATCCAAGCGGCGGCATCGTCGCCCGACTCGGCTTCGGACTTGATGACGCCGCGCTCGGTTTCATAGGTCGTATCGAGGCTGAACGGCGCGGCCCAATCGATCACGATGACCGGCTTCTGGCCAATTTGCGCATAGGTGGTTCGATAGCCATCGGCTTGAAAAACCTGCCACTCCGGCGGGCGTTGCGGCGAAAGGATAAGGGCTTGCGTGCAGTGAATGTCGACGTGGCGCCCGACGGCGCGGATTACCTCCGAAGGCGCCTGCCGAACCACGAAGCGCTCGCCGAGAAAGAGATGGTTCGGCGCGCCTTTCCGCGTGGCGGCTTTTAGCTCGCCGTACAATCGATCGGCGATGATGCCGAGAAACGCTTCGTCATCGGCCTTCACTGCCGGTTTCTTGGCGTCGATCGATTTGAAATCCTCTTCCGGCGTGAGGCTGGAAAAAGCCGTTCCATAGGCGGCGTTACAAGCAGCGGCATCCGTGTAACGGCTGCGCAGAAACTCCGCATAGCGCGTTCGCCCGGGGCTGGTTGGCGCAAGATTGCGGTGGTGATCGACGCGTCGCGAATCCCACACGGGCTGGTCCGCGAAGGCGACGCCGATGACCCACGGATCGCTTGCGAAGGCGCGGCAAGCGCTGACCGTGTGATCGTGGATTTTGGAGACAACAGCCGGATCGAAGACATCGAACTCGAATTTGGACGGCGTGGGATAGTTGATGTTTTCAATCCGCGGGAACAGACGACCCAGTTTGGCGTGAAGCGGCGCGTAGGCTTCGCCCGCGGTGAGGCCAAGAGACTTCATCTCGCCGATCAACAGCGCCAGGGCCTTGTCGCCCGACTCGCCCGCGCGCTTGAGCAGCGGCCCGCTTTGCTCCGCGCTACGTAGGTAAGCGCCGATGTGATTCGCGCCTATCGCGATGTAGCCGTTCCCTTCGGGAGTGATCAGGTACCATCGGCCGCGAATTTCTTCAACCCGAAAATACCCTGTGGCGTTGGCGCGAATCGAATTCCAACCGCCGTAGCGATCGCGCTCCGCGCCCGAGAGCGCACCGGCAGCCGACGCCGCCAAAAACGCTCGCCGCGAGATCATACCGCTTCACCAAGTCGCATCGGCTGCTTCCTCCAATACGTGAGCGAACGCCATGCCCACTCGGCCGGACCATAACGGAAATTCTTCAACCAGATCGGGCTCCAGATGAGGTTTAACGTCCACATCGCGAGCACTACGTAGAGCAATTGATGGCGGCTGAATTTTCCGAAGAATCCACCGCCGTAACCGTTGAAGAAAAGCGTCATCAAGATCGATGTAAGCAGGTAGTTCGACAACGCCATGCGGCCGACGGCCGCCAACGGCGCGGTGATGAAGCGCAGGCCCGCTTTGCACGTCAGCATGACGATCCCGGTGTAGCCCATCGCGACGGCGAATCGTCCGATATCGGCGCTCGATCCAAGATAAGTGAAATAGGCGGGAATATCGTAGCCAGACGCAATCCATTGCGTAGCCGCCCAGTAGTTAAGAGGCGCACCGATCGCGAGGCCCCCAACAGCCAGCGCTAAGTATAAGCCGTTCGTGCGTGAGGCATCGAACACGCCCGCTTTCGCCAGTCCCATGCCCATCACCAACATTCCAAGGACATCGAGGAACATGAATTGAAAGAACATCGTGAACTCGAACATCGCCGCCTCGCCGCTGCGCAACCCGAGGTTGTCGAGCCACCCGCCGCGATGCGCGGCGATTTGTTTTTCAACCTCTTCTTTCGGCGTGGCGAATATTTCGGCCAGTTGCTTCCACTCTGTCTGCGCCTTTTTTTGCTCCTTCGTCGGCGACGCCGCCTTTTCAGCGGCCTCCGCGTTGGTCTTCAGTTCTGCGATACCAAAACCCGCGCCGATGCCTTGCAATGAGTGAACCAGGATAATCACCGACCCGGTAATAATCAGAGCCTTCGCGGAGAGCTTGCGCAGCGGAAACAGCAGCAGGCCAACGACGCCATACGGATACAGAATGTCTCCCGACCAGACGAGATGGGCGTGCAGCAGGCCAATCAGAATCAGCCACATCGTTAGGCGATAGTAGACATCGGCGGCGTCGATGCCCGCGCCGCGCTTCTCGGCGCGATCCAGCAAGATGACCGCACCGGCGCCGAAGAGCATCGAAAAAATGCAGCGCATCTTGCCGTCCCAAAACGTCATCGCGACGATCCACGTCGTCAAATCGGCGCCCGTCGCGCCACCCCAAACAGCGGGGTTCATGTAAGCGGCAAAGGGCAGCCCGAAACCATTGATGTTCAGAAGCAAGATGCCGAGCAAAGAGAAGCCACGAAGCGTGTCGATCGAGGAGATGCGTTCAGCGGAGCGGACCGGTTCCATCGTTACTTGGCAGCACGCGGCTTCGCGGGCCGCAACCGGGGGACTTCCCAGTAGTAGATTGGATGCTGAAAATCGCGAAGGACCTTCGACGGCATCCAATCGCCCATGCCGTTGAACTGATATGCGACGACACGCGTGCCAGGCATCAACTCCGACAATAGCTTCGGCTTCAGTTTGCCCATCACGGCCGTGAACAGGTACATGAAAACAATTGTCGCTTTCGAAACGTCGGCCTTGAAAAAGTCCTGCTCAACGAATCGAACCTTCTGCGAGACACCCGCTTTTTCGGCCTCCGCACGCGCTTCGGCGACGCGATGCCCCTCGATCTCAATGCCAATGCCGCGCGTGCCGAACTTCAGCGCCGAGTAGATCAAGACGCGGCCATCTCCGCTGCCGAGATCGAGCACGGTGTCGCGCGGGGTCGCGCGCGCCACGCGCATTATCAAGTCGATCACTTCGTCGGGAGTCGGAACCCACGGCACATCGCCTTTGCTCTCTTCATATTGCGCGTATGCCACCGCGGGCGCGGAGAGCAACGTTCGGCGCTTCATCGCGCCACTCCGATCGCAACGAGTTCTTTCGCCGAGCGATGATAGAGCACGCCGCGCGAATACGCGAGCGAGTTCAAGCTCCATGTCTCGCCGATCGCACCGATGTCGTTGGCCGCGACCAGCGCCTTCTCATCGAACACCTTGGCTTTGGAATCGATCACGTACGTCACGCCGAGCATGTTCGTGAAATACACGCGATCGTTCACCGCGATGGGCGAGCCGAAAAACGCGGCGATCTCGTAACCATCGGTGCGGGAGCGCTCCTCGGCGGCGATGTCGACACCGGCCGCGTTCAGCGCTTTGGTCTTCACAGGCTTGCCCCACACATCGGGCGCGACAGGCGTTTCGAGGTATTCCACCTTGCCTGTTTCGACGTGCACACAGCCGATGCAGTACGCCGGGCCCGCTCGGCCTTTCACCGGTTTGCGCATGCGGCGATGGCCGCTCGTCGTCATGAAGTAGTGAAAACCGTTGGCGACGATGTTGGTGTGCCACGCCGGCAGCACGCGCATCACCTCATCGGCGTTCAGCGGATACGACGCGGGCATCGTGCGCAGGTCGCGCAGATTCACACCTGCCTGCAGAACGTACTTCGCGCCGTCCCAGCGGCGGTAGTCGACGTTGCGAATCAGCGACTGCTCTTTCACCAGTCTGCCCGTCGCCGCGTCGATCACAAGGTGGCGCTCTTCCGGATCGAAACCGAACCAATACGCGAAGCGCTTGTCCCAGTGCATGATGTAGAGAGCCTGTCACGCCGGCGCGCTGGTTTCGCCATCGCCCGCGACGAATCGCCACTTCGTCTTCCCGTCACGCAGGCTCGACAGCGATAGGCCGACAGGCCGCTCGGGCACATCGTGCCAGCCTCCGCGGCCGTGCAGCACGGCGCCGCGCGCGGCGACCGCGGTGTTGTACGCGGTGGTCGCGTCTTCTGCGATCCACTTCGTCTTGCCCGTCAACGGATCAATCGCGCGCAGATAGTTCCAGCCCGGTTTTTCGTTATTGTCGAGAGGCTCGACGTTAAGGACCACGCCGCCGGCCAATATCGGCTCATGCTGTTTGTTGAACGGGAACGGCGCACCCCAGGGCTTGTAGAAGCGACGCCAAACTTCGCTGCCATCGACCGTCCAACATCCCATCGAGCCGCTGGCGTTAAAGAACCACACGTGCTTGCCGTCGGTGATCGGCGTGGGTGTCGTCGAGTCCGAGAACGCGTCGAGCATCGGGCTCTTCTCGACGCCGTCGAGCGCCACGCGCCACAGGACCTTGCCGGTCTTCGCATCGATGGCAAGCCCAAGAATCTTCGCGCTGAATCCTTTCTCGCCTTCCGCGAAGGTTGTGAGAAAGAGCCGGTCGCCCCACACCGCAATGCCACTCTGCCCGCCGTTCGGCAGAGGCGTCCGCCACGCGATGTTCGTGCCGTGCGCTACGGACCAGCGGTCGACCGGCGCCGGCCCCCGTGTTGTCCATGAACCATCCGGCCCCGCGGCTTGCGGCCAATTTTGCGCGAACACGGCGATGGAAAACAGCAGCGCTCTCACAGCCCCAATTCCTTCAATCGCGCGCACAGCGGCTCGATATCTTCCTCGCGCAGACACATCGGATTGATGAAGAGCATTCCTTGCGCCGCCGCGGCGGAATCGACTTGCACCGCCGGCTCGCCCTGCTGCAGCGCGATGCAGTCCTCCATCGTACCTTTGATAACGAGCTTCGGCACACGGCCGTCCACGATCTCGCCCCCTGTCCAGTCCGCAAGCCGCGAGACCATCCAGTGCCAACGCAGTCGCCGATTCTCATCGCCCTCCGCCGCGAATCGCTTTAACGCGACGAGCAATCCGACGATCGTCTCTTTTCCGACTTTGCACGCGCGGCCAATGCCGTGTTGCGGCACCCCCGCGAGCCGGTCTTTGTCGATCAGCCTCGCCGGCGGCCACCATTGCTCCCATTCGATATCGAGATCGAGCATCTGTAAGATAGCGGACATGATGAGGTCGCGGCGCCCACACAAGATGCCGGAGCCTTGCGGGCCGCCAATCGCCTTGCCACCGCTAAAGCAGACGAGATCCGCGCCCGCTTCGATGAACGCGCGCAAGTTCGAAGTGGGCGGCAACTGCGCGGCGGCATCAACAATGACGGGCACTTCGCGCTGATGCGCCACTCGAACGACATCTTCCAGTGCCGGCCGCGACGACGCACCCGCGACATAAACCACCGCCGCCGTTTTGTCGGTAATCGCGCCGGCTATCTCCCACCCTTCCGCATCGCGCACACCCGCTCCCGCAAAGCGATCCGGCAATCCGACTTCGCGAATTCGCACGCCCACGGTTCGCACGGCGTGATCGTAGAAATTTCGCTGGCTGCGAATCATGACAACTTCATTCTTCATGCCGCGCGTATCGGGCAGCCGCGCCATTTTCACCGGATCGAGTCCGGCCACACAGGCCGCCGTGCCAACGAGCAGTCCCGCCGCCGCACCGCTTGTCACAATGCCAGCTTCGGCGCCGGTGATGTCGGCGATTGTCAGCGACGCGGCCGCTTGCAACTCAGCCATATCGACACATGCCGATCCCGCTTTGGCCATCGCGGCCAGAACCTCGGGCGCGAGGTAGCCACCGGACACGCGAGTCGACGGTCCTTTCGCATTGATCAGCGTTCGAACGTTGAGGTCTTCATAAATACCCATACGGACTGTTATTGTATGGCATGCTCCGCCGAAACCTCCTTCAGACTCTGTTCGCGCCGCAGCCCGCGCCGGTGCAGCCTGCGCCCGCCAACGACTTTCATTTCGCCATGCTCGGCGACCGGACCGGTTCCGCGCAGCCCCAGATTTACGGGCGCGCTCTGCGCGAGATCGCGTTGCTTTCACCCGATTTCGTCATCGACGTCGGGGACTCCATTCAAGGACACGACGACGCAAAGAACGAGGAGCAGTGGCGCGAGGTGACCGGCATCTGGGCTAGCCAGATCAAGCAGAAACATTACTCGATCGCCGGTAATCACGACGTCTGGGACGACCGCTCCGCCCATCTTTACACCAAGTACACCGGGTTCCCGCTCCGCTACTCCTTTACGCACCAGAATGCGCTGTTTGTCGTGCTCGACAACTCGCGGCACGCTGCGTTGGCTCCGTTGGAGTTGGAATACCTCGAGTCGCAACTGGCCGCACATCCGCGTTATGAACCGAAACTGGTCTTCTTCCACAAGCCGTTTTGGGAACAGCCGCTGGCAAAAGGGCAGGTGAATTTCGCGCTGCATTCGATCCTCGTCAAACATCGAGTGGGGCGTGTCGTCTCGGGACACCGACACAAGTTCATTCGGTACGTACGAGACGGCGTGGCCTACATGGCGTGCGGCAGTTCAGGCGGCGACATGCACGGCAAACTGGTTCGCGGCGAGGGCTTCGCGCAAGGCTGTTTCTATCACCACATCTGGGCGCGCGTAAAGGGCGGCGAGGTGCAATTCGCGGTTCGGGAACTCGACGGCATGGGCGGGCATGGACGACTATTCGCCGCCGAAGATTGGGACGGCGCGCCGAAGTTCGACACCGGAGATCCGGCCATCTCCTCGCGTCCCGCAACCTAGCGGGAGTTTACTGCGAAGCGGCCAAGCAGACCTCTAAGCCAAAGATTTTCCGAGGGTTAGAGCGGCAAGGGTGTATTACCCACGTTGGGTACTACACAGCGCCTCCAAGCCGAGGGCGTCGGCGAGAGCGTGCTGCGATAGGGATTGTTTGGACAAGACGGTGGCGACGCGGTTAGGCCCTTTTTCTCCTTGGGGCGGGTAGAGGAGAACAAATTGCTGGACGGTACGCAGTTCGTCGAGAAGTTGCTCGACCGACAGGCCGGGCCAAGCCGCTTCGGCCTGTTTGTGGACAAACT
>VFZW01000145.1 GCA_016871055.1 Acidobacteriota bacterium
GCAACTCCTGTGCGCGATCTTCTTTCCGGATGCCCCGCGTGCGGATGAACTCGATTTCGATGCCCGCCTCAGTCGCCGCCCGCTCCGCGTTCTCGCGAATCCGCTCGCGGTACGGCTCGGCGAATCTTGGATAGTCGAATATCCGTACTTGTTGTTTGAACAAATACGACGTCATTCCCCCGGCGTAACAAATCCCGGGCACCGTCCCGAAGATCAGTATCCGGTCATAGCAACCCAACGCCCCCGCGATCTGCGATCCGTACCGCTCGGTCAGTGATTCAACGCCCATCCCGGCATCGTATCCGATTTCCCTCTTTGGTTCCGGCTATGCCGGGTCAGGGTGAAAATCCGCAAAGTACGCATGTGGCGAGTCTGCGCGCCGCGCCGGTACCGGCCAATGATACGATTGGGTGCGTACTTTTGGCACAGGGCGCGAAGCTGGCCGGAGGATAGTCTCCGAAAGATTGCGTCGTAGTACGAATGGGCTGCGTACTATGACGTAGGGAGATTCTTTGGAATCAATCGCTTGCGGCTATGTGGGCGAAACGCCCGCGAATGGGTTCTAGTCCTAAATCCGCGCCGATACTAGGGCGTGAGTGATCAGTGCGGAACAGTACGCAAAGGCCGTCATGTAAGAAAATTGAACCGTCGGCCAGAACCAGCCTCCGGTTTCTCGCCGGACGATGGCCGTAGTTGAGAAGCACTGCATCGCGAAAGCGAAGAAAACCAGAAGCGCGGCCGCCCCGGCCGGTGTTAGGTCCGCGCGCAGGGCTTCCTGCAGTTTGTCGGAGTCCTTGTCGGCATTCTCGATTCCATATAAGGTACCCAACGTGCCAATGATCGCTTCGCGGGCCGCGAAGGAAGCCACGATCCCGACTCCCACTTTCCAGTTAAAGCCGAGAGGCTGAATCGCGGGTTCCGCGGCATGACCGATGTGGCCCGCGTAACTATGCTCTGGGTCGGGAGGTTGACCGTTCGTTCGCGGGAAATTGGCGAGGAACCACAAGACCATCAGCACGCCGAGAATCACCGTGCCGGCGCGTTTGAGAAAGATCAATGCGCGGTCCCAGAGACGCAGGGCAAGCGAGCGGAGGCTGGGCATGCGGTAAGGCGGCAGTTCGAGAATGAACGTGCTGCGCTCGCGGCGAAGTATCGTCGAACGGAGCAATTGCGCCGTAACAATGGCGGCCAGGAACCCGATGATATAGAGGCCGAGCAGCGCCGCGGTGCGCGCGCCGATCGGACCGGCGAACGGCGCGGTTTCCGGGATGAACGCGGCGACGATCAACAGATAAACCGGCAGCCGCGCCGAGCAGGTCATGAATGGTGCGATAAGTATGGTTGCGATGCGGTCGCGGGTATTCTCGATCGTCCGCGTGGCCATTATGGCGGGCACGGCGCAGGCGTAGGCCGAAAGTAGCGGTATGAACGCTTTGCCTTGGAGTCCGACGCGGGACATCGTGCGGTCCGCGATCAGCGCCGCGCGGGCGAGATAACCCGAGTCTTCGAGTACGCCGATGAACAGGAAGAGCAACAGGATTTGCGGTAGGAAGACGACCACCGAACCGACGCCGTTCCAAACGCCGTCGATGAGAGCGCCGCGCAAGAGCCCCTCGGGAAGCAAAGGCGCGAGTGAGTTGCCGGAAGTCACGATGAGTTTTTCAACGGCGTCCATCAGCGGCTGCGCGCCCGAGAAAATGGTCTCGAAAACGGCCGCCACGACGAGGACGAAAATGAGTGGTCCGAGCCATGGGTGGAGAAAAATGCCATCGAGGCGGCGCGTCCAAACCGGCGGCGCGGGAGCGCGGTAGCCCGACTTCGTGCCGATTTGGCCGGCCCAGGTGCGGCAACCCGGGAGGTCCTGCAGCACCGGCAATTCGACTCGCTTGGTGGTGGAGTGCGGACGCGCGAGACTGCCCTCGAGAAACTGCATCACCTTCTCGACGCCGTCGCCTTTGGCGGCGCTGACAAGCGCGACTGGCGCGCCGAGTTGCGCGGCGAGCGCGGCGGTGTCGACGCTGCCGCCACGCGCGGCGAGGTCGTCCGCCATGTTCAGAACGACGAGCGTCGGAAGGCCCAGCGCGAGAACCGGAGCCGCCAGCAGCAGATGCCGATGCAAATTCGTGGCATCAAGGACGATCACGACCGAGTCGGGGCGGCCCAATTCGGTCTTGGCGCCGGTGAGGACATCGGCGGTGACGCGTTCGTCCTCCGAACGGGCGTCGAGACTGTAGACGCCAGGAAGATCGATGACAAACACCTCGCGCCCCTGCTGTGTACGAGCGCGGCCCACATGGTGTTCGACCGTGACTCCGGGAAAGTTCGCTACCTTCTGGCGCAGTCCCGTGAGGCGGTTAAAGAGCGTTGTCTTGCCCGCGTTGGGCGGACCGACTAACGCGACGTAATGCTGGCCGGCGCGAATCGAAGCGTCGACGGAGTCCGTTGCCACCGGATGGCAGGAGTCGTTGCCGGCCATGGCGCTAATCCGCGGCGGCGGCGAGGGGACGGATGCGGATCTGCGCGGCGGTTTCGGCCCGGAGTGCGATTTCGGAACCGTCGACGCGATAGATGCGGGGATCGCCGCCCGGCGCGCAGCCGGTAGCGTCTATGCGGCTGCCGGGGAAGAAACCCATCTCCATAAGGCGCCTGCGAAGCTCGTCGGCAACGTCGAGGTCTCCAAGCACCGCGTGCTGGCCGCAGCGAAGATCGGCGAGACTGGTCGGCTGGACCGATTCCAGTTTCTTGCCGCGGAGCTTGTTGAAACTCAGTTGCACTCTAGATTTAGGATAGGGCGAAGGCTTTGGCGTGTCAAGTTGCATACCGGCGGGCCGGGTTGCACGGCGCGCCTCGAATCGTGGGAGAATGATGGCCGAGGAGTTCTCTCGAAAATGAAATACACCCTGCTTGCTCTGACGTTCGCGCTTGGTTTGTCCGCCGCCGAGTACAAAGGCTGGATCAGTGACGCGCAATGTGGCGCCGGCAACGCCGGTTCCAACAAGGCTTCGCGCGACTGCGCCGAGAACTGCATCAAGGGCGGCGCCGCTCCCGTGTTCGTTACCGAGAAGGAACAGAGCGTCTATAAGGTCAACAACGCCGACCTCGCCAAAGCCCACCTGAAGGGCAAAGTGCAGATCACCGGCGAGATCAAGGGCGATACGATCCACATCGCCAAGATCGTCGACATCAAAGACTAACTACTTTCCGCCGAATAGCTCTTTCAGGCCGATTTGGCTGGAATCGCCCGAGGTCACCGAACCGTCGAGCGAATTGATGTCCATTTGCGACAGGTCGATCTTCGTCGCGAACGCGCGGCGGTGTATCTCTTTGCAGAGGGAGCGCGCCCAGTCGGTATCGTCGGGCAGTTGCGCCGCGGAAGCTTGCATCAGCACCGCGCCGTCGCGGCCGCGCAGTTGCGCGTAAGCGCGGCGCCCCGTTACGTTCACCGCCAGTTGAAAGCCACGCCCTCGATGGAAGCGCGGCGATTTTTCAAGATACGTCACGGCCTTGTTGGCCACCGGCGAATTATCGGTCGACAGCGTCACCGGGATCGACAGCTCGAGCAATCGCACCATGCCCGCATGACGTTCCATGGCGTTGCGCCACGCAACGGCCGCGCGGTCGAGTTGGCCCGATTTCTCCAGCGCGTGAGCGGCCAGCGCTTCCATGCGCGCGTGAAGTAGCGCTTCCTCTTTCGGTAAAGTCTTGCGCGCGGCGGTCAAAGCCGCAAGTCCGTTCTCCCATTCGCCGGCGGTGACAAGCGCCTCCCCGCGCGCCGCTTGCAGGTACGGCGCCTCCCGTTCCGCCGTCGGGCCCTTCCGCGCAAGCAGCAGATCGAGTTCGGCGCGCGAGAGCCCCGTGCCGATCGCGCCGTGCAGCCCCGGTCGCATCCACTCAACGACCGGCGAATCGGGCGCGTACGGCCGTAGAATCCACGGCAGACGCTTCGTCGGGACGAGCAATGCATTCAGCCGGTTGTTCGCCGACCACAGTTCCTTCTCGACCTTCGCGCGTTCCCAAGCGGCGATCGGCCAATCGGGCCAGCCGTCCCAGACCATCTCTTCGCGCAGGGCCTCGCGCTGCATGCGGA
Source organism: Acidobacteriota bacterium (assembly GCA_016871055.1). Taxonomy (GTDB): domain Bacteria; phylum Acidobacteriota; class Terriglobia; order Bryobacterales; family Bryobacteraceae. The sequence goes on from VFZW01000145.1 coordinate 4,088, forward strand.
GTGTCTCCCGCCACAAATAGAGCAGACCGATTTCCGCCTGTTCCATGCTGCCGCTCGTTGTTCCGCGGCGGTCGGGCTTCGACCGGATCCGGCGCACGATGTTCAACGACGCGTCGGGGTAGCCGGCCGCGAGCAGAACGATGGCCGTCGCCTGCTGCCCATCGTTCCAACGCTGCTGCTCCAGCGTCGGATCGGAGCGCCGATCCCACGCGTGCATGCTCGAAATGGCGGAGATCGCTTCGGCGATCCGGCCCTCGGCGGTGTAGAGCAGCGATAGCGACATCCACGGATTCGAGTAGCTCGACGGATGAAAATAGCGCGTCGCGAGCAGCGTGTCGCTCTCGGCGATATCGAACTTCAGAAGTACATTGGCGACCTCCGCGCGATTGCGCACCAGAGTCGCGATGTTGATCGTGTCGCGCTCGGTCAGCTCGCCTTTCAACTGCGTGAACCATCGAAAGGCTTCCTCGTAGTTGCCCAGCGACATCTCGATCGAGCCAAGCGTATTCAGCGCGCCGCGGCGGACTTCCGGCTCCTTCGATTGCAGATACTTCAACATCAAGCGGCGCGCTTCATCGTGGCGGCCAAGCTTCATCAGGCTCCAGCCGGTGCGTTCCCCCATGTCGCCGCCGAATAGCCGCGCGTATTCATTGGCAAGCTGAATCTGCTCCTCGTGTTTTTCGGCGAGGCCGGCGACGAGAATCATCTCGAACATGATGTGCGCGTGCAGATCGGCGCCTTGCTCGGTGCCGGCCATCACACTCTTCGAGGCAAGAGTCCGCGCGCGGCCCAAGTAATACCGAGCCAGCGGCAAATTGCCCTCGCCGCGTTGCATCGCCACGCCCATCAGGTAGTTGCCCATCACCGAGTTCTTGTTCTGCCGCAGCATGCCTTCGGCGGTCTCGCGTATGCGGATGAATTTGCCGGAGTCGATGAGTTGGCGCGCTGTGGCGAGATCCATCTGCTGCGCGAACGACGCGCAAGCGGCCAGCAGCACAAAGAGGAGGCGAGCGATCATCCCCAGTTTCCGTTTTGCGGCGGAATGGGCGGAGGCGTCTGCGGCGCGGCCGGCGCGACAGCCCCTGCCATCGTCGATCGCGTCAGCACTTCAAGCGGTCCCTTCAGTCCCTCCATCACCACCGCCTTCGCGTCGCCCGCGCCCGGCGCGACAACCAGACGATGCCCAAACACGTACGGCGCCAGATACGCTATGTCCTTCGAGGTAACGTAATCACGGCCCTGCAGCAGCGCGAGCGCCTGCAGCGCGGGAATCATCAGCACCAGGCTGCGCGTCGACAGGCCCTGCAGCACTTTCTTGTGCGCCCGCAGATTGCGCGCGGCGTCAACCAAGCAGGTCTGAATCCGCGGATCGACGTGAACGTGCTCCTCCATCGCCACGCGCGCTTCGACGATCGCATCGCGCGTGACCAACGGCTCGTCCGGCGCCGACCGCCGCGCCTTCCGGGTGGCAAGCACGTCGATCTCGGCCTCGCGGCCGATGTAGTCCATGTTGATCTTGAACAAGAAGCGATCGAGCTGTGCGACAGGCAGCGGATACGTGCCGGCCAGATCGCGCGGATTCTGCGTCGCGATGACAAAGAAAAACGCATCGAGCGGGTAGGTGTGGTTGTCGACGGTAACTTGTTTCTCCGCCATCGCTTCGAGCATCGCCGACTGCACCTTCGGCGACGTGCGATTGATCTCATCCGCCAGCAAAACGTGCGCGAAAATCGGCCCCGGCCGAAACTCGAAACGGGACGACGAAACATCGAACACCGAAACGCCGGAGACATCGCTCGGCAACAGATCCGGGGTGAATTGCACGCGCCGGAACGCGGCGATGTGCTGGCCCTCGGCGTCGGTCACCGATTCGCCCAGCGCCTTGGCCAACGTCGTTTTTCCCGAACCTGGATAGTCTTCGAGCAACACGTGCCCATCGGCCAGCAACGCGACGATGATCAGGTCGATCACCTCGTCGCGCCCCTTCACAGCCGCGCGCAGACGGCGCCGCAAGACTTGCGCCGTGTCATAAGGGCCCGCCAGCGGATGGACAGCTACGGGGGCTTGCGGATACGTTGCCATGAATCTCCTTAACTCACTCTCCACCACGACAGCGGATTGGCGATGCCGATCGCGCGGCGCCACCACGGTACGGATTCGGCCGCCTTCGCCGACACCGCTTTCGTTAATTCCAAATACTTCGCGCGCGTCCACGACGGCGCGCCCGCGCCCAGCGAGTGCCGCATGTGCGCGTCGGTCAATTGCGCGAACTCGGGTGACGGCACGGCCATCGCGAACTCCTCGCGCGATGCGCCGAACGAGCGCGCCAAGCCGAGGTCGCTTAAGTTGTCGAGCGCGGCGCGATACGCCGCCACCGGCAACTGCGATTCGCTGCAGAAGCGCGGCTGCAACCGTCGCCAAACCTTCATCAAGTACAGCGCGACGATGGTCGTTGCAACCAGCGGCGCCAGCATCTTCGACAACGCCCACAGCGCTTCCAGAAACGCCTTGCGCACATCGCCATCTCCCGGCGGCGGATTCTCTTCCTTGGGTGAAGCCGGCGTATTGCGCGCCATTTCGCCGAGCATGCGCTGCAACTCCGGATCGGCTTTGTCCTGCTGCGGAGGAGTCGCGACTTTCTCCGGTGTGATATCGAGCGCCACCCAGCCAAGCCCGCGGACGTAGACCTCGGGCCACGCATGCGCATCGCCATTGCGGATCAACACCGCCGAGCCGCTGCCGCGCTGCCGCGCGTCGACCGCGTAACCGACGCTCACGCGCGCCGGCAGTCCGAGCGATCGAAACAGATACGCCGCCGAATGCGCCAGATGCACGCAATAGCCGTTGCGGTCGCCGAACAAAAACTTCTCGACGGGGTCGGATTCATCGTCGGCGCGCGGGACGTTTAAGTTGTAGGTCGTGTTCTTGTCGAGCCAGTATTTGACCGCCAGCGCCAGCGCCAGCGTGACGTTCCGCAGATGCGCCGGTAGCGCCGCGCGCGCCTCTTCGGCGATCTTGCGATACCGCGGATCTTCCGGCATCTGCGTGTAGTGCGTCCAGATTTCGGGCGTCCATTTGTCGCTGCCGGCGGCGCGCTCAAGCAGGTCGCGAAAGTCGGTATCGAGGACAATCGACTCGGCCTTATACGCGCGTTCGAAGCGTTTTGGATCGGGATTCGGCGCGGGTTCGAAGCGCGCGGCGTCGACCAGTGCGAAAGGCTTCGAGTGCGGCGTCATCAGCGCGACCGTTGTCTTCATCCGATGCGCCACGCGTTTGCGGCCGGCCTGCTGTACGGTGTCGGCGCGATCGCGCAGCGGCACGTCAACGGCCTCCGCCGGGAACGGAATGCCGACATCGGTGTCGAGCTTGCCGCTCGCGTCCCGCACCAGTCGTTTGCCGTTCCAGGTGCTCAGCGCGTCCTGGCGGAAGTAGAACGTGCCGTAGGGCGGGTTGTAGTCGTCGTGCAGATTCACGACCGCGACCGGAAAGCTCTTGCCGCCCGATCCGTTCGATGGGTTCGGGTCCTGGTTCTGATTCTGCTCCTGCTTCTGTTCTTTCTTCTTCTGATCGCTGCCGCCGCCACCGCCGCCCTGCGGCTTCTGCTTCTGCTCCTTCTCCCCATTACCCGCCGCGGCCCACGCGTTGAGCTGGCGGATCTTGCCATCCGGCAAAAACAGCAGCAGCCCGAGGATCATCGCAACGAGCAGCAGCGGATCGAAGAGCGACCGCTTCGCCGTGCGCCGGCTGACGAGCCACACAATCAGCATCCCGCCGAGAATCGCGCCTGCCATCAGGAAGAAGGGCAGCGGATCGATGTTGCGTTCGAGCAGCCAGTCGGTGACAAAGTAAGGACGATGCACGGAGCCATCGCGATGCGCCGCGAATGCGCTGGCGAAAACACCAACCAGCAGCGCGGCTTCAACCGACAAAAACGACGCGTAGCGCGAGGCCGAAATCAGCAGTGGCGCGAGCAGCAGCAGCGTGCCGATTCCCCACGAAGCGGTCTCGGTGAAGGTATAAACCGCTGGGCTGCCGAACACCTTGGCCAGCGTCGCGTTCTCGCGCATCAGATAGCCGAGTAGCGCTATGATTCCCAGCGCGCCGAGCGACATCAACCACAACCGGCCAAGGCGCACGGGCATCGCCGCCGTTCGTGTGGCCGCGTAAAAAGCCGCCGCGACGCCGCATAACGCCGCGACCGTTCCCGCCGTCGATGTAAAATCGACCGCCAACACGAGTAGCGCCGCCATCCAAACGATGACGCCGGGGATCTTCCACCATATCGATCTCTCGTGGCCCAATGCGCTAGCCTCTATCCCCAAGCATACCGTTGACGGCCCGCCCCGAGTTTCGTTCGGCGAGCATCACATCATTACCCAGGCCGCGAATCAGCGCGGCGCGCGAGCGTATTTCGGCCATCGATACGCCATCGTGCGCGGCGGGCTTTATCAGCCAGCGCACGGCGCGTTCGGTCCGCGTGCGGCTGCTATCGGCGTCGGGCAGGATCTCGGACGCGGCCGTGATCACTTGCACGCGCATCGATGTCGTCGCCACGCCTTGCTCGGCGACGGCGCGCCAGGCCGGCTCATCGTGCGGTATGAAGAGCAGGCAGAACTGATAGCCCTCGTTCTCGCACTTGGCCGCGAAGGCCGCCAGCCGCGCGGCGCGATCATCGGCACTCGCCTCGCCGCTGCGGGCGATAATCTCAAACGCCGCATCGCGGTCCTCGACGGCTTCGCGCTGCACGCCGTCGGCGGCGAAACACCAATCCTCGCCGAGAAGGCCGCGTTCGATCGCCACGCGCGCGACCGCGGCCGCGGCGTCGTCCTTCGGCGAAGTCACCAGATACGCGCAACCGCGCTTGCGTTCCGCGACACTGCGCTCGGGCGTGCGCACCATCATCTTGCCGCTGCGGGCGTAAACCTTCCACAGCACCATGCGCAGCGGATCGCCCGGCGCGTACTGCCGCATCTCGACGCGATCCCCCTTCGGTTCGGCGTAGGGATCGGAAAGATCGTCGCCCTCGGCCAGACCGGCCGGCGGCGGCATCTGCGACAACATGCCGCGATACGGCATCACGCGCAGCATTGTCTTCTCCGCGCGGCGCCAGGAAATTTCAGTCAAGCCGAATAGGTCGCGCACGGCGAAACGCCGCACGATGCGCGTAACGATACAACGCCGCGCGGGTGAGGCGAGCTCAACCAGATCGCGCCCGCCGCGCTCGAGTTCGACCCGCGCTTCGGTCTCGCCGCCGCCGTCGTTCATCCATTTCCATTCCACAACCGCGAACGGAATAAACCGCGGCGCGCGCAAGCGGAATCCGGTCGGCTGCGGAATGCCGGTGTCGAGGTCGAGTTCGCCCGGCGTGGCCGCCTTGCGCGTGCGCGGCCAGGTGATCGCGGCGGCCAACAGCGTTGTCAACAACAAGGCGGCCATTACCAATGCGCCGCCGAGGCCGAGGACCAGCAAGATGAGATCGCACGACAAAACGCCATACAGCCACGCCGCGCCGGCGAACAACGCCAGAAATGCGACGCCCATGCGCGTTAACGGAAACAGACCGATCAGCCCGCGCACCCACCACAAGAAGTACGGACGCCAAACGCGATCGCGGACAAACCGCCCCGCGCGCCGTACCGGTTGTGGCCAGCTCACTTTCATCCTTCTCCAATTCTGACGTACCATCGGTGTCTATTGGTACGATGACACGCCGCAATTTCCTCTTCTCGTCTCTCGCCGCCGCCGCGCAGCCGCGCCGCAAGCCCAATTTCATTGTCGTACTGGTCGACGACCTCGGCTGGCGCGACTGGGGTTGCTACGGGCATCCTTTTCATGAGACACCGCACATCGACCGTTTGGCCGCCGAAAGCGCAAGATTTACGCAAGCCTACGCGGCGTGTTGTGTCTGCTCGCCGACGCGCGCGTCGTTGATGACGGGCAAGTATCCGGCGCGGCTCCACATCACCGATTGGATCCCCGGCCGCCGCCAGTGGCCGGCGTCGAAACTGCTCTTCGTCGATTTCGAACAGCAGCTCCCGCTCGCCGAAACAACGCTGGCCGAAGCGTTGAAGCCGCTCGGCTACAAATCGGCGAGCGTCGGGAAGTGGCACCTCGGATCGGACGGCTTCACGCCCACCGATCAAGGCTTCGATCTCAACGTCGCCGGCGATCGGCGCGGCTCGCCGCCCGGATACTTCGGTCCGTTCAACATGACGAACCTGCAAGGCGGCACCAAGGACGACCTGCTCACCGATCGTCTCACCGTCGAAGCCGGGAAGTTCATCGAAGCCAACGCCGCCGCGCCGTTCCTCCTCTATCTGCCGCACTACACCGTGCACACGCCGATCCAGGCGCCGGCCGCGTTAACGGAAAAGTATCGCAAGAAGATCGAAGCGCTGAAGCTCGACGCCAATCCCATTTACGCGGCGATGATGGAGACGCTCGACAACTCAATCGGCGCGCTGCGAGCGAAGATCGCAAGCCTCGGCCTCGACAAAGACACGGTTTGGATCATTACGTCCGACAACGGCGGTTTGCGTTACGAGGGCAAGTCGCCGAAGCCGGTTACCGACAACTCCCCCGCGCGCAATGGCAAAGGTCATTTGTACGAGGGCGGCATCCGCGTGCCGCTGCTGATTCGCTGGCCCGGCGTAACCCGTGACGGCGCGCTGCCTTCAACGCCCGTGATCACGCCCGACCTCCACGCAACGATCCTCGATATCGCCGGCGCGGCGAAGCAACAATCCGACGGCGTGAGTCTGACGCCCATTCTGCGCGGCCGGAACATCGCCGATCGCGCCTTGTATTGGCACTATCCGCACTATTCCAATCAAGGTGGCAAGCCAAGCGGCGCCATTCGCGAGGGCGATTGGAAATTGATCGAGTTCTACGAGGACATGCGCGTCGAACTATTCAACTTAAAGGCCGATCCCAGCGAGCGTTCCAATCTGGCTTCGAAAGAGTCCTCGCGCGCCCGGCGGCTGCAAGCCAAGCTCGCGGCATGGCGGAAGTCGGTGAACGCGGCGATGCCGCAAGTCAATCCGAAGTACGATCTGGCGACCGAGGACCAGGGCCTGACGGGCGCCGAAAAACCAACTACTTCCGTTTAACGGCCTTTTTCAGATCCGGCCCAAACTCTCGAAAAATATTGCCTACCATACGGCCGAGGTAGCCGCCGCCGATCCGGTTTAGCGCGGCGCGGTTGGTGGCCACGCTGTCGGGCATCCATCGATTCTGCACGAACGCGCCGGTGGTGATCCCCATCGCCCGCGCGAACGCGAAGCGCGTCTTGCCGTCTTCATAATCGGTCACGAAGGTGCGCTTCACGGCGTTGCCGAAGCGCGCTCCGGCGCCTCCCTTGCCGAGCCGTTGATAACGCGGATTCTCTCCCCATGCCGCGCCCGTCAGTCCTTCGACGCCGTTGGTGACCGAGTTGTTGACGAGCCGCATCCCGTAGCGCTTTCCGAAGCCTTCCATCGTTCCATGCCATTCCACGGGCCGGTTGCGATACGTCCGCCAGCCCGAACTGAACGGGCCGCCGATGAGCAGGCTGCGCTTCCCGAACGTGGAGTGCGCGAACCACTTCATCCGTTCTTCCCGCGTCATCGGCGATTGCGCCAGCAGCGGCATCGCCAACAAAATACCCGCCAGGATCTTCATTCGTACTCCCTACTTTGGCAGAAACAACAGCAGTGTGGCCACAAACGCCAGCACCAAAATCGAGTTAATAAACACCTTCTCCGGCAGGATCGCCAGCAGCTTCCGGCCAGACAGCGCGCCGGCGATCACAAACGGCGACAGCGCCAGATTAAACAGCAGTGATTGCTTGCTGAATAAATCCAGGCGCATGTAGACCGGAACTTTGCTCAGGTTGACGACAAAAAAGAACCACGCGCCGGTCGCTACGAACTCTTCACGCGACAGCTTTCGCGACAAAAAGTACAAATTCATCATCGGCCCAGCCGCGTTGGCCACCATCGTCGCGAAGCCCGCCGACGTGCCGTAGAATCCCGCGTGCCGCCAGTCGGAGGGCGGCGCCTCCGTTGTCCGCCGCTGCCGCCAGAGATGAATGAGCAGCATCAAGAGGATGATTGATCCAACCACCGGACGGATAAACGAATCGGGGTACGTCAACACCACCGCGCCAACGATCATCCCCGCCACAACCCAAGGAAGCAGAGAGAACAGAGCGCCCGCCGCCGCGTGCCGGCGGAAGTAAACTACGGCGAAGCTGTCGGCCAGAATCAGCAGAGGCAACAGCCACGCCGCCGAAAGCCGCGCGTCGCCGACGGTCAGAACAAATACCGGCGCGGCCAAAATGCCGAAGCCCGGAAGGCCCGTTTTGGCTACTCCGACGCTGTAGGCGCAGAAGGCGCCGAGCAGCCATTTGTACAAAGGAAAATCGGGCATGCAACCAGAAGGCGAAAGGGAGAGTCTATCATGCAGGTATGGTTCTCTCCGCCACGGTGTTCGTGGCCGCGCAGTTTATCGCTACGCTTCAACCGAAGACAGTCGCCGCTTTCGATCATTATTTTCAGGGTGTCGAGAGCGCCATGCGCGCCCGCGCGGCGTCGGTTTCGCCGCTATCGGCGCAAGCCGAGGGTGTCACGCCGCATGCCGCGGGCAAGGACACTCCGGGCAACGGGATGATCCACGACTGGTCGGCGATAGCGTTTGTCCCCGGCGCGAAGAAGGCGCAAGCGATCGCGATTCTGGAAGGCTTCGACCGCCATCCGTCGGTGTATCCGGAAGTGCTCGAAGGCCGTGTCGACAAGCGCGACAGCGCCGGCATCGATGGCTTTCATCGCATCCGGAAGAAGAAGGTTATCGAAGTCACGCTTGAAGCGCGATATCGCGTGGAGCCGGTTAAAGCGGCGGCGAATCGTTATGCCAGCCGCTCGGTCGCGACGGAAATCGTCGAGATCGACAAGGACAAAAGCGCACGCCCGGCCACGATCACGGCTTCCTGTGGCGCTTGAACACATTCTGGATTCTCGAAGAAACGCCCAAGGGCCTATGGATGGAATGCCGCTCGGTGAGCCTCACCCGCGACACGCCGATGGGCCTCGGCTGGGCGATCAACCCGATCGTGCGCGATCTGCCAAAAGAGTCGCTGCTGGCGTTGATGGAGGCCACGAAGCGAGCGTTGCAAGCGGGGCGGTGACGGCAGTTTGGCGGAAGCCAGTGGGAGTCGAACCCACCGTGACGCATACGCGCCACACGCTGGTTTTGAAGACCAGGCCCAGCACCGGCCAAGATTGGCTTCCGCCTTCCAGCTTATCAGCCGCCCGCCAAACCCAGCGCCGTTGCGCGCGCTTTCATCGCTTCGATGCAGAAGGCGATGTGTTCGTCGAGATCGACGCCCGCTTCCGCCGCGCCGTTTATAACGTCGTCGCGGCTAACCGCCCGCGCGAACGCCTTGTCCTTTAGCTTTTTTCGCACCGACTTCACTTCGACCTCGGCGATCGACCGCCCCGGCTTCACAAATGCGCAAGCCGTCAGAAAGCCGGCGAGTTCATCGCAGGCGAACAGATACTTTTCGAGCGGCGTTTCGCGCGGCACTCCGCTGTAGTTGGCATGCGAGAGAATCGCGCGCCGGATTTCTTCGGATACGCCGCGCGCCGCCAAGATCGCTTCGCCGTGCATCGGATGTTCCGGCGCCTGCGGATGAATCTCCCAATCGAAATCGTGAAGCAGCGCGGTGACGGCCCACTTCTCTTCGTCCTCGCCGAACTTCCGCGCATAAGCAGCCAGGCACGCCTCGACCGCCAGCATGTGTTTCCGCAGCCCATCCGACTGTACGAACTCGCAGACAGTCTCCCAAGCTTGATCTCGCGTCATGTATTCCCTCTATGCTAAACTGAAATATCGAGAACGTGGGCCTGTGGCGCAGTTGGGAGCGCGCTTCCATGGCATGGAAGAGGTCAAGGGTTCGAATCCCTTCAGGTCCACCAAAACCTTTCAAACACTTACGGGCCTTGGCCCGCCAAGTTCCTCGCCTGTGGAGTCCAACTGGAGTCCAAACCCCATTTGATGCACGGGCAGCCATGGGCACCGTGTGGATTTCGATGCCTGCCCACGGTTAGGTCTTCATCCTCAACGCGATCCAATGCTTGGGCAGTGTGGGCACCGTTTTTGCGCGTGTTGTCCTCCTGAGACGACGACAATTACTTTCCCTATAAGGACGTTGCCCAATCCGCCCACACGCGCTGCAACTCCTTGGTGGCGAATCACTTTACTGTTGACGACTGAATTTCGTTCCTGATATTCAGAAGAGGTAAGCGCTGCTTCGCCCGAGAGACGGGGCGAGTAGTGCTCAAAGGGGGGAGGGGTACCAAGAATCTCTCCGACCCTTTGTACAGGACCGCGCCATAGCCGTGCGTACCTCACCGCAAGTTTTAGGGGGGGGTATCTAAACACGCCATGAA
>VFZW01000146.1 GCA_016871055.1 Acidobacteriota bacterium
TGGCACTGGTGCTAAGGCAAAGAAGAAGAAGAAGTAAGCGGCGTGATGGTCACGTTGCGGAATTCGACCGGGCCGTGATCGCCTTGTAGTCCGATCGGTCCGGCGCGGTCTTCATGCACTGTCGCCGCCATGCCGGCGATGCCGCCGATTGTTGCGCGATCGATGGTCTTCACGCCGTTGAGCGTAATCGTGACATCGCGGCCGATCAAGCGAATGTCGATGGACTGCCACTGGCCCGCGGGTTTCGACGCATTCACGCGGGGCGCGATGCGGCTATACACAGCGCCATTGCCGTGGGACGAAACCGGTTTGCCGAAATCGTCTTCGAGTTGAACCTCGTAGTGATCTCGCAAGCCGATTCCGCTGTTGCCGCCTTTCGGAAGCTTGTACTCGACGTGTAGTTCGAAGTTGCGATAGTGCTCGGTTGTGAAGCGCGTCTTCGCTTTGTCGGAGCGATTTCGCAGGACACCCTTGTCGAGCTGCCAGTCTTCGGCCGCGGGCAGCGAGTCCAACACGCGCACCGTTTTGCCTCGCTTCCAGCTGCCATTGTCGTGTTCATTGAGGACCGGCGCGCGGCCGCCTTCCCACTTGATCGTGCGCTCGCCGACGCGTGTCGAACCGATGAGTCTTTCGGCTTCGAGCCGCGCTTCAACGAAGGCCTCGGTGCGGCGGGGCGGTGTTGTTTCGAAGATACGTTCGACGCGGAACTTCAAGCTGCCGCCGCTGACGGCGAGGTCTTTCATCTCCGCCAAGCGCCCGCCGGTCGCGCCGAAGAATGAGCCCGATTTCAAATCGTCCGCGAGTCCGATCCAGTAGACCTTGCCCTTCCCGGCGTCGAGATTCCAATTGCCCGCGAGGCCGCGCTTCCACACGCGATCGGCGAAGTTCATCCACTGCGTCCAGTCGTAAATTGTCACGTCGTGTTTGCCGTTCCGGATGTGATAACCGATGCGGCCCATCGAAGGCTGCTCGATGCCGGGCCTCGCTTTCGCGGGAAGTCCTTCGGTTCCGAGCAACCGGTACACGGGATCGGCGCCGAGCGCGCCGAGGAATTCGCCGCGCGGATCGGCCCATTGATCTTCGACGGCGGAGTTGACGTACAAGGGGCGAGGAGCAATCAAAGCCATCAGCATGTGTTGATCGACCGGAATCTCCTGCGGCTTGCCATTGTACTTCTTGAAATTGCCGGCGAACCAGTGGGGGAACGACGTGTTGATGCGCGCGGTCGTCTCGCCGAAATCGCGCCGAGCGAGCGCCGCGCCGCCTTCGCCCGAGTTGTTCGATATCACGATCGCGAACCGTTCGTCCTGCGCGCCGGCCCAAAGCGCCGCCTTGCCAATCCGCGAGTGCCCGTGCAGCGCCACACGTTTTGCGTCGATGTCGCGATCGGTCTCGATGTAGTCCATCGCGCGGCTCAGGCCCCATGCCCACGCACCGATCGTGCCCCACTCATCGGCCGCCGGTTTCGTCTTGCCATCGGAGTAGAACAGTGGATGCACTCCGTTTTGGAAGCCGTCGTCGAAGTCGGGGTCGATGTCGCCGTAGTATGCCGTCACCGTTCCATATCCGCGTGCGATCACCTTTTCCACTTCCCATCGGCCCGCCGACAGCCCGCGATCTTTTTCGCTGGCGACATGATTGTTGGCAGTTTCCCGCATCCACGACTTGGTCACGCGAATCGCGGGATCGGCGTTCACGGTGTGATTGCCCGCGAAGTTCAATCCGAGAAAAACGGGCACGGGCCGGGGAGCGTTGTTGGGCAGGTAGATCAATAGATCGACGAACGGCGCGTTGGCCGCTTCGCCGAACCAGAGCCGCACTTGACGCCGCGTTGCCGCGCCGCCGAGCGCGCTCGCCGATTGTTCCAGCACTTCGCTGCGAAGTTTGATTTTCCGCGTGGGCGTCTTGCCGTAGACCTCGCTCTCGAAGAGGCGAAGGATTTCCGCGCGGCGTTTCGTGCGCCAATCGTCGGCGTTGCGAACGGGCGTGCCGTTTGCGAACCGCAGCGGATCGGGCAAGGTGTAGGCGCCTACTTTCGACTCGTCGTAATTAAAGCCCGGCGTCTGCGCGAACAGCGCCGCGCCAATGGCAAACATCACAAATCGCATAGAGCGATTCTACGCGAGCCAGTCCCTCATCTGTTGCGGAGTCAGATTTCCGCCGCAAATGATGGTTCCCGTGCGGTGGCTCTTGAAGCGATCGGGGTTTTCGATCATCGCCGCGATGCCGACGGCCGCCGATGGCTCGGCGACGATGCCGGCGTGTTCATGCAACAGGCGCATGCCGCGCAGAATCGACTCTTCGCGGACGAGCAGGATCTCGTCGTAAAGGCCCGGTAGTGTGGCGAGCATCTCGGGAATCGGAATCCGCACGCCGATTCCGTCGGCGATGGTGGCCATCGTTGCGTGTTCGATCTGCCGGCCTTGCGCCAATGATTCCGCCATGGCGGGTGCGCCGGCGGCTTGCACCGCGACGATTTTCATCGAAGGCCGCAATGCGCGCGCGGCGGCGCCGATGCCGGCCAGAAGCGCGCCGTTGCCGAGCGGGACGAGCAGTGTGCCAATCGATTCGCGCGCGAGTTCGAGCATCATCGTTCCCGCGCCTTCGGCTGTTTCCGGTTCCAGGCCGTCTTCCAGAAATCGGGCGCCGCTTTCGTTCGCGTGGGCGCGCGCGGCCAGTTTGGCGGCGTCGAAGTCGTCGCCTTGCAAAACGACCGTTGCGCCAAGCGCGCGCATGCGTTCGATCTTCAAGGCGTTCGCCGTCACGCCGGCAAACACGGTCAGATCTATCCGACGTGACCGGCATGCGTACGCCATCGCCTGGCCGAAGTTCCCCGCGCTCGCACAGACGATTGGCGTTGTCTCCGCGCGCGACCGGACCAGCCAATCGGAGCCGCGACCTTTGAAGCAGCGAATTGGATTCATCGTCTCGATCTTCAAAAAGACGTTGAGCGGCTCGCACCAGAATTGAGGAGAGTGCAAAAAGACAGGATCGATCGCTCGCGCCGCAGCTTCGATTCGTTCGATCGAAATCATCACGGCAGATTCTTCTCAAGCCATTCCATCATTTCGCGCTGTTGCTCCAAGCGTCCGATCGCGGTTTCGAGATTCACGTAGCGCATGCCGCGCTTGGCGGCGAGCCGAGAGAACGATCCGTCGTCTTCGCCCCTGGCATCGTTTTGCAGCACGACGTTGTAAGGCGAGCGTTTGAGGATTTCGAAATCCTTCGGATCGGTGCAGAGAAAGAAGTCGTTCGGGTTGTTCGGCGCCGCCAGCGAGGTCGCGTTCGAGATCTCGATTTCGTCGGTGACGCTGTAGCCACGTGAGTTGTTGTGCAGGACGATCAACAGGCCCTTCTTCGGCGGCGTCAACTCGCGCAGGAATTTTTCGCGCGTTTTCGCTACGACTGCGTGAATGCGTTTCCGGTCCGCTTCGCTCGCCGAAGGATTCAGGCGAACGAGATTCCGTTCGAGCCCGTGTTCGGTGAACATACGGTTGGGGTCGTACTGCATGTTGCCGTTGCGAATCGTCCGCGTGGGATTATCGACCAGCCACGCGCGGCCTTTGTACCGCTGCATGTGCGACTCCAACACATCGCGAGCCGTGGTCTCGTCGCCGTGAATCCATAAGTACCGGCGGGATGAGCGCCCCTTGAATATTCGGCGAAATCGAATACCGCAGTAGGAACGCGGCGACGCCGCCAGACCCGTCGATGCGGCGAGCGCCGCGAGGAAAGACCGTCTTGTCAACACTTAGTACAAGTTTACGGTGTAACCGGGGTGAAACGGTGTATCGTCTTGGAAAGCAGATCATGCGGCGCGGTTTCGCTATTGCTGTATTCGCGCTTTGCGCCGCTGTTTGGGCGCAGCGGGAGTTCCGCGTGTACGATAACGCCGAGGGCGCCGCGTCTGACGCTCCGCTTCCGCCAGACTATTCGAACAAGTCCGAACTTGTGCTCGGCCGGTTGATGTATCCTTCGGGCGGACGCGGCGGATTTGGACGCGGTGGCGGTGGCAACTGGCTGCAGGGCCGGACGAATTGGACGATCGATTATCCGAAGGGCGACCGCTTTTTTGCATCGGCGATCCGGCGGCTAACGCGGGTCGATGTGCGCAGCGTGGAACAACCCGTTAATCCGGACGATGGCGACGATATTTATTATTGGCCGTATCTGCACGTCTCGATGCCGGGCAATTGGAAACTGACCGATCAACAGGCCCTCAAGATTCGCGACTATCTGCAGCGCGGCGGCTTTCTGTTTTGTGACAGCTTTTTCGGCACCGAGGAGTGGCAGAACTTTCAAAAGGGTCTTCGCAAGATTTTTCCCGATCGCGAGGTCGAGGACCTGCGGGATGGCGACGCGATTTTTCAAACGGTCTTCGACATTAAGGATCGCTATCAGGTCGGCAATTATCGGAGTCTGATCTCTCGCGGCCACGCCTACCGGGCCGACGGCGATACGGCGTTCTGGCGTGTCGTCCGCGACGATAGGGGCCACATCATGGTCGCGATGGCATTCAACTCCGATCTGGGCGACTCGTGGCAACTGGCCGACGAGCCGCGTTATCCCGAGAAGTTCTCCGCGCTCGGCATCCGAATCGGAGTGAACTACGTGGTTTATGCGATGTCGCACTGACAGTTGCGTTACACTGGAGAACAGGAGTTTTTCTTGGCAAACGACAGCAATCTCTACAGCGCCGAATACATCGGCAGCGGCACATTCATCATCAAGAAGCCGAAGCGCAACGCGAAGAAGCGCCGGCAGCAAAAGTTGAAGAGTCTCAAGCGCGGCATGCGCAAGTAGTTCCTCCCCCGCCGTCCTCCTTTTCCTTCCGTGAAAATCAAACAACTGAAGCTGCATCCGATCGCGGTTGCCGATGGGCCGCTGCGTTCATCCTACGGTCTGCACGCGCCATACGCGCTGCGCACGATCGTTGAAGTCGTCACTACCGACGGCATTACAGGCATTAGCGAGACCTACGGCGGCGATGGTCCCGTGGCGGCGCTCGAATCGGTTCGATCGCGCGTCGAGGGCATGGACCCGTTTCAGTTGACCGCGTTCCGTCAGTACATCAACGCGCAGGCGGTGGAGGCGGCCGGCGGCGCGCGTTCGCAGACGTGGCTGGTGCCCGGCGAGAATCCGCTCGATACACACGCGCGGACGTTCGCGGCGATTGAGGTCGCTTGTCTCGACGCCATCGGGAAAGCCATCGGGCGGCCGCTGTGCGATTTGGTGGGCGGGCGGTGCCGCGACCGCGTGCCTTATTCGGCGTATCTGTTTTATAAACACGCTGGCGGCGGCGGTATGGGCGAGGACGCTCGCGAGGACGAGTACGGCGAGATCCTCACGCCCGAAGCGGTTGTTCGTTCTTGCAAGCAGATGATCGCGCAGTACGGCTTCAAGGAGATCAAACTCAAAGGCGGGGTTCTGCCTCCCGATGAAGAGATCGCCGCGATTCGCGCGCTGCGGCAGGAGTTCGGCCCGAAGTATCCGCTGCGAATCGATCCGAATTGCGCGTGGAGCATCGATACGTCCGTGCATGTCGGCGAATCGTTGAGGGACGAGTTGTCCGACGGCGGGTATCTCGAAGATCCTTGCGCGGCGATTGAAGGCATGGCTGAAGTGCGGCGCCGGTTGCTGGCCAACGGCAACGACACGCCGCTGGCCTCCAACGTTGCGACGACCTGTTTTGCTCACGTGCCCGTCGCTAAAGAGACCGACGGCGTGCAGATCATTCTCTCCGATCCGCATTACTGGGGCGGCATTCGCGCGCAACAGAAGTTGTCGGATCTGTGCGAAGTGCTGGGGCTCGGCATGTCGATGCACTCGAACAATCACCTTGGCGTGAGTCTGATGACGATGACACACGCGGCGGCGGTTTGCCCGGCTCTGACCTACGCCTGCGACACACACTATCCGTGGCAGACTTCGGTTGATGAAGTTGTCGTCGGCGGACGCGTGCAGTTTGAGGAAGGCTGCGTTGTGATTACCGATAAGCCAGGCCTTGGCGTCGAGTTGGACTATGATCAAGTGGCGCGCGGCGAAGAGCGCTACAAGAAACTTCCCTACCGCAAACGGGACGACGAAGCGGAAATGCGCAAACACGTCGACCCGAACTGGAAACGAATTCTTCCTCGCTGGTGATACAGAAAATGCTCGATCCGAAAAAAACATTTCACGGCTGTTTTGGTTTTCCGATTACGCCGTTCAAAAAAGACCTCTCGCTGGACCTCGCGGCGCTTGAGAAGAACTGCGACTGGATGGCGGGCTTTCCGTTCTGCTCACAGGTGATCGCGGGCGGCACGGGCGAAGTCTATTCGATGATGCCGGATGAATCGATTGAAACGGTTCGCGTGGCGGTGAAGGCGATCAACGGCCGCATGCCGGTTGTTGCCGGCGTGGGCTTCAACACGGCGATCGCATGTCATATGGCCCGTGAGATGGAGAAGGCCGGCGCGGCGGCGTTGCTGGTGATGCCGCCTTATTACATCAACGCGCCGGAGGCCGGATTGATCGAGTATTTCGAAGCGATCGGCCGGTCGTGCGGGTTGCCGTTGTCGTTCTACACACGCGATTGGGCGGCGTTCACGCCCGCGCAGGTGAAGCGGCTGCTTGATCGCGTGCCGTCGCTGCTGATGTGGAAAGACGGGCAGGGCGATATTCGGAAGTATCAGCGGATCATTCTCGAAGTGGGCGACCGGGTGGCGTGGGTCGGCGGCATCGGCGACGACTGCGCACCGGGGTATTTTTCAATCGGTTGTCAGGCGTACACGTCGTCGATTTCGAACATCGCGCCGAAGCTGTCGTTGAAGATCGCGGAGCTCGGATTGAAGGGCGATTTCAAGGGCCTCGCCGATATCATGAAGAAGTACGTGCACCCGCTTTATGCGCTGCGCGACCGTTCGAAGGGTTATGAAGTGGCGATGATGAAGTCGGCGATGGAGATTCTCGGCCATCCGGCTGGGCCTGTGCGTCCGCCGCTGGTCAACATCAACGACGCGGAATTGGCCGAACTGCGAAAGCTGATGGAAGTCTACGCGGACGTCGTGTAATGCGGCATCAGTCCGATCCTCGGGTATTGAACGAGCGGACGCTGGAGAAGGATCACAAACGCCTGGCTGCACTCTTGCGGCCGGGCGTTTCCGTTTTAGATGTGGGTTGCGGGACTGGGGCGATCACGCGGGGCATTCGCGCGGTGACCGGCGATGCTACCGGCATTGATCGCGATGCGTCGCTTGTGCCGGCGGAGGACGGCTTCGTCGTGAGCGATATTTTCGACTACGCACCGGGGCGGCAGTTCGACGTTGTTACGGCCGCGCGGGTGTTGCAGTGGATCGCGTCGCCCGAACGCGCGCTGGCGAAGATGGTGGAATTGACCAGACCCGGCGGGAGAGTTGTGGTGCTCGACTACGCGCATGAGCGGAATGAGTGGGACCCGGAAGCGCCGCCGTCGTTTCAGCACTTTTGGCGGGCGTTTTTGCGTTGGCGCGAGGCTAACGGTTGGGACAACTTGTTGGCGGATCGTTTGGAGGGGATGTTCGCCGCGGCCGGGCTGCGCGAGGTTGCCGTCACCGATGACGATGAAGTTGCATCGGGCGCGCTGTGGCCGCATGTGATGGAGTCGCTCGGGCCTGTTGTTGTGAGGGATGGATTCCTAACGGACTTGAAGCTCCTGGCCGCGTGCGAAGGGTTGGCGGCATACGGCGGCGTGCAGCGACTGGCGCTGCGAACGGCAATCGGCGTTAGGGCATAATGAAACCATGCCGGTTGTACTCGATCCGCTGGAGCTTGTCGGCGAGGATACCAAACCGCGATTGACGCGCGAAGAGTGTGCGGCGCTGGGGCGCGCAGGCTCTATCGATTTGGAGAGGTTCGAACTCCTGGAAGGGAGTTTGATACCGAAGATGAGCAAAGGCCACTGGCATTCGATGACCGTCGAGGAACTTGTGAGGTGGTTGCGGAGGGTTCATGGCTACGATTGCGTTAGACAAGAAATCGCGATCGATCCTGTGCCTTGTGACTTCTCGACCAGTGACCCGGAGCCAGATGCCATCGTCACGACGAGCGACTACGACAGACGATCCGGCCCGCCTCGTCCTCGTCAAATACGATTCGTCGGGGAGGTCGCTTACTCCAGTCAGCGAATCGACCTTGGCCTAAAGGCCGGTCTCTACGCGCGTTCGGAGATTCCAGAGTATTGGGTGTTGGATATCACCGGCCGCCGGATCGTGATTCACCGCGATCCCGTTGATGACCACTATCGATCTATTGTCGAATACGGTGAAGACGAGCGCGTTGAAATGTTGAGCGCGCCTGGCCAGGAAGTGCGCGCCGGCGATTTGCTGATCTTTGGGTGATTGATTCTGAGTAGAATCGAGTCCAGTTGGCGCATATTTGTATATGGACGGTCAACGCTTCAAACAGATCGATCACCTCATGCCCGGAACACGCGTCCGTGTCATCCGCACGTTTCAAGACGCGAATGGCCATGTGTACCGCGAGGGCGAGGAGTTCGTCTTTGAATACGTCACGCTGCGTGGGCCGAAGTTATTGCCGACGCTGCACGGGCCCGGCATTGAGATTCCACTTAACGGCGTTGAGCCGCGGAAGGGCCGATTGCGCGAGTACTTTGCGGTACCCGGCGAAGATAAGAAGCAGCCGGTGCCTCCCGCGCCCAAGCTTCCGGTCGCGCAGCCCGCCGCGTCGAGCGTTCCGCGGCCGGCGAATCCGCCGCCGATTCAAATCGCCAAGATGGACTGGGACCTGTACAAGCTCGCCATTCAGCACGCCGCCGCGCTGGCCGATAGCGGCGATCTGGCGGCCGCCACCGAATATTTGGGCCAGATCGACAAGATGCCGTTTCCCGCGGAGTGCCCGCGGGACTCGCAGATCGCGCACGACCTCCAAAGATGCGAACTATCCACCGAGGCCGGGCGCGCCTGGCAAATGGAACAGGTTGAAGACCTTTACGGCAGTTATGTCGCTGGTTCAACCAGCGGTGGCGAGGCCGCCGCGCGCCTATCGGAAGTCAGACAGTGGTTGGGCAAGCGCTGATACAATGGGTCTTGCCATCCGCGAGCACCGACAGCGTTGTCGCCATTTATCCCGGGTCTTTTGATCCGCTTACTAACGGGCATCTGGACCTGATTCGCCGCGCGCGGCGCATCGCCGGCAAGCTGATCGTCGCCGTGCTCAACAACGATCAGAAACATCCGCTGTTCTCGGTTGAAGAACGCATGGAAATGCTGCGCGAGGCGTGCGTGGAGATGGACAACGTCGAGGTCGGCAGCTTTAGCGGGTTGCTGGCCGAATACGCGGCCAACCGCGGCGCGCGTGTGATCGTGCGCGGAATCCGCGCGATCTCGGACTACGAATACGAACTCCAGATGGCGTCGATGAACCGGCGTATGCGGCCAGAGATCGAAACGATGTTCCTGCTAGCGGCCGAAGAGAATTCGTTCATCAGTTCGCGGCTTGTCAAGGAGATCGCGCGGCTCGGCGGCAACATCTCCGGAATCGTTCCGAATTTTGTGGAATCGCGCTTGGCGGCGCGATTCGAAAATCCAAGTAAGGTGTAATAGAAAGATGAGTACTTCAGCACAAGCTGTTTCTCTCGCAGTCGCCGACCGAATGGCGACGATTACGGTTTCATCGACGATGAAGGTCGCCGCCGATGCGGATCGCATGCGGCGCGAGGGCATCGACGTCGTCGATTTCGGCGCCGGTGAGCCCGATTTCCCGACACCGGACAACATCAAGCAAGCCGCGATCGACGCGATCAACAAGAACTTCACGAAGTACACGCCCGCGGGTGGCACGCAGGATCTGAAGCAGGCTATTGTCGACCGGCACCGCATCGACTACGGCACCAATTACACGGCGGCCGAGACCGTCGTCAGCGTCGGCGGCAAACACGTGTGTTTCAACGCGATGCAGGCGGTCATCAACCCCGGCGATGAAGTCATCATTCCCGTGCCTTACTGGGTCACATACAAGGACGTAGTCAATTACGCCTATGGCAAGTGCGTGTTCGTGGAGACCAATGAGGCCGATGGTTTCAACCTTACCGCGGCGATGATCGAAAAAGCGCTGACGCCGAAGACGAAGATGGTGCTCATCAACTCGCCTTCGAATCCCAGCGGCGCCGTATTGCCGAACTCCGAGTTCATCAAGATCTTCGAACTCACCAAAGAGCGCGGCATCTGGCTGATGACCGACGAATGTTATTGCCGGTTCCTCTATGACGCCGAGCCCTTTTCGATCGCGGCGCAACCGGGTGCCAAGGACAACGTGATCGTGGCCGGTTCGCTGTCGAAGACCTACTCGATGACCGGATGGCGTATTGGCTTCGCGCTCGCGCCGGCGCAGGTGGCTTCGGCGATGATGAAGCTGCAGAGCCACTCTACGTCGAACCCGACATCGATCGCGCAGAAGGCGTCAGTCGAAGCGTTGCGCGGACCGCAGGACTCGGTTACGACGATGCTGGCGGCCTTCCGCGAGCGGCGCGACTTCGTCGTTAACCGCATGCGGCAGATCCCGGGTGTTTCGTTGCAAGTGCCGCAGGGCGCGTTCTACGTTTATCCGAATTTGAGCGGCGTGCTTGGCCGAGGCGGCATCAACACACCGATGCAGTTCTGCGAAAAGTTGCTGACCGACGCTTACGTGGCGGTTGTTCCTGGCGAGGCGTTCGGCACAGATAAACACGTTCGCATCAGCTACGCCACCTCGATGCACGAGCTCGAACGGGGGCTCGACCGCATGCACAAATACATCGAATCGCTTGGATGACACTCGTCCGGCTTGAGCCGAAATTTGTCGAGCGCACGTGGGGCGCCGCGGACTTGTCGCCGTGGTTCCCCGCGCCGCCTCCGCGCGAGAAGGATCCCTTCGGCGAAGTTTGGATGACTTCGGACGACTGTGGAACCTCCGAGGGGCTGCCGCTTCGCGAGTTGATGGATCGCGACGGGGCGGCTTTACTGGGTCACAAAGTGAAGCCCGCTTTCGGCGGCCGGTTTCCGATTCTGGTGAAGTTCCTCTTTACGTCGGCCAAGCTTTCTCTGCAAGTGCATCCCGACGATGCTTATGCGGAGATTCATGAGAAGTCGCCAGGCAAAACCGAGATGTGGTACGTGCTGCGCGCCGATCCGGGCGCAACGATCGCGGCCGGATTCACGCGGCAGTTCGAAGCCGCCGAGGTGCGCGCGGCGCTGGCGGACAAGTCGCTGGAGACCTTGGTGCAGTGGTGGCCGGCGCAAGCGGGCGAGACCTACTTCACGCCCGCGAAAACGGTGCACGCCGTTGGCGCCGGGTTGGTCATTTGCGAGATTCAACAGAACTCCGATGTGACGTATCGATTGTGGGATTACGACCGCCCGCGGCCGTTGCATATCGAGGAATCGATGGCCGTCGCCGAACTTGGTCCGCACCCAGGGCCGGTGGAAGTTAACGGGAACAGGCTCGTCGATTGTCCCTACTTCGTGACTGAACGACACTCTGTCGAAGGCCGCTTTGAAACGGCCTCCGATCCCGATCGATTTCACCTGCTGATCGTCACCGAAGGCGCGGGCGCAATCGGCGACCATCCCGTGCGTGCGGGCGACTGCTGGCTTGTGCCCGCGGCGCTTGGCGGCTATGCCGTCAGCGGCGCACTTACACTCCTTCGCGTCTACGTGCCATGATCGTGCTCGCCGGCGGCAGCGGACAGATCGGACGCATGCTGGCCCGGCACTTTCGCGATGTGCGTGTGTTGTCGCGGGCGACGGGATGGGATGCAACCGCGCTCGAAGGCGCTGATGCGGTTATCAATCTCGCCGGCCGCAGCGTCGACTGCCGTTATACACCGGAGAACCGCCGCGCCATCATCGATTCGCGCGTGCAGACGACGGAGTGGATCGGCCGCGCCATTGCCGGTTGTGCGAGGCCGCCGCGGGTGTGGTTGAATTCTTCGACGGCGACGATCTACCGCAACTCGTTCGACAAAGCGATGGATGAGTGGAACGGCGAGATCGGCGAGGCTGCCGATGCGCCGGACACGTGGCACTTCTGGATTGATGTCGCCACCAAGTGGGAAGCGGCTTTCTTCGGTTGCGATACGCCGGCGACGCGGAAAGTGGCGCTGCACAGCGCGATGGTGATGAGCCCCGATCAAGGCGGCGTGTTCGAGGTGCTGTTGCGGTTGGTACGGTTCGGACTCGGCGGCGCCGCCGGAAGCGGCGAACAATACATGTCCTGGATTCATGAACGTGATTTTTGCGCGGCGATCGATCTGCTGCTCGCGCGTGATGACATGGACTGCGTAGTCAACTTAGCGTCGCCGAATCCGCTGCCGAACTCGGAGTTCATGCGCGAACTGCGCCGGGCCTGGGGAATCGGTTTTGGATTGCCGGCTTCGCGCTGGATGATTGAGCTCGGCGCGTTTTTCCTGCGCACGGAGAGCGAGTTGATTTTGAAGAGCCGCCGGGTTGTACCGACTCGCCTGCTGCGTGAAGGCTTTGCCTTCGCATTCCCGCAATGGCCAGCCGCCGCGCGTGAGCTTGTAGCCCGTTATTCTGGCGCGCCGATGAAGATGAATGGCGCCCAGAAGTAGGGATACCGCCGCGCCCGACGCGGACCTTTCGCCAGGCGAAGTCTCGCTTTGCGCAGCGCGTGCGCCGGTGGTTGGCCGCGGTTCAAATTGGAGTAGAACGTCTTCATCAAATCCGCGGTCGCCGCGTCGCTGACGTTCCACAGACTGACGACCGCGCTCCGCGCGCCCGCGAAGAGGAACGCGCGGGACAGCCCCATTACGCCTTCTCCAGCCAGCGTCTGGCCAAGGCCGCTGCGGCACGCCGATAGAGTTACCATCTCGGCGCGCAGCCGCAGCCTTAGAATTTCGGCGACTTCCAATACGCCATCCGAAAGCGCCAGCCCGCTTCGCGCCGGAAGACCCTCGTCGACGTAGCCGTGCGCCGCGATGTGCAGATAACGAACGGCGTGAAGATCCTCCGCATTGAGTTGCCGCTCGCTGGCCGCCGTACCGACGAAAATCCTACGTTTCTCCGGTGCGAAAAGTCCGCCGATACCGAGCACTTCATCCCGAGTGTTTGGCAGCGGCGTCCACGCGGTTCGGCGCTCGCTCGCGCCGCCGGCTCGCGTGTAGGCCGGATCGCCCAGCGCCAGCAGCGCGCCGCCTTTGTCGGTCCGGTTCGCCCGGTTCCGTAGTTCCGCCAGCGCGGTGGCTGAAGGAACATATTCGATCGCGAACTTTTCGATCAGAGGCGTGGCGGCGGTGAGCGTTTCGAAGGGCGCAAAAGCCAGGGCTCGGTCCGGAGCGACGACCAGCGTGTTGCTACGTTCCAACGCCTTTTCAACAGGTCCGATCAACAACTTGTACATCCGCCTGCTTGGCGCGGCCCACCGCGCCGCCGCTGTCGCGGCCGTCAGTTCGGTCACTGGCCGGCCAATTCTTGCCGGTATGAGGTCACTTCTTTCGCGAACTCCGCTTGCCCCGGCAATTCAGCTGTCGTTAATCCTGCCGGCGTGAGCGCGAACACGTACGATCTCGTTTCTCTCAGTGCGTACTCCACCAAGGCGTGGCCGTCGTCGAGTTTCATCTGGTCGGCTCGCAACGCTCTGTCATATTGCGATTTCGCGAAGGCGCCCACCGCCGCGCTTCGCGCCGCGATTTGGTGGATCTCCAATTCGCGCTCCGCTTTGTCCACGGCGGCCTCCGTCTTTTTTGATCGGGCTTCCGCGATCTTGGCGAGCAGTTCGGACTCTTGGCGTAACTGTTCGGCGGTCATTCGATCCCGCAGGTCGAGGCGCACATCGGCGATCGTTTCGATCAGACCGCGCGCGCGCGAACGCTCGCTGGCGGTAAGCGCCCGAGAATCGAATCCGGCACTGGAATCGATCCGGTGCAGTTGCATCAACGCGTCGATTTCCATCGCTTACAGCTCCGTTCGGGATGCGCGCAGCGCGGCCCGAAGTTCGCCGGTCAGTCCAGTGCGTTCCGCCTCCACGAGTTGTTGCGCTTCTTTCAAGAGATCGAGCGCACGTTGTAGATTCCCCGACCGCATCTCGACGGCCGCCAACGCTGAAAGGGCCAGCGACAGATCCACCGCGTTCGCAGCCGTCGAACGGAATGCTTCGACGGCTTCCGACAACCTCGCGCGCGCGTGATCCCATCTTTCGGCGAGACGATCTAGCGCTTAGTTGCATAAGGTAATAATCGTATTGCGGAGTTGGCTACCTCGGACTTCGCGTTTGCGCCAGTGAAACGGTTTGGGGTTCGCATTGGTTCTAGCGACGAAAGACTCGATGGCGGAGCGCAACTGATCTTTAGACGAGAAACTCGCTCCTCGCAGAGTCTTCCGTGTCAGCAGTCCGAACCAGATTTCCACTTTATTGAGCCAGCTGGCTGAAGTTGGAGTGAAGTGGAAATGGACCCGCCCTTCGAATT